>NZ_MAUD01000123.1 GCF_001700515.1 Streptomyces lushanensis
TCGCGGAGGCTGTCGAGCGCGGTCACCGCCTCCGCGAGGAACCGGCCGCCCGCGTCCGCGTTGGCCGTACCGAGCGAGACGAGCACGGTGGCGCGCGCCGGATCCAACGCGTCCCAGGGAAAGTCCGAGCGGTCCGCGCGCGGAGCGATGGCCGGGCCGACCAAATACGTCCGTCCGTTCGGCGGCGGCGTGTCACCGAGCAGTTCGCGCCCGGTGAAGGCGATGACGCCGTGCGGCGAGAACCGTGGATCGCCGGTGCGCGCGGGATCACCGATCCGTGTGCGCAGAGCGCCCAGCAGCTCGCTCAGCCAGGCGCCCACCTTCGGCATCCCCGCCAGCGGATCGATAAGTTCGGCCGAGGTGGTGGCCGAGGTGACATGGATGACGCCACGGCGCTCGGCGACCAGCGCGCCCGCCACGGCGTGCTGGTCGGTGAGGACGAGATCCGGCCGGAACGCGTCGATCGCGGCGTCGACACCGGGCGCCATCGTGTCGGCGAGGGGCACGAAGAACTCCGCCCACAGGAAGCGGAACGCGGCGGGACCGGTGAGTCCGGGCGGTCTGCTCAGTCCGGCGCCGGGCACCGCGCAGTCGTACACCGTGGCATCGGCGCCCGCCAGCCGGCGGATCTGGTCGGCGTGGCCGGCCCATGCCACCTGATGGCCCCGCCCGGCCAGTTCGTCCGCGACCCCGACCAGCGGGTTGACATGTCCGACGAGCGGCGGGACGACCAGCAGGAAGCGGGTCACCGCACCGCCTCGGCCAGCGTGTGCTCCCCCACCCACTCCAGGATCAGGTTCCGGGTCTCCTCGGTCCGCTCCACCAGGACGGAGTGGCCCTGCTCGGCGAGGACCACCGTACGGCAGGACGCCAGCTTTGCCTCCAGGCCGGGCACCTGGGCGCTCAGCCCGGACTCGTCGCCGAAGATCGCCAGCACCGGGCAGCCGAGCGCGTCGAGATCGTCGCCGATGACCCGGCCCGCCGGAACGTCCTCGGCGAGCGTGGTGGTCCGCAGGATACGGCCGGCGCCCCGGGAGAGCCGGGCGGTGTGCGCGCCGTGCTTGGCCGAGATCCAGCTGATGACCTCTTCGCGGACGAGCTGGTTCTTGGCGTCGGCGAGACCGTCGGCCATGTGCCGGGTCCACTCCTCCACCGGCGGCTCGGACTCGATCATGGTGACGGTGGCGACCCGCTCGGGGTGCCACGCGGCGAGCGCGGCGGCGACCGTGCCGCCGAAGGAGTTGCCGACCACATGCACCCGGCGCCGCTCGTCCAGCGCGTCGAGCAGCCCGACGAGATCGGCCACGAAGGACTCCAGCCGGTAGCCGGTGCGCGG
The DNA here is from genome assembly GCF_001700515.1 of Streptomyces lushanensis. Lineage (GTDB taxonomy): Bacteria > Actinomycetota > Actinomycetes > Streptomycetales > Streptomycetaceae > Streptomyces > Streptomyces lushanensis. The sequence continues at coordinate 1,337 of NZ_MAUD01000123.1, forward strand.
CCGGTCGCTGCGGCCGTGCCCGCGCAGGTCGTACATGATCACATCGTGTCCCGCGGCGGCGAAGTCCGGGCCGAGGGTGAAGTAGTAGCTGGCCAGGCTGTCGGTGAGCAGGCCGTGCACGAAGACGACCACGGCCGGCTCGCTCCCGTCCGCGGGCCGGCGCGCCGCGGGCAGCCGCTGGACATGGGTGGTGATCTCGCCCGTACTGATCTTTGCCATGGCTCAGCCCTCCGCACCGGCGCGCAGCGACGCCGCGACATAGTCGGCCAGCTCACCGACGGTGAGCGCGATGATCTCGTCCAGTTCCAGGTCGGCGATGAAGAGGGCGACATTGACCCGGTCGCCGTAGTGCTCGCGCAGTGATCCGGCGAGCGTCACCAGATCGATGCTCTCCAGTTCGAGATCGTCGTGGAAGGTGGTCTCCCGGGTGATCTCGGCGTCGTCCAGACCGTCCTCGGCCAGCAGCTCACGCAGCATGCCCGAGATGTCGGCCAGTACGGTGTCCTCGCCGGTGGCCGGTGGCGTACGCTCCCCCGGCTCCGCGGTCGCGAAGCCGATCGCCTCAGTGCTCATCAGACTCTCCTGTCGTGTTGTCACCGGTCGTGCTGTCACCGGTCGTCCAGGCGACGACGTAGCGCCGCTCGGGCAGCCCCCGTGGATCGGCGACCTCCCGTACACCCACCTCGTACGACCGGTCCTCGGTCACCACACGGAGCCGGTCGTGCTCCGCGGCGACCACACGGAACTCGGCCGGGCGTCCGCCCAGTCCCGTCCCGCGCGCCTTGGCGACGGCCTCCTTGGCCGTCCAGAACCGGGTGAACCAGAACGCGGCGCCGCGCGCCGATCCGGCCACCAGGCTGTCGAGAAGGGCCAGTTCGGCAGGGCCGCACGCCGTCTCGACGGTGGAGCGCGGCCGTTCGGCGATCTCCTCGACATCGATCCCGCACGGGCCGCGCCGGGCGATGGCGACGCCGGTCTCACGGCAGTGCGCGATCGACACCGTCAGCTCGCCCACCTCGCGCCCGTGCACACCGCGGACCAGCGGGCGGCCCGTACCGTCGTTGTCGACGGCGATCTCGGCGGGATAAATCTCACCCGCCCCCTCCTGCCAGAGGACCCCGCGCACCGCGTCCTTGGCGGCGATCCGCCCGAGCAGCCACCGCCGTCGGCGGACCGGCGGCAGCGCCTCGTAGCGGGCGCGCTCGGCGCCGCCGAGGATATTGCGCATGATCAGTTCCCGGGTGGCCAGATCGGGCCAGCGCTCATGGACCAGCGTCCAGCCCTCGGGCTGCGGCGTGGAGAGCGTGTGCTCGCCGGGAAAGCGGTCCACCTCACGGATGTTGGGATCGGTGTCGAAGCGCCGGTCCTGCCAGCCGGTGAACTCCGCCCACACGCGACCGTCCTTGACGAGCTGCATGTCCGCGGTGAGCGTGAGATCGGTGATCTCGGTGATCCGGATCGCGCAGACCAGCCGCTCGCCCGGCTCCGGATCGGGCCCGTGGAAACGGATGCGCTCCATCCCCACCGGGAACACGGTGGTGCGTTCGGTGAGCGTCGCCATGATCCAGTAGCCGAGCAACTGGCCGACGTTGTCGAGCAGCGCGCCGGGCGCCCGCGGCGCGGTGATGACCCCGCGGACGGACCGATCGCCGATGGCGCTCAGTTCGCTGACGCCCTGGAAGCGCGGTCCGTGGAACATCCACCGCTCGCTGTAGAGCTGTTCGGCCCGCAGACCGGGAACGCTTTCGGTGGCGGGATCGGCGGGCCGAACAGCTCTACAG
>NZ_MAUD01000124.1 GCF_001700515.1 Streptomyces lushanensis
GGGGCCCCGGCCGGGGCCCCGGTACCGGACCCGGCCCTGTCCCCGGCCGGGGCGGACGTCTCCCGGGTGGTGTCCCAGGCGTCCCAGTCGGCCAGGTCGGACAGGTCGGCGTCGCCGGGGCCCGGGCCGGAGGGGTCGTCGTCCGGTGGCTCGTCGTCCGGAAGATCGTCGTCCGGCGGCTCGGTCCCGAACGGGTCGGTGTCGAACGGATCGTCGTCCGGCGGCTCGGCGTCGAACAGATCGATGTCGGGCGGCCCCGCGTCGGCGGGCGCGCCGCCGGGGCCGGTGGAGTCCGGCTCGCCCCCTCCGGCCTCCTCCGTCGCGCCGGGCCGGTCCGCCGTGCCGGGCCGGTCCGCCGTGCCGGGCCGGTCCGCCGTGCCGGGCCGGTCCGCCGGCGCCGTCGGGCCCGTCGGATCCGTCGGGGCCGTCGGATCCGTCGGGGCCGTCGGATCCGTGCGGTGGGGCGGTTCACCCCGCTCGGAGGCCGCGGATGTGTCCTCGGCCTCCGCCCTCAGCAGCTCCTCCATGTGTGCCAGGACCGTGTCCGCCGCCGCGCGTCGGCGGGCCAGGGACTCCGGGTCCAGCGGAAGGGGCCAGGCGTGAGGTGTGGTCTCGGCACGCAGGGACGGGTTCTCGTCGGTCTCCTCCGGCTCGTCCGCCCATGCCTCGATCTCGCCGTACCCCGACGCGCAGTGGTCGTACAGGGCGCGCAGAAAGTCCGACGGGCCGCGCGGGCGCTTCTGCGTCGGGCCCCACCAGTGGCCGGAGCCGAGCAGCAGGGTGCGCGGGCGGGTGAAGGTGACATAGCCCAGGCGCAGTTCCTCCGTGTGCTGGTGCTCCTTCATCGCGTCCTTGAACGACTTGAGCCCCTTCGCGTCCCAGGACGGCACATCCGGCAGGGTCGGCGCGTCGCCGCGCAGCGCGTGCGGCAGGACCTTCGGCTGGGACGTCCAGGCCTCGCGCGCCCGGCCGTTGGGGAACTGTCCCGTCACCAGTCCCGGTACGGCGACCACATTCCACTCAAGTCCCTTGGACTTGTGGGCGGTGAGCACCTTCACGGTGTTCTCGCCGCCCGGCAGCGCGTGGTCCAGGCCCTTCTCGTACTGCGCGGCCGTCCGCAGGAACGCCAGGAACGCCAGCAGTCCCGCCTCCCCGTCGAGCGCGGCGAAGGAGGCCGCGATGTCCAGGAAGCCGCTCAGCGTCTCGCGGCGGCGGGCGGCCAGCGCGTGCGGTGACGCGGACAGCTCGACCTCCAGACCGGTCGTCGCCAGGACGCGGTGCAGGACGTCCATCAAGGGATCGGCCAGGGACCGGCGCAGCTCGCGCAGCTCGGCGGCCAGCCGCGCGAACCGCACACGGGCGGCGGCGGAGAAGGGCAGCCCGTCCGCCGGAGCGCCCGCGGGCTCCAGGAAGGTGTCGAGGGCGTCCGCGAGCGAGATCACCTCGGCCGGATCGGTGCCCTCGACCGCCGCGGCCAGCCGCGCGTCGAGATCGTCCTCACCGTCCTCGCCGCCGCCCCGGTGGACCAGCAGCCGGGCCCTGCGGCCCAGCAGCGCGAGATCGCGCGGCCCGATACGCCAGCGCGGTCCGGTGAGCAGCCGTACGAGTGAGGCGTTGGCGCCCGGGTCCTGGAGGACCTCGCACATGGCGACGAGATCGGCGACCTCGGGAAGATGGAGGAGCCCGGAGAGCCCCACGACCTCGACGGGTATGTCACGGGCCACCAGCGCGCCCTGGATCTCCGGGAAGTCACCGGCCGTACGGCACAGCACGGCGATCTCGCCCGGCTCCTCGCCCGTGCGCACCAGATGGGCGATCGAGTCGGCGAGCCACTCGATCTCCTCCGCGTGGGTCGGGAGCAGGGCGCAGCGCACCGCGCCGTCGCGCTCCGCGCCGGGCGCGGGCCGCAGCGCCTCGACGCCTTCGTGCATCGCGCGCAGCGGCCCGGCGAGACCGTTGGCGAGGTCGAGCAGACGGCCGCCGCTGCGCCGGTTCTCACTGAGCGAGAAGCGGGCGGCCGGGCCGCCGTCGGCGTACGGGAAATGCTCCGGGAAGTCGTCCAGATTGGCGACGGAGGCGCCGCGCCAGCCGTAGATCGCCTGGCAGGGGTCGCCGACCGCCGTCACCGCGTGCCCGGTGCCGCCGCCGAAGAGCCCGGACAGAAGCAGCCGTTGGGCGACCGAGGTGTCCTGGTACTCGTCGAGCAGGACGACCCGGAACTCGTCCCGGAGAATCGTCCCGACCTCGGGTCTGGTCGAGGCGAGTCCGGCCGAGAGCGCGATCTGGTCGCCGAAGTCGAGCAGATCGCGGGCGCGCTTGGCCTCGCGGTAACGCCCCACGAGGTCCAGCAGTTCACGGCGGGCGGCCACCGTCTCCGGCACCTTGCGCAGCTCGGCGTTGCTGAGCCTGGCACCGTCCAGGGCGCGCAGCAGCTCGCCGTCGTACGCGGCGAGGCCGCCCGGGTCCACGAGATGCTCGGCCAGCTCGGCGTCGAGCGCGAGCAGATCGCTGACCAGGGCGGGGAGCGTCTTGGTCAGGGCCGGGTACGGTCCGGGCGCCTCCCGCAGCACCCGCGCGGCGAGCTGGAAGCGGGTGGCGTCGGCGAGCAGCCGGGCCGTCGGCTCAAGTCCTATCCGCAGACCGTGGTCGGTGAGCAGCCGTCCCGCGAAGGCGTGGTACGTGGAGATCCGGGGCTCGCCCGGGGGGTGGTCCGGATCGATCACATCGGGGTCGGTGACCCCGGCCCTTACGAGCGCCTTGCGGACGCGCTCGGCCAGCTCGCCCGCCGCCTTGTTGGTGAAGGTGAGCCCGAGGACCTGTTCCGGGGCGACCTGTCCGCTGCCCACCAGCCACACCACGCGGGCGGCCATCACCGTGGTCTTCCCGGAGCCGGCTCCGGCCACGACGACCTGCGGGGCGGGCGGCGCCGTGATGCAGGCCACCTGCTCCGGGGTGAAGGGGATGCCGAGGAGCTCCTTGAGCTGCTCGGGATCGGTGAGACGTACGGACACCCGGAGAGGCTATCCGCCACCACTGACAACGCCCGCCGGGCGGTTGCCGCCGAGACGCCCCGGGCGCGGCTCTCACTCCACGACGTGCCGGCCCTCCGGCCGTGCGCTGCACGAGGCGTGGAAGGCGCAGTTCGCGCAGTGTCCCCCGGTGGTGGGGGTGAACCTCTCGTCCAGTACGCGGCCGGCGGCGGTGGTGAGCAGTTCGCCGACCCACTCCCCCGCGAGCGGCTCCTGTGCCTGGACCTTGGGGAGTTGCTCGCCGCCCTCCTTCTTCGGCGCCGGCTGGCGCAGTTGGACGAGTTCGGCGCCGCCCGGCTCCGGGCGCCGGCCGTCGAAGACCTCGTCCAGCGCGCCCTCCCGTACGGCGAGCTGGTAGACGGCGAGCTGGGGGTGGTGCGCCACCTCGTCCTTGGTGGGGGCCCGCTTGCCGGTCTTGAAGTCGACGACGTAGGCGCGGCCTTGGGTGTCCCGCTCCACACGGTCCATCGAGCCCCGGATGCGCACCTCGTACGCGCCCGCCTCCAGGGTGACGTCGAAACCGTGCTCGGTGGCGGCGGGAGTGCGTCCGCCGCGGTCCATGACATGCCAGCGCAGAAAGCGTTCGAGCGCCACGCGCGCGTGCTCCTTCTCCTGGCTGGACTTCCAGGGCGCGTCGAAGGCGAGCGCCTCCCACACGGAGTCCAGCCGCTCCATGAGGACGGCGAGATCGGCGGGGGTACGGCCGGAGGCGACCTCGTCGGCCAGGACATGGACGACGTTGCCGAAGCCCTGGGCGGCCGTGGCGGGCTCGTCCGCCTTCACCTCGCGGCCCAGGAACCACTGGAGCGCGCAGGTGTTCGCCAACTGGTCCAGGGCGCTGCCGGACAGCGCGACGGGCTGGTCCCGGTCGCGCAGCGGAACGGCGCTGCGGGTCGGCTCGTACAGGCCCCACCAGCGGTGCGGATGCGCGGACGGTACGAGCGGCTGGCCCTCCTCGTCGCCGAGCGCCGCGAGCCGGGCCAGACGGCGGGCGGCGGCGTCGCGCAGGGCGGGCGACGCCTCCGGGTCGACGGTGGTGGCGCGCAGCTCCGCGACGAGCGGGGCGACGGCGAGGGGGCGACGGGGGCGGCCGGTGATGTCCCTGGGCTCGACGCCGAGTTCGGTGAGGAACCGGGAGGGCTGGTCGCCGTCGTCGGCGGGCGCCTTGACGGCGGTGACGACGAGCCGGTCGCGCGCGCGGGTGGCGGCGACGTAGAAGAGTCGGCGCTCCTCGGTCAGGAGGGCGCCGGGAGTGAGGGGCTCGGCGAGGCCGTCCCGGCCGATCCTGTCCGCCTCCAGGAGGGAGCCGCGGCGGCGCAGATCGGGCCAGAGGCCCTCCTGCACACCCGCGACGACGACGAGCCGCCACTCCAGGCCCTTGGCCCGGTGGGCCGTCATCAGCCGTACGGCGTCGGAGCGTACGGCACGGCGGCTGAGGGTGTCGGCGGCGATGTCCTGGGCGTCCAGCTCCTCCAGGAAGTTGAGCGCGCCCCGGCCGCCGGTGCGCTCCTCGGCGCGGGCGGCGGCGTCGAAGAGGGCGCACACGGCGTCGAGGTCGCGGTCGGCGTTGCGGCCCGCCGCGCCGCCGCGCAGTGCGGAGCGTTCGAGCCTGGCCGGCCAGGGGGTGCCGTCCCAGAGCTCCCAGAGCGCCTCCTCCGCGGTGCCGCCGCCTTCGAGCAGCTCCCGCGCCTTGCGCAGCAGCGTGCCGAGCCGCTGGGCGCCCCGGGCGTACGCCGGATCGTGTGCGACCAGCCGCTCGGGCTCGGCGAGCGCCCGTGCGAGCAGCACGTCGGACGGCGCCGGCACCCGGTTGCCGCCGGCCCGCTCCTCGTCCCGCAGCGCGCGCCCGAGCCGGCGCAGATCCGCGGCGTCCATACCGCCGAGGGGGGAGGTGAGAAGGGCGAGGGCGGTCTCGACGTCGAGCGCGGTCTCGACGTCGGGGGTCGATTCGACCTCGGGGGTCGATTCGACGTCAGGGGTCGTCCCGGCGTCGGGCCGGCCGACGGCACCGGGCGCGTCCGGCGCGGACGCGGGCCGCTCCGGCGCGGGCCGCTCCGGCCGGTCGTGGTCCCGCGCGTCGTCGTCGGGCACGTCCGGAACGTCCGGAACGTCCGGCGCGGGCACGTCCTGGTCCGGCGCGTCCTGCTCGGCCGTGCCCTCCTCCGGGCCGGGCCGGGGACGCAGCGCCGCCTCGGCCACCGCCCGGAGTGCCGTCAGGAGCGGCGACACCGCCGGTTCATGGCGCAGGGGCATGTCGTCGCCGTCCACCTCCAGTGGTACGCCCGCCGAGGTCAGCGCGCGACGGATGGAAGGGATGGTGCGACCGCCCGCACGGACCAGGACCGCCATGTCGTTCCACGGGATGCCGTCCTCCAGATGCGCGCGGCGGAGGATGTCGGCGATGTTGTCCAGCTCCGTGGAAGGAGTGGGGAATGTGTATGTCTCGACCTGGCCGCCCTGCCGTACCGGCACCGGCTCACGGTGTGCCTGCACCTTCTCGGCGGGCAACCGTGTGAGCGGCATACGGCGGGTGAGCCGCCGGGTCGCGTCGAGCAGCCCCGCGCCGGAACGGCGGGAGGTGCCGAGGACCGCCACCGGTGCCGGGCGGCCGTCCGCGCGCGGGAAGGCGTGCGGAAAGTCCAGGATGCCGTTCACATCGGCGCCGCGGAACGCGTAGATCGACTGGTCCGGATCGCCGAAGGCGACCAGTGTGCGGCCCTGTCCGGCCAGCGCGCCCAGCAGCCGGACCTGCGCCGGATCGGTGTCCTGGTACTCGTCGACGAACACCGCGTCGTACTGGGCGACGAGCCGCTCCGCGACCTCGGGGCGGCCCGCCAGCAGCACCGCCCGGTGGACCAGCTCCGCGTAGTCGAGTACGCCCTGGATATCCAGAACATCCAGATACTCCGCGAGGAAGGACGCGGCGGCCGACCAGTCGGGGCGGCCCGTGCGCCGCGCGAACGCCGCCAGCGAGTCGGGGCCGAGGCCCAGCTCACGGCTCCGGGCGAGCACCGCCCGTACCTCGTCGGCGAAGCCGCGCGTGGTGAGGCACGCGCGCAGCTCGTCCGGCCACCTCACGCGCCCCCGGCCCTCGCGCTCCAGCACGAGCTGGCCCGCGAGCAGATCCCGCACGGCGACGTCCTGCTCGGGGCCGGAGAGCAGCCTCAGCGGTTCGGTGAAGAGGTCCGCGTCCTGGTGCGCGCGGATCAGGGCGTAGCAGAACGAGTGAAAGGTGGTGGCCTGCGGGCCGCGTCCGCCGCCGAGCCGGACGGCCATCCGGTCGCGCAGCTCCACGGCCGCCTTGCGGCTGAAGGTGAGGACCAGGATCCGTTCGGGATCCGTCCCGCCCGCGACCCGCCGGGCGACCGACTCCACCAGCGTCGTGGTCTTGCCCGTACCCGGCCCCGCCAGCACCAGCAGCGGTCCCGTCCCGTGGTCAACCACCCCGCGCTGGGCTGCGTCCAGCTCAGGGGGGGCCACCGGGACCGGCGGCGTGCGCACCAGGCGGTACGCGCCCGGGATCCGCTGCCGTACCCGACGGTGCGGGGTACGCCCGGTGGAGGAGGAGGAACTCACGTGGATCGCCGGTCCTGGAAGAGGTGCTGGTGGTGACGCGGGGGACAGGGGCGCCTGAGGCGCGGCGGGTGAAAGTGACGCGCGCCGTTGACGCTACGCCGCCGGGCGGGCGGGACGCAGGCGGTCCGCCTCCCACGCCGCCGTCCGCCCTGCCGTCCACGCCGCCGTCCGCACCGCCGGGCGGAGGCGTCCGCCGTGCGCCGCCTCACGCGCCGTCGTGTGCGCCTTCGTCCGGTTCGTGTGGTCCTCAGCACGCCTGTGGCGCGTCCCGCGCCGGGGCCGGATGGCGGAAGCTGTCATATGTGAGCCACCCCGCCGGCCTCCGCGCCGCCGCCGTCCCAGCGCGCCCGCTTCAGGTCCAGCCGCGGCAGATGCCCCTCGGCGTTCCGCGGGGCCTCACGCAGCGGTGTGCCCTCCTCGCGGTAGCGGTCCAGGGCCGTCAGCTCATGTCCCGGGAGCAGCACACCGTCCGAGCGGACCACCCGCCACCAGGACACGGCGGCTCCGTAGAGGGCCATGACCCGGCCCACCTGGCGCGGGCCGCCCTCGCCGAGCCACTCCGCGACATCGCCGTACGTCATCACACGGCCGGACGGGATCAGCTCGGCGACATCCAGCACCCGCTCCGCGTACTCCGGCAGTTCTCCGGGCTCGTCGGCCCGGCCCGTGCCCGCGTCCGTCCCCTCGCGCGCGCTCTCGTCGTTCCTCATCCGCCTTATCCTGCCGCACGCCACCGACACCTCCGTCGCCGCCGTCACCGAACGGTTCCGGAGCGCGTCCAGCCGGTCACCCTGTGTACGTACGGTTGCAAAGAGGAGCATTCCGCCCACCCCGAGTCCCCGCAATGCACCCTGATGCCCGCGTCTGTCGTCGGCTCGTGCCACCATCATCCCGGCGGTGACTGGTGATACGAGATCAAGAAGAGACGGATTCGGTGGAGGAGCGGGCCGTGCAGCCGACTGCGACGGCGGACACCTCCGGCGCTGAGCCGCGCCCGGAAACGGCCCCGAGGGCCCGGGCCGGCGTGACCACCGGCCCCCGGACCGCGGGACCCCGGGCCGAGGGACACCGGCCCACCGGCCCCGACGACCTCCCGCCGGCGCCCGTCCCGTCCCCGGACCAACCGTCCGAGGACCCTGCGTTCAAGGACCGGCCGTCCGAGGAACTTGCGTCCGAGGACCGATCGCCCAAGGACGGCGCGGCCGAGGCCCCCTCCCCCGACGGTCTCCCACCGGACGACCTCCCGCCCGACGGCTGTGACACCGGCGCCACCCGTGCCGACCGCGTCTCCGGCGACGAACCGCTCCTCGCGGCCCGGGTCCACCGGCCCTCCGATCTGCTGCGGCTGCTGATCGGCGTCCTGGCCATCGCTCTCCTCCTCGGCCTCTCCGCCTTCGCCCACGGCACCACCACCGGCCTGGAACAGGACATCTCCAAGGGCACGGGCCAGGCCCCCGACCTGATGGTCAAGGTCGCCGGACTGGTCTCCAGCATCGCCGTGCTGCTCGTCCCGGTCGCGTTCGCCATCGAGCGGCTGATCAAGCGTGACGGGCTGCGGATCGCGGACGGCGTCCTCGCCGCCGTACTGGCCCACGGCGTGACACTCGCCACCGACCTCTGGGTCGCCAGATCGGCGCCGGAGTCCATCCAGGACGCGCTGACCCGGCCGCAGCTCGGCGCCGGTCTCACCGATCCCGTACACGGCTATCTCGCGCCCGTCATCGCCTATATGACGGCCGTGGGCATGGCCCGCAGGCCGCGCTGGCGGGTCGTGCTCTGGGTGGTGCTGCTGCTCGACGCCTTCGCGATGCTGGTCGCCGGCTACACCACTCCGTTCTCGATCGCCCTGACCGTACTGATCGGCTGGAGCGTCGCGTACGGCACGCTCTACGCGGTCGGCTCACCGAACGTACGGCCCACCGGCCAGACCCTGATGGCGGGTCTGCGCCATGTCGGTTTCCGCCCGGTCAGCGCGATGCGCGCCGAGGAGGTGTCGGACTCCGCCGAGCAGGGCGACCGGGGCCGCCGGTATCTGGTCTCGCTGGAGGACGGGCCGCCGCTCGATGTCACCGTCGTCGACCGCGAACAGCAGGCGCAGGGCTTCTTCTACCGGGTCTGGCGGCAGCTCACGCTGCGCTCCTTCACCACCCGCAGCTCCATCCCCTCCCTGCGCCAGGCGCTCGAACAGGAAGCGCTCCTCGCGTACGCGGCCATCGCCGCCGGTGCCAACGCCCCGAAGCTGATCGCCACCTCCGAGCTCGGTCCGGACGCCGTCATGCTGGTGTACGAGCACCTGGGCGCGCGGTCCCTGGACTCGCTGCCGGACTCGGCGATCACCGACGAGCTGGTACGGAACGCCTGGCACCAGGTGAAGGCGCTCCAGTCCCGCCGTATCGCGCACCGCAGGCTCACCGGCGACGCGCTCGTGGTGGACCGCTCGGGCAAGGTGATCCTCACGGAGCTGCGCGGCGGTGAGATCGCGGCGGGCGATCTGGTGCTGCGGATGGACACCGCGCAGTTGCTCACGACGATGGGCCTGCGGGTGGGCGCGGAGCGCTCCGTCGCCGCCGCCGTGGAGGTGATCGGCCCGGACGCCGTCGCCGACTGTCTGCCGCTGCTCCAGCCGATCGCGCTGAGCCGCTCCACCCGCGCGACCCTGCGCCGGCTCGCCCGTGAGCGCTCGCAGCGCGAACGCGACGCCGTACTCGCGGCGTCCGCGACGAACAAGCGCGCGCGAGCCGCGGACATCGCCGCCGAGGACGGTGACCGCAAGGCCGTACGGAAGTCCCTGCGCGCGGAGAAGCAGGCCGAGAAGCGGGCGATAGACGACGCGCTCGACGAGGCGCGCGAGGAGGACCTGCTCTCCCAGATGCGGCGGCAGGTGCTGCTGATCAGGCCGCAGGCACCGGTCGAACCGGTCCGGCTGGAGCGGATCAAGCCCCGTACGCTCATCAGCTTCATCGCCGGGGCCATCGCCGCGTACTTCCTGCTCACGCAGCTGACACAGCTCGACTTCAACACGGTCGTCAGCCAGGCGCACTGGGGCTGGGTGGCCGCCGCGGCGGCGTTCTCGCTCCTCAGCTATGTCGCGGCGTCGATGAGCCTGCTGGGCTTCGTGCCGGAGCGGGTGCCGTTCCGCAAGACGGTCGCCGCGCAGGTCGCCGGTTCGTTCGTGAAGATCGTCGCTCCGGCGGCGGTCGGCGGTGTGGCGCTGAACACCCGCTTCCTCCAGCGCGCGGGAGTAAGGCCGGGGCTCGCGGTTGCGAGCGTGGGCGCGTCGCAGCTCTTCGGGCTCGGCTCGCACATCCTGCTGCTGCTGTCCTTCGGCTATCTGACCGGTACGGAGAAGTCGGCCTCGCTCACTCCCTCCAGGACGGTGATCGCGGGTCTGCTGACGGTCGCGGTGCTGGTGCTGGTCGTGACCGCGATCCCGTTCCTGCGGAAGTTCGTGGTGACGCGGCTGCGCTCGCTGTTCGCCGGCGTGGTGCCGCGCATGCTCGACGTGCTCCAGCGGCCGATGAAGCTGCTCACCGGCATCGGCGGGATGCTGCTGCTGACCGGTGTGTTCGTGATGTGTCTGGACGCCTCGATCCGGGCGTTCGACAACGGCAACCAGCAGCTCAGCTACGCGAGCATCGCGGTGGTCTTCCTGGCGGGCAGCGCGCTCGGCTCGGCGGCGCCGACACCGGGCGGTGTGGGTGCGATCGAGGGCGCGCTGACGCTGGGCCTGATCGCGGTCGGACTCCCCAAGGAGATCGCCGCGCCCGCCGTCCTGCTGTACCGGCTGCTGACGCTGTGGCTGCCGGTGCTGCCGGGCTGGGTCTGCTTCAGCCACCTCACCCGCCGGGGGGAGCTCTAGGGCCGTGGCCCTCCAGGGCCTTGGTCCTGTCCGGGGCGCCCGGCGGGCCGCTCCCCCGGCCGCGGGGCGCCACTCGCATGGCCGCCGCCCCGCGCGGCCCGCCGCCCCGCGGCGCACGATGGATCCATGCCGACCTCCACCACCCGGCGCGGCGCGTCGCTCGCCGCGGTCACCGCCGCCGCCCTGCTGGCCGCCACCGGTTGCTCCGGCCTCGGGGGCCCCGCCGACGGCACCAGCTTCAACGGCGGCAGGGCGAACAGCACGGCCGTGCCCGAGAACCTGGCCTCCCAACGGCCGCACTGGACGGCATGCCCGGCCCCTTCGACCGCCGAGGGCGGCGGTACGCGACCGTCCCCGCTGCCCGGTGGCGCCCAGTGGCAGTGCGCGTCGATGAAGGTGCCGCTCGACTACGCCAGGGCGGGCGGCAGAACGATCGACCTGGCCCTCATCCGGGCCCCGGCACGCGACAAGGCCCGGCGGATCGGCTCGCTCGTCTTCAACTTCGGCGGTCCCGGCGGGTCCGGCATCACCGGACTGCCGTCCTTCGCGGCGGACTACGAGAAACTCCGGTCCCGTTACGACCTCGTCAGCTTCGACCCGCGCGGTGTCGGCCGCAGCGACCCGGTGGAGTGCAAGGACGACAAGCAGCTCGACGCGTACTACGCCCAGGACGCGACACCGGACGACGCCGCCGAGGTGAAGACCTTCACCCAGGGACTCGCCTCCTACGCGGCGGCCTGCGAGAAACGCTCCGGCAGCTCACTCCCGTATGTCGGCACGACCAACGCCGCCCGTGACATGGAGCTGATGCGCAAGGTCCTCGGCGACAGGAAGCTGTACTACTTCGGCATCTCGTACGGCACCGAACTGGGCGGCGTCTACGCCCACCTGTATCCGAAGTCCGTCGGCCGCGCGGTCCTCGACGCCGTGGTCGACCCGTCCCAGAACGCCGAACAGGGCTCGCTCGGCCAGACGAAGGGCTTTCAGCTCGCCCTCGAGAACTTCGAGAAGGACTGTGTGGCACGAGGCGCCGCCTGCCGGCTGCCCGGCACCACACCGAAGCAGATCGAGGGCTTCATCACCCGGCTGCTCGCCCGGCTCGACAAGAAGCCGGTCGCGGGCATCGGCAACCGCAAGCTGACCCAGACCCAGGCCACCAACGGCATTGCCCAGGCGCTCTATTCGAAGCAGTTCTGGCCGTATCTGGAACAGGGACTCGACGAGGCCGACGGCGGCAACGGGGCGCTGCTGCTCGCGCTGTCCGACGCGATGAACGGACGCGACGAGTACGGCAGGTACAGCAATATCCAGGCGGCCAACGCGGCCGTCAACTGTGTGGACTCCAAGGAGCGTTACACACTGGAGCAGACCAAGGCCAAGCTCCCGGAGTTCCGCAGGGCGTCGCCCGTCTTCGGGGACTTCCTGGGCTGGGGCCTGATGAGCTGTTCCAAGTGGCCGGTGCCGGGCCGATGGACCCACCCGGACGTCAGCGCTCCCGGCTCGGCGCCGATCCTGATCGTCGGCAACACCGGTGACCCCGCGACGCCGTACGCGGGCGCCAAGGCGATGGCCGACGCGCTGGGCAAGGGCGTCGGCGTCGAGATCACGTACCACGGCCAGGGCCACGGCTCGTACGACAGCGGAAACCCGTGTGTGCAGAGCGCCGTGAACAACTATCTGCTGAACGGCACCGTGCCCGCGGCGGGCACCGTATGCCGCTGAGGCACGGCCCTCCCGGCGCCGCCCGGCCGGAGGGTGTCCGGACGGGGGCGACGCCGGGCGTTCGCGGGCCGGCCCGGACCCCGGTTGTCCTCCCTCCCCGGACGGGCTTGAATTGCCCGATGCCCAGACGCTTCCGGATAGCCGCCCTGTCCATGCTGTCAGCGGGATCGCTGCTGCTGACCGGCGCCCTCGCCGCATGCGGCGGCGGTACGCGGGACACTCCGCCCGACGCCAAGGCCGCCTCCCCGGTCACCGCCACCACCGCTCCCGGGTCCGTCCGGGGAGAGGCCGGGAAAGCCGGACCGGCGGTTCCCCCGATACCCGCCGCGTTCCTCACGCAACCGCTCGACTGGCACCCGTGCGCGGCTCCCGAGAAGGCACGGGGCAGCGCCGCGAAGGCTCCCGGCTCCGCCTGGCGGTGCGCCACGATGCAGGCGCCGCTCGACTACACCGAGCCGGCCGGCGAGACCATCGGAATCGCCCTGATCCGCTCGGCGGCGCGGGACAAGGAGCGCCGGATCGGCTCGCTCCTCTTCAACTTCGGCGGGCCCGGCGGCTCGGGTGTCGCCACGCTGCCCGGTGCGGCCGGTCTCTTCGACACCCTCCATGCACGGTACGACCTGGTCGGCTTCGATCCTCGCGGAGTCGCCGAGAGCTCCGCGGTGGTGTGCCGGGACAATCAGCAGACGGAACGGTCCCTCCGCATCGACTCCACTCCGGACACTCCGGAGGAGGAGCGGACCTTCCTCGAGGACGCGGCGGCGTTCGGCGCGGGCTGCGTGAAGCGTTCGGGACGGGTCCTGCCGTACGTGGGAACCACCAGTGCCGCCCGGGACCTGGATCTGATGCGCCAGGTGCTCGGCGATCCGAGGCTCCACTACTTCGGCTTCTCGTACGGCACCGAACTGGGCGGCACCTACGCCCACTTGTTCCCGTCGAAGGTCGGACGGCTCGTTCTGGACGCGGTGGTCGATCCGACGGCCGACTACATCGGCCACTCCCGCAACCAGGCGCTCGGCTTCCAGCGCGCCCTGGACAACTACTTCGAGAGCCGTGGCACCAGCGCGAGAAGCGGCACCGCGCGGGTGGTGAAGCTGCTCGACCGGCTGGACCACGAGCCCTTGCCCACCTCCATGGGCCGCACGCTCACCCAGGGCCTCGCGCTGACCGGCGTCATCGGTCCGCTGTACGGCGAGGAGAGCTGGCCCGAGCTGACGGACGCGCTGGAGAGCGCCGAGAACGGCGACGGCACCGGGCTGCTGCGGCTGGCCGACTCGTACAACGACCGTGACGCGCGGGGCCGTTACGGTGTCGCGCACCACGCGCAGCGCGCCATCTCCTGTGCGGACGCGAAAGGCCGGGTCGGTGCGGCCGAGGTCAGGACCAGGCTGCTGGCCGACTTCAGCGAGGTGTCGCCGGTCTTCGGCCCGTATCTGGCCTGGGACCTGGCCGGCTGGTGCTCACGCTGGCCGGTCGCGGGCGAACACGTCACGCCGGAGGTGGCGGCGCCGGGCGCGGACCCGATCCTGGTGATAGGCGGCAAGGGCGATCCGGCGACTCCGTACGAGGGCTCCGAGCGGATGGTCGCGGAGCTCGGCGAGGGCGTCGGTGTCCATCTCACCTTCGAGGGCGAGGGCCATGGCGCGTACACCACCGGGAACCGCTGTATCACCCGGCTCGTGGACGACTACCTCCTGCGCGGCGAGGTCCCGGAGTCCGGCGGGAGCTGCGCGGACGACGCGTAGGCGCCCGAAGTAGGCGCGCGTGAGAGGGCGAGCACGGCGGAGGGGCCGGTCCGCGCGACGGCGGACCGGCCCCTCCGGCCGGGCGGACGGACCTGACGGGCGGACCGGCAGACCGGCAGAGCTAGTAGACCGGCTTCGCCGGCTCGATCTGGTTGACCCAGCCGATCACTCCGCCGCCGACATGCACCGCGTCCGCGAAGCCCGCCGACTTCAGCACCGCGAGCACCTCCGCGCTGCGGACACCCGTCTTGCAGTGCAGAACGATCTTCTTGTCCTGCGGCAGGGTCGCCAGGGCGGTACCCATCAGGAACTCGTTCTTCGGGATCAGCTTGGCGCCGGGGATCGAGACGATCTCGTACTCGTTCGGCTCCCGGACATCGATGATCTCGATGTTCTCGCCGTCGTCGATCCACTCCTTGAGCTGCTTGGGAGTGATCGTCGAACCGGCCGCCGCCTGCTGGGCCTCCTCCGACACGACACCGCAGAAGGCCTCGTAGTCGATGAGTTCGGTGACGGTGGGGTTCTCGCCGCAGACCGCGCAGTCGGGATCCTTGCGGACCTTGACCTGGCGGTACTGCATCTCCAGGGCGTCGTAGATCATCAACCGGCCGACCAGCGGCTCGCCGACGCCCGTGAGCACCTTGATCGCCTCGGTGACCTGGATCGAGCCGATGGACGCGCAGAGAACGCCCAGCACACCGCCCTCGGCGCAGGAGGGCACCATGCCCGGCGGCGGGGGCTCCGGGTAGAGGCAGCGGTAGCACGGGCCGTGCTCGGACCAGAACACGCTCGCCTGGCCGTCGAAGCGGTAGATCGACCCCCAGACGTACGGCTTGTTCAGCAGCACGCAGGCGTCGTTGACCAGATAGCGGGTGGCGAAGTTGTCCGTGCCGTCCACGATCAGGTCGTACTGCGAGAAGATCTCCATCACGTTCTCGGCCTCGAGCCGCTCCTCGTGAAGGACCACCTTCACATAGGGATTGATACCGAGGACGGAGTCACGCGCGGACACGGCCTTGGACCGGCCGATGTCGGCCTGGCTGTGGATGATCTGGCGCTGCAGGTTCGACTCGTCGACCTCGTCGAACTCCACGATGCCGAGCGTCCCGACACCGGCCGCGGCCAGGTACATCAGAGCCGGGGAGCCGAGACCTCCGGCACCCACACACAGCACCTTCGCGTTCTTCAGCCGCTTCTGCCCGTCCATCCCGACGTCCGGGATGATCAGATGACGGGAGTACCTGCGGACCTCGTCGACGGTGAGCTCGGCAGCGGGCTCGACCAGGGGTGGCAGCGACACAGGGACCTCAACAGGGGGTTGGTCGATGATTCAGTACGGTTCTTGTCCCTGCAACACTGCCACGGCCCTTGTCATTCCGAGACACCCGGTCCGACTCGCGAGATGATCTCGTCCCAGTGGCCGGGCGGTGAGCCCCGGGGGCCGGCGGTGGTCAGATGCGGCACGCCGCCTCCATCCAGATGTCCGCGAGCGACTCCTCCAGATTGATCCGGGGCCGCCAGCCGAGCCGGTCGCGGGCGGTGCGTACGTCCGCCTGCTGCCAGCCGCCGCAGCCGTCGGGGTACGGGAACGGGCCCGCGCCGATGTGTTCCGGCAGCTGCTCGCCGCGTGGCGGGCCGATGGTCGCATGACCGGGACGCAGCGGTCCCGGGGGCATGTCGAGTTCGTGCAGGGCTCCGGCGTAGCCCGCGACCCTCGCCAGCACCGCGGCGGCGTCCCTGAGCTTGACCGCCCGGCCGGTGCCGATGTTGACGATGCCCTGGGCGGCGGAGAGCGAGGCGGCGTGCACGGCGCGCGCCACGTCCCGTACGTCCACGAAGTCGCGCTGCACGCCGAGTCCGCCGAGCTTGAGCTCGCCGTCCCCCGCCTGCATGGCACGGCGCATGGCCTCCGCGAGCCGGCCGAGCGGGGAGCCCGCCGGGGTGCCCGGGCCGACGGGCGAGAAGATCCGCAGCACGATCGCGTCGAGTCCGGAGCCGAGCACCAGCTCGGAGGCGGCCAGCTTGCTCACGCCGTACGGGCCGCCGGGGCGCGGCACGGCGTCCTCGGCGGTGGACGAGCCGTGCTGGGAGGGGCCGTACTCGGAGGCGCAGCCGAGCTGGACGAGTCTCGCTCCGCAGCCGCTGCGGCGCAGGGCCTCGCAGACCGTGGCGACGGCGACGGTGTTGTGCCTGGTCAGTTCGCGGGCGCCGCCACGGGTGGCGCCCGCGCAGTTGATCACGACTCCGGGGTGCACGGCGTCCAGGAAGCGGGTGAGGGCTCCCGGGCTGCCGCCCGCGAGATCGAACCGTACGTCCGCGTCGTCGCCGCGGCCGAGCGCGGTGAGGTGCACGGCGGGATCGGCGAGCAGCCGGTCGGCCACGAAGCGGCCGAGGAAACCGTTGGCACCGAGCAGCAGGACTCTCATCGCGGTGCCCTTCCGTGCCGACGGGCCTTGGCGAAGGCCGGTGCTGGGGATGGCGGGGTCATGTCTGGTGTCTCCTTCATCGTGTTGCTGTGCTTGACCGTGTCGCGCCGCGCGCCCGGCTCCGCCGCCCGGACCGCCGCGAACGCGTGCAGCAGCGGGACCAGGTCCTTGGCGGGCTCGATCCTGCCGACCCACACGAGCGTGCCCGGACCGCCGTCGCCGGCGCCCGCCGCGGCGCCCGCCGAAAAGCCTCCCCGGCTCCCCGCCGGGACCGCCCCGGAGAAACGCTCCGCCTCCATCCCCGGGTGGACCGTCCGCAGCTTGGCGCGGTCGGCGCCGCACCACTCCTGCCACCGTCCGGCATGGGCGTTGCCGGGAGTGATCACATCGGCCTGCCGGTAGATCTCGGCCGCCGGCCTCCTCCGGAAGGCGGCGGGCAGCGCGCGGACGGGCGTGCCGAGCGGAGCAGCACCCGCCGGAGCGCCGCCCGCACCGCCGCCCGCACCACCGGCCGCGCTCGCCGCAGCACCGGTGGCGAGGTAGTGCGCCCTGAGCTGGACGCCGTACTCCGTGACCACCAGCGGCACACCGAAGAAGCGTTTGGCCAGGAGCCCCGGGAGAGCGGCGGATCCGCCGGAGGCGGCATGGCAGAGATCGACCGCGCCCGGCGTCGCGTCGTCGTACCAGTCCAGCGACAGGGGGCGCAGAGCGCGCTCCAGCCGATCGGCGAAGGCCAGGAGGTCGGGCACGGTCGCGAAGCGCACGCTCCGGCGCGCGCCGGGCGCACGACAGGCGGACTCCACCAGCCGTACGGCCGCTTCCGAGCGCAGCCCCCGGTGGAGACCGCCCCGCTCCCCGGCGAGATCGGCCAGCCCGTGGAGCCCGGCGGCGAAGCCGTCGGCGCGTTCCGCCGAACCGTCCCGGGAGCCGTCACCGGAGCCGTCCCGGGGGCCGCTCCCCGGGCCGCCCTCCGGCCCGTCCGAGCAGACCGCGGCGACCAGTCGGCCGAAGTGCTCCGCGAACCGGCGCCGGTCGCGCCGCCCGTGGCCACGGCCGTCGTCGGCCGGTGCCCGGAGCGGTGCCGTGCGCACCCGCTGGATCCGGCGCGGCGGCTCCGTCCAGCCGCGCTCCTCCCGCCACGCGCTGCGGCTGAGCGCGCAGATGTCGAACTCGTGCTGTGCGAGCCCGCGTACGAGCCGGTCGCACCAGAGCCTGGATTCACCCGTGGCATACGGATGGCCACCGTCCGTAAGCAGTCCGATCCGCACGAGTACACCCCCGATCTCCCTTGTGGGCAGCCGCCGTTGGCACGGCGACACGCAGCGGGACGACCGTAAGCGGATATACCGGTGGTGCGACGGACGGTTGTCCGTCGCACCACCGGAAGGGGTGAATGCACGTAACTTTCCCGCACCGGCGGCGTTCTGTCGCGCTACGGAGTGCTTCGGCTACGCAAGGTCAGACCGCGACCACATTCCCGGCGGGCTCGGGAAGCGCCTTCCTGGCCGAGCGGCGCGCGGCGGCGAGCACCGGATCGAGCACGGGCACGGCGGCGAGCAACCGCCTCGTGTACGGGTCGGAGGGCGCCCCGTACACCTCCTCCACCGTTCCCTGCTCCACGATCCTGCCGTCCCGCATCACGGCGACCCGGTCACTGACCTGCCGTACCACGGCGAGGTCGTGGGCGATGAAGACCAGGGCCAGGCCCAGTTCCCGCTGGAGCTCCGCGAGGAGCGCGACGACCTGCGCCTGAGTGGTCACGTCGAGGGCCGAGACGGGCTCGTCGCAGACGATCAGCCGGGGCTCGGCAGCGAGCGCCCGCGCGATACCGACGCGCTGCCGCTGGCCGCCGCTGAACTCGTGCGGATACCGGTCGTAGCGGTCGGGATCGAGCCCCACCCGCTCCAGCAGCTCCCGTACGCGCGCCACGATCCGTTCCTCGTCCGCCGCCCCGGCCGCCCGCAGCGGATCGGCGACGGACTCCCCCACCGAGCGGCGCGGATTGAGCGAGGCGACGGGATCCTGGAAGATCATCTGGAGCTCACGGCGGTGGGGCCGCAGTTCCTTCTCGGACGCCGCTGCGATCTCCGCGCCCCGGTAGCGCAGCCGCCCGTCGGTCGGATCCAGCAGCCGTACGAGCATCCGACCCAGGGTGGTCTTGCCGCTGCCGCTCTCGCCGACGACACCGAGCGTCTCGCCGGCTCCGACGGTGAGCGACACCCCGTCGACGGCGGCGACGCTCCGCCGCCCGCGCCGGAACTCCCGCCGCAGACCGACGGCTTCGAGCAGCACCTCGCCGGCCGCGGGGCGCGGCTGCGCCGCCGCCCGCGCCACCGGTGTGTCCACCCGGGGCACCGAGGAGAGCAGCGTGCGCGTGTACGTCCGCTTCGGCGCCCCCAGCACCTCGGCGACCGGGCCGCGCTCCACCTCCCGGCCGTGCCGCATCACCAGCACCTCGTCCACGCTCTCCGCCGCGACTCCCACGTCATGGGTGACCAGGAGCAGCCCCATGCCCGTCTCGGCGCGCAGATCATGGAGGAGGTCGAGGATCTGCGCCTGGACCGTCACGTCGAGCGCCGTGGTCGGCTCGTCGGCGATCAGCAGACGCGGCTCGCAGGCGAGCGCCATCGCGATGAGCGTGCGCTGGCGCATACCGCCGCTGAACTCGTGCGGTCTGGCGTGCGCCCGGCGCGCCGCGTCCGGGATGCCCACCCGGTCGAGCACCTCGACGGCCCGTGCGCGGGCCGCCCGCCGCGTGGCGTCCGTATGGACCCGGTAGACCTCGGCGATCTGGTCGCCGACGGCGTAGTACGGGTCCAGGGACGACAGCGGGTCCTGGAAGACCATCGCGGCCACCGCGCCGCGCAGCGCGCGCAGTTCACGGTCGGAGGCGGTGCCCACGTCCGTACCGCCCACGCGCACCGCGCCGCCGACGCGCGCGCCCGTCCCGCGGTGAAGCCCGAGGAGCGCGCCCGCGACCGTGCTCTTGCCGCTGCCCGACTCGCCGACCAGGCCGATCGCCCGGCCCGCCGCGAGCGAGAACGACAGCCCGTCGACGGCCCGAACGGTCTCCCCGCCCGAGACGAAGTCGACCGTGAGGTCCTCGACCTCGATCAGCTGCTCCGTCACAGGAATCACAGGAGTCACAGGAGTGCCACCCTCCGGTCGGCCGCCGCGTACAGCAGATCGGCCACCACGTTCGCCACCACGACGGCCGTGCCGGTCACCAGCACCACCCCGACCACCACGGGCAGATCGATCTCCCGCACGCCGTCGATCAGCGACTTGCCGATCCCGGGAATGTTGAAGAGGGACTCGGTGAGCACCGCGCCGCCCATCACCGAGCCGAAGTCCAGCGCGCTGAGCGCGATGACCGGCGGTACGGCGCCGCGCAGCGCGTGCCGCCCGACGACCGCGCGCTCGCCGACGCCGTACGCGCGAAACGTACGGATATGGTCCTCGGCCAGCGTCTCCAGGGTGGAACTGCGCGTCAGCCGCGCGTATTTGGCGCTCTCGAACAGTCCCAGCGTGAGCCAGGGCAGCAGCATGTTCCACGCCCACTGCTCGGGATCGTCGGTGAACGGCACATACGTCGGGAACGGCAGCCACTGGAGGTACGCGCAGACCAGCATCAGCAGCAGCAGTCCGAGGATGAAGACGGGTGTGCCCGTGCCGGCCAGCGTGAGCACCGTCAGCGCGCGCTCGGTGATCCCGCCGCGCCGCAGCGCGGAGAGCAGCCCGGTGCCCACTCCGATGACCAGCCAGATCACCATGGCGCCCAGCGCGAGCGAGAGCGTGGCGGGCAGCCGGTCCAGGATCAGCGAGGTGACCTGCTGGTCGGTCTGGTACGAGAAGCCCAGGCACGGCGCGTCGCAGTGCAGCAGGGCCGTGCCGGTGGAGTAGTCGCGCCCGGCGACGATGCCCCGGAGGAAGTGGGCGTACTGCGTGTACACCGGGTCGCCCAGACCGAGCTGCTCGCGTACCTGCGCGACCTGCTGGGTGCTGCACCGCTCGCCGCACGCGAGCCGGGCCGGATCGCCCGGCGCGAGATAGAAGAGCCCGTAGATCACGACGGAGAGCACGAGGAGGACCAGCACCGCGCCGCCGAGCCGTTTGAGCAGATAGCGCGTCATGAGGAGATGTCCTTGGACGGGTCGGCGGCGGCGGGGGTACGGGAGGTACGGCGCCGCCCGACCCGCAGCCGCCCGGCCTCCCGTGGATCGAGGGCGGCCCTGACCGCGTCCCCGAGCACGGTGAAGGCGAGCACGGTCACGAACAGCAGCCCGGCCGGCAGCAGTACGTACATCGGATCGGCGCGGAACCAGGTCTGCGCGCTCGACAGCATCTGTCCCCAGGACGGTGTCGGCGGTTTGACGCCGACGCCGAGGAAGGACAGCGACGCCTCCAGCACCATGTTCATGGGCAGCAGGATCGCCGCGTAGGTGATGACGGGCGCGGCGAGCGAGGGCAGCAGCTCACGCCGTGCCACCCGCCACCGCCCCGAACCCGCGAGGCGCGCGGCGGCGACGAAGTCGAGCTGTTTCAGGGTCAGGGTCTGCGCCCGTACGATCCGCGACGTACCGCCCCAGTCGAGCAGTCCGATCACCAGGATCAGCAGCAGCGGGCGCGGGAAGTCGTTGGGCACGACGGCGGTCAGGGCGATGGCCAGCACCAGCATGGGCAGCGCGATCATCACATCGGTGAACCGGCTGAGCACGGCGTCCAGGAGCCGGTTGCCCAGCCCCGAGGCCAGTCCGACCGCGACCCCGATCAGCACCTGGACGACGGTGGCGCCCGCCGCGACCAGCAGCGAGACCCTGGCTCCGTAGAGCAGCCGCACGAACAGGTCGCGCCCGGTGCCGGGTTCGACTCCCAGCCAATGGTCGCCGCTGACACCGCCGAACGAGCCGATCGGCACCCCGCCACGCGCCGAGTCCACCAGCGCGTCGTGGTAGGTGTTCGCGTCCTGGCCCTCGACGGCCGCGAGCAGCGGCGCGGCGAGGGCCAGCACCACGAGCAGCCCGAGGACGCCCGCGGCGACGACGGCCGACCGGCGCCCGCGCAGCCGCCGCCAGGCCTGACGGGCGTCCGAGGCGGCGGGCACCGCGACCGCGGCACCCGCCTTCGCCCCGGACGCCGGCAGATCGGGAAGCGTGGTCACTTGACCGCGACCTGCGAGACGTCGAGGACACCGGTCCAGTCGCTGATGACGACGTTCTTGACGTCCTTGCCGTACAGCCGCTTGTAGACCGGGTGGAACAGCGGCACGTCGAGCGCCTGCTCACCGATCTTCTTGTCGAGCGCGCCCCACCGCTCGGCCGCCGCGGCCAGATCGGTCAGCTTGTTGATCTCGTCGATCTCCTTGTTGACCGCGGGGTCGTCGAACAGCGCGTGGTTGAAGTTGGAGCCGTCCTTGACGATCTGCCGGCCGTCGAAGATCGGCGCCAGGAAGGGACCGCCGGACGGCCAGTCCGCGCCCCACCGGGAGAGGTAGAAGCCGGGCGACTTGGTGGCGCTCCAGCGTGCCTCGTTGAACGCGTTGGGCTCCAGACCCACCAGCTTGACCGTGATCCCGGCCTGCTTGAGCGACTCCTGGACGGCGGTGGCGACCTCGGGGCTGGTCTCCCGGTTCTGCGCGGTGGAGTGGGTCAGCGAGATGGTCAGACCGTCGGCGTGACCGGCCTCCTTCAGCAGCTCCTTCGCCTTGGCCGGGTCGCCCGTCGGGCCGGCCGGGAAGTGGTCGTAGGGCGTGTAGCCGAAAGCCTTCTGGTCGGGCAGGAAGGTGGTGGCGGGCTCGGCGAGCGCGGAGCCGCCGGCCGCGTTGATCACACTGGTGCGGTTGATGGCGTACGAGATCGCCTGACGCACCTTCGGGTCGTCGAACGGCTTCACCTTCGGGTTGAAGGCGAGGTAGTTGGTGTAGCCGAAGTGGCCGGTGCCGACGCGCGCCGCGAGCGCCTTGTCGCTGCCGATCTGGGCGAGTTCGGCCGGGCCGAGGTTGGTGTCGGTGGTGACGGCCGCGGCGTCCGGGCCCGAGCTGGTGGACAGCCGCTGGTTGATCACCGCGGAGTCGAGGCCCGACTGCACTTCGATGGTGTCCGGGTAGGCGTGCCGCTGGTCGTCGGTCTTCTCCGACCAGTTCGGATTGCGCTCCAGCAGCAGATGCCGGCCGTCGTCCTCGTTCTTGACGACCTTGTAGGGACCCGAGGAGACCGGGTGCTCCTCGTACTTGGCCCCGTCGTCCTTGGCCTTCGGCACCGGCGCGAACTGGGTCGCGGTGGCCAGGAACGGGAAGTCGCCCTCGGGCTTCCTGAGCTTGAAGACGATGGTCCGGTCATCGGGCGTCTCGATCGAGGCGAGGCCCTTCGGGTCCTTGTACGGGCCCTGGTAGTCGGCGCCGCCGACCAGCCAGTCACGC
The DNA here is from genome assembly GCF_001700515.1 of Streptomyces lushanensis. Taxonomy (GTDB): domain Bacteria; phylum Actinomycetota; class Actinomycetes; order Streptomycetales; family Streptomycetaceae; genus Streptomyces; species Streptomyces lushanensis. The sequence continues at coordinate 22,776 of NZ_MAUD01000124.1, forward strand.
AGATAGGGCGCGCCGCCGGAGAGTTCCGCGGCGAAGGAGCGCTCGACGCCGTACTTGATGTCGGCGCTGGTGATCGGGGTGCCGTCCTCGTACTCGAGCCCCTCCTTGAGGGTGTACGTCCACTCCGTGGCGTCCGCGTTGGGACGCCCGGTGTCGGTGGCCAGGTCGGGCACGACCTTCGTACCGGCCGCGCCGTTCGCGCGGTTGCGGGTGGTGAGCGTACGGAAGACCAGCGAGGGGACGTTGCCGCCGCCCGAGGTGTACAGACGTGCCGGGTCGAAGTCGGTCTGCGGCTCGGAGTTCAGCACCGTGAGCTTGCCGCCCTTCTGCGGCTTGCCCTTGTCCGTGGCCGAGGCCTTGGCATCGTTGTCCTGGGGGCCCGAGCAGGCGGCTGCGCCCGCTGCCAGGACCAGGCTGACGGCTGCTGCGGCCAGGCGGCGGGAGTGTACGGACGGTTGACGCATCGGAAGAAAGCCTCTCGGTTGCTGCACGGAGGAAGTCGGACGGAACAGGAGCGAAGGCACTGAACGCTCGGCGTCCGCGCAGACGGCAGCGGTGGAGAGTGGTGGGGGTGGGAAGTGGTGCCGCGCCGCGCCTGCGTAGGGACGAAAGGACGCCCAGGCGCGGAGATGTACGGCGGAGGAAGACGGCCGACACGCGCTCGGGCAGGTGTCAGCGACAGTGGATGTCGGCCACGCAGAGCGCGGTCACACCGATGAGCGCCAGCTCAATGGCGGCGCGGCCGAGGTCGGCGGGGCGGTGGGGGGACATGCCGAGAAATATGAACGACCCCGCCGCCGATGTCAACGGCGTTTGAGACAGGCGTCTCAGCCATTGGGAAAGACCCAGGGGTTGGGCCTGCACTTGATCCCGTCGATGTCCAGCGACTTCGTCTGCTGCTGCATCACGGGAGCGAGCGCTCCGGGCGTGCGGCAGATCACGTGGTTGTACCCGAGCCGGTGCCCGACCTCATGGTTGATCAGCATCTGCCGGTAGCCGAGCATCGCCTTGGCACCGAAGGTCTTCGCCCCCTGCGCCCAGCGGAAGGCGTTGATCATGACGCGGTCGGTGGAGGCCGAGTCGCAGGACACGTTGTCGACGGTGGTGTCCAGACCGGACTTGGCGCACCAGACGCCCGTGGTGCCGGGGCTCGCCAGGGTGATCACGAAGTCGGGGCCGCCGCCGGAGATCCGCTCGAAGGTCATGGCCCCGTTGTGCGCCCAGCTCCGGTCGTCGTTGAGGGTCTTCTGGACCGCGTCCGCGAAGAGCTTTCCGTCCAGGCCGAGTCCGTCCTCGACGTCCACGCGGTAGCGGACCTTCCGGCCCTTGCCGGGCGCCTTGTCCAGGCCCGGTACGGCGGTGAACCGACCCGAGGCCGTCAGCCCGGGATCGAGCGGGAACTGCCGGGTCATCAGCTCGGCGTAGGTGGCCGGCGCCGGCGCCGCCTCCACCGGCTTCCCGGAGGACGGCGCGGCGCGGCCGTCCGAGCGGGAGGCGAACCCGTCGTCACCGCGGTCGAGTCCCTCGGCGGGCCGCGCGCCGGAGGGCTCCGCGCCACCGGTGACCTGTCCGGTCACGACGACCGCGAGCACGGTGGTCACGGCCGCTGCGGCGATACCGGTGAGGGCGCGGCCCTTGCCGCCTCTGGCGGGCCGGTCGGCGCCGGGATCGCCCGGTGTGTCCTCGCCCGTGCCGGCGGCCGGGTCCGCGCCGTCGTCGCCGTCACGCCCGCCGGTGGTGGCGGGGGACGGCGCGGGCGCGAGCGGTGCGCTGCCGCGCGGGCCGGTACGGGGGCGCGGGGCGTCGAAGGCGTCGGCGTCGAAGGCGTCGACGAACTCGCGTCGCGGGCCCGGGATCAGCGGCGCTCCCGGGCCGGGCGGCGCCGTTGCCGGCCTGGTCCTCCCGGGGACTCCCGCCCCGGGAGCGGCGGTTCCGGGCGCTCCCGCGCCGAGGGCCGTGCCGCCGCGCGCGGCGGTCACCGGTCCGCCGGCCCTGCGCGGCGGCGCCGCGGCGCCCTGGGCCGCGCCCTGCCAGTCGCCGTAGCGCTGTCCGGAACCCCAGCCGCCGCCGGGCTCACGCTGCTCGGGGTGGCCGCCGCGCACCTTGGGCACGCCCTGCGCGGGAGTCCCGTACAGCGGAGTGCCATGGGCGGGCGTGCCGTACGCGGCGTCCGCGCGCTGCTGACGCTGGTCCTGATCCTGTTCCCGGTCGGCTCCCGTGCGCCGGCGCCGGCCCCCGCCGGGGCCTTCCGGAGCCTGATCGGCGTCGGCCGGCACGACACCGGCCGGGCTCGGGGAGCCCTGAGGTGCGGGGCCTCTGCGGCTGTGTCGTCCCACGCCCCGGATCAGCTCCTGTCAGTGATGTCGGCAGTATCGGCGGTGCCGGTTTTGTCGGTGATGTCAGCGGTGTCGGTGATGTCAGCGGTGTCGCCATGGGTGATGAGCTCCCGGGCGGCCCGTGCGACCTCCCGCGGGTACTCCATCATGGCAACGTGCCCGGCGTCAGGGAGCGTAAGGAGCCGGGAATCACGGAAAGCCACCGCCGCTTTCCGTGCCATACGGTACGAAACGAGCTGATCCCGCCCGCCGTAGACGAGCAGTGTCGGCGCCAGTACCCGCTCGGCCTGCCGCCACAGCGCGTGCTGACCGCCCAAGGTGTACGCGTTGACGATACCGCGTGCGGAACGGGCCATCGCGTCCCAGAAATAAGGGAGTTGAAGCCGGCGCTCCATCTCCTCGACCGCTTCGCGCAGTTCGTCGTCGGTGACCACGGAGGGATCTCCGTAACAGAGCGCCATCACTCCGCGCGTGCGCTGCTCCGCCGTCCACTCCCGGGTCATCCTGCCGAACAGCCCGGCCGCCCCGGGCAGCGCGAGCAGCGCGGTGGGCACCGCGGTGCGCTGTACGCGGATCTCCGGCAGCGCCGGTGAGACCAGCGTCAGTGTCCGCACCAGATCGGGCCGGACCGCCGCGACGCGGGTGGCGACGGAGCCGCCCAGCGAGTTGCCGAAGAGATGCACGGGACCGCGCCCGTCCGCGTCCAGCAGCCGGATCACCGCACGGGCATGGCCGGTGACCGAGTAGTTGCCGTCGTCCGGCGGCGGCGAGTCACCGAAGCCGGGCAGGTCGACGGCCTCGCCGTCGACCAGGTCCGCCAGCAGCGACATCAGCGCCGACCAGTTCTGCGAGGAGCCGCCGAGCCCGTGCACATACAGCGCGGGCGGCGCGTCCGTACGCGTCGCGGGCCGCCCCCGTACCGTCAGGGAGAGTCCGGGCAGTGTGACGGAGCGGAGCGTCTCCCCCTCCGCGACCCGGACGGGACTCACCTTCGGCGCCAGGGCGGCGGCGAAGGTTTCCGGCAGCTCTGTCGAAGACATGCGGCAATGTTACGAGACGATCACGTCCGGGATTATGTGTTCGCCGTCACAGGCCGCATGGCGTCCGGCATCGGAGGCTTCTACGCTTCAGGGGTGAGGGGCGCGCGCCCGGCCCCTCCTGCCGCGGACGGCCCCGGCTCTCCGCGGTGCCGCGCGGCGAGGAGAGAAGGCACGGTATGCCGGTGGACCCCACGGATCCCGACACCTTCGAGACCGAAGGCTCCGGGGAACAAGGCGCCCTCGAACTGGACGAGGAGACGCCGGAGGCCGACGCCGCGGAACAGCACACCGAGGTACGGCACCACGGCGACGAACCCCTGACCCATGTCGACCCGGCCACGGTGAGTGAGGGCGACGCCGCGGAACAGGCGCGCGCGGTCGATCTGGACGAGGACGAGGACGGCTACCGCTGACCGGCGCGGCCGTGAAGAGCCTGGTCGGACGCCCGGCTACCGCGGACGTCCCGGTCCGTGAAATTCTGCGGTCCGCGCCGCGCACAGCCCCGTTACCCAAAAGTACGATGGCGGGGCTGCGCACCGCGCGCACGGCACGATCTTTGGGAGGCGGCGTGACAGCCATGGAGCAGACCGAGGCGGCGCGCCCGCGAGGCACGCGCCTGCCGCGTCGCGCCCGACGCAATCAGCTGCTGGGCGCGGCACAGGAAGTCTTCGTCGCGCAGGGCTACCACGCGGCGGCGATGGACGACATCGCCGAGCGGGCCGGAGTCAGCAAGCCCGTCCTCTACCAGCACTTCCCCGGCAAGCTGGAGCTGTATCTCGCCCTGCTCGACCAGCACTGCGAGGCCCTCCTCCAGGCGGTCCGTACAGCACTCGCCTCGACCACCGACAACAAACTGCGCGTCGAGGCGACGATGGACGCGTACTTCGCCTACGTCGAGGACGAGGGCGGCGCGTTCCGTCTGGTCTTCGAGTCGGATCTGACGAACGAGCCGGCGGTGCGCGAGCGCGTCGACCGCGTCGCCCTCCAGTGCGCGGAGGCGATCTCCGAGGTGATCGCCGAGGACACCGGGCTGTCCAGGGACGAGTCCATGCTGCTGGCCGTGGGCCTCGGCGGAGTCTCCCAGGTGGTGGCCCGCTACTGGCTCTCCAGCGAGTCGGCCATCCCCCGCGACGAGGCGGTCAGACTGCTGACCTCACTGGCCTGGCGCGGTATCGCGGGATTCCCGCTGCACGGCGGTGAGCAGCACTGAGCGGCGCGTGTTCGCTGCCGGCGTGCACCGCGGTGACTTCCGGGTGGATTTCCGGTGGTCTCTCCGGGCTAATGTGTGGTGCGTACTGCGCGGCTGACCGCGCACCGCACCGACCGTTCGGAGGGACATAGCCGTGGAGGTCAAGATCGGCGTGCAGCACGCGCCCCGGGAGATCGTTCTGGAGAGCGGGCAGTCCGCCGAGGAGGTCGAACGCGCCGTTGCCGACGCGCTGGCCGGCAAGGCGCAGCTGCTCAGCCTCACGGACGACAAGGGACGCAGGGTCCTCGTACCGGCCGAGCGGATCGCGTACGTGGAGATCGGCGAGCCGACGACACGACGGGTCGGGTTCGGCGCGCTCTAGCCCTGATTCACCGACATCGGGATGGCCCGGCGGGACTTCCGCCGGGCCATCCTGTTCGCCGCCGCCGCGCCCCCGTCCGTGGGCCACATGGCAGTCCGCGATTGATCGTGTCCGGGCGATCCGGGGAGGGTTGCGTTCCGCGCACTCCGGGTAGTGACGTGCTGGGCCGAAAGGTCCGGACCGCGGTGTCCATCGTGTGCAGTGAGGTGATCGGCAGTGATCTGGGTAACTCTGGGATCGGCCCTGCTCGGGCTCGGTCTCTCGGGGGCCGCGGCCCAACTGCTGTCGCACCGGCTGCCGTCGTACCGGACGGTCTTCACCGCGGGTCCGCTCGGCGCCCTCTTCGGCGCCTATCTGACGTACATGGCGCTCGGCCCCGGCCATGTGCTGGCGACGCTCGCCGGCGCGCTGCTGGTGGCCGCGGTGCTGCTGTCGCTGCTGGTCCGGCCCACGGGCCGGCTGCACCGGGCCATGCCGTCCTGACGCACGGCCCGGTCGCGGTCTCAGGCCGCCAGCCCCAGCGCCGCCATCCGCTTGGTGTGCGCCTCGGTGATCCGGGAGAACATCCGGCCGACCTCCGCGAGATCGAACCCGTCCGCCACTCCGCCGACCAGCATCGTGGAGAGCGCGTCACGCTCCGCCACCACCCGCTGCGCCTGCGAGAGTGCCTCACCCATCAGCCGGCGTGCCCAGAGCGCGAGGCGTCCGCCGACACGGGGCTCCGCCTCGATCGCGGCGCGCACCTTCTCCACGGCGAAGTTGCCGTGCCCCGTGTCGTCCAGCACGGCCAGGACCAGCGAGCGGGTGTCCGTGTCGAGACGCGCGGCCACCTCTCGGTAGAAGTCGCTGGCGATCGAGTCGCCGACATACGCCTTGACCAGGCCCTCCAGCCAGTCGGACGGGGCGGTCAGGCGGTGGAAGTCGTCGAGCGCCTTCGCGAAGGGCTCCATCGCTCCGGTCGGCTCGGCGTCGATCGCGCGCAGCCGCTCGTTCAGCTGCTCGAAGTGGTGGAACTCGGCGGCGGCCATCTTCGCCAGCGCGGCCTTGTCGGCGAGGGTGGGTGCCAGTTTGGCGTCCTCGGCGAGCCGCTCGAAGGCCGCCAGCTCGCCGTAGGCGAGCGCGCCGAGCAGATCCACGACCGCGGCGCGGTACTGCGGCTCGGCGGCGGCCGTGTCCCAGCCCTGGGCGGCGATCCCAGTGGGTCCCTCGGCTGCTGGTGCGGGTGCGGTGGCGTTGTCGGGCGTCTCCATGGACGGCACAATAGCCCGCTCTTCCCACCCGGGAAGGGCCTGGTCAGACACTGTCGTCACACCGATCCGACGAATTCGCCCAACACACATGCGCGATTCCGGGGTACAGTGATAAAGAGCCCGCTGGTGTTCTGGCGGGCCCTCGCGGTATCTGGCAGTGTTTCGCAGTGTTCTGGCAGCGTTTTGCAGTATTTCGCAGTGTTTTGTCCGGGGACTCTATCCCGGACAGGCCCCATGAGGATGCCCGGTCGGTGGCCCGATCGGCTCCGACCCGACCGCCCTCCACGCGAATCGTACGCACAACCGCGTACGACCGCAGATGAGGGGCCCCCTCAGCGGCACGAGCGCTCGAGCGACGGCAGTGGTCCCGCACCATCCGGCCAACCCACGGCCGGCCGAGTACCCAGGTGCGGTACGACCCCCAGCGTTCGCCTCGCGCCGCGTCTCACAGAAGAGGCAGCACCCTGACTACGACTTTCCGAGAACTCGGAATCCTCCCCGAGACGGCCGAGGCACTAGAAGCCGTCGGCATCCTGTCTCCGTTCCCCATCCAAGAGATGACGCTCCCGGTCGCGCTTTCCGGCAAGGACGTCATCGGACAGGCCAAGACCGGCACGGGCAAGACGCTCGGGTTCGGTCTGCCGCTCCTTGAGCGCGTCACGGTCCCCGCGGACGTCGAGTCCGGCCGGGCCGGACCGGAGAAGCTCACCAACGCCCCGCAGGCGCTCGTCGTCGTTCCCACCCGCGAGCTGTGCACGCAGGTCACCAACGACCTGCTGACGGCCGGCAAGGTGCGCAACGTCCGCGTCCTGGCGATCTACGGCGGCCGGGCCTACGAGCCCCAGGTCGAGGCCCTCAAGAAGGGTGTCGATGTGATTGTCGGCACTCCGGGCCGGCTCCTCGATCTGGCGGGCCAGAAGAAGCTCGACCTCTCGCATGTGCGCGCGCTCGTGCTGGACGAGGCCGACGAGATGCTCGACCTGGGCTTCCTGCCGGACGTCGAGAAGATCATCCAGCTGCTGCCGCCCAAGCGGCAGACCATGCTGTTCTCCGCGACCATGCCGGGCGCGGTCATCGGTCTCGCCCGCCGTTACATGTCGCAGCCCACGCACATCAGCGCCACCTCGCCGGACGACGAGGGCGCGACCGTCGCCAACACGACCCAGCGTGTCTACCGCGCCCACTCCATGGACAAGCCGGAACTGGTCGCGCGCATCCTCCAGGCCGAGGGCCGCGGACTGGCGATGATCTTCTGCCGTACGAAGCGCACGGCCGCCGATATCGCCGACCAGCTCGCCCAGCGCGGCTTCGCCTCCGGCGCGGTCCACGGCGACCTCGGCCAGGGCGCCCGTGAACAGGCGCTGCGCGCGTTCCGCAACGGCAAGGTGGACGTCCTGGTCTGCACCGATGTCGCCGCGCGCGGTATCGATGTCGAAGGCGTGACGCATGTCATCAACTACCAGTCGCCGGAGGAGGAGAAGACCTACCTCCACCGCATCGGCCGTACCGGCCGCGCGGGCGCGTCCGGCACGGCCGTCACGCTGGTCGACTGGGACGACATCCCGCGCTGGCAGCTCATCAACAAGGCGCTCGACCTGGGCTTCCCGGACCCGCCGGAGACCTACTCCACGTCACCGCACCTGTTCGAGGAGCTGAACATCCCGGCGGGGACCAAGGGCGTGCTGCCGAGGGCGGAGCGCACCCGCGCGGGTCTGTCGGCCGAGCAGGTCGAGGACCTGGGCGAGACGGGCGGCCGTGGCCGCAAGTCGGCGGCCACGACGGCGGTACGGGAAGAGCGCCCGGCCCGTACGCGCACCCCGCGCCAGCGGCGCCGCACCCGTGGCGGGACCGTGCTGGACGGGACGGCGGCCGAGCCGCAGTTCCAGACGGCCGTTCCGGTCGACGTGCCGGAGAGCGGGAGCGGGACCACGGAGCAGCCGGCGGCCGAGCCGCGCACGCCGCGCCGTCGCCGTCGTACCCGCGCCGGTGCCGTGGCGTCCGGGGCCGAGGCCCCGGTCCTGGAGACGGTGGAGACACCGATGGCCGTGGAGCCGGTGGTGGCACCCGAGCAGCCGGAGGCCGAGGCCGAGGCGGCTTCCAAGCCGCGCCGCCGCCGTACCCGGGCCGCCAAGCCCGCCGCGGAAGCGGCCATAGCGGTCGAGACGGTCGAGGCCGCCGTGGCGGTGGCCGTCGACACCGCCGACACCGCCGTGGCTGTCGCCGAGACCAAGCCGCGCAGACGGACCCGGGTCGCCAAGCCCGCCGCCGAGGCCGCCGTCACGGCGGAGACGGTGGCGGTGGCCGACCCGGCCGAGGTCTCCGTGGCGGAGCCCAAGCCCCGTCGGCGCACTCGCGTCGCCAAGCCCGTCGCCGAGGCGGCGGACCCGGCGGCGGAGAGCGCCGAGGCATCGGAGGGGGACGCGGTGCCCAAGCCGCGCCGCCGCCGTACCCGTACGACGACCGGCACGACCGCTCCGACCGTGGCCACGACCGAGAGCTGACCCACGGACTTCGCCGATGGCCCGACGCCCCAGGGTGCCGGGCCATCGGCGTATCCCGGTGCGCGGCTCCGGGACCGGCGTCCTCCGCCCGCCGAGGAACGGCGTCCCGCGCGTGTGACCGCGAGGCGGCCGGATGCCCCTGCGGCGGGACTGCCTGGGCTTTTGGCCGGCGCGACGGGCGCGCTTGCCGGCGCCGAGACGGGGGGAACGGTTGCCGGGAGGGGCACTAATCTTCGTCGCATGAGTCGGCCGTCCAGTTTCACCCCGCCCTCCTGCGCCCGTGCCCGCAGTCTGTCGACCCGTCGCGGCCGGTTCGCCGTGCTCGACAGCAGGCCCACGGGTGAGCCACAGGCAACCGTGCTTCTGCTGCCCGGGTACACCGGCAGCAAGGAGGACTTCGTCTCCCTGCTCGAACCGTTCGCCGAGGCGGGCTATCGCGCCCTCGCCGTGGACGGCCGCGGGCAGTACGAGACCGAGGGACCGGACACCCCGGAGGCCTACGCGCAGGGCGAGCTGGCCGCCGACGTGCTGGCGCAGGCGGAGGCGATCGGCACCCCCGTCCATCTGCTCGGACACTCGCTCGGCGGGCAGATCGCCCGCGCCGCCGTGCTGCTCGACCGGAGCCCCTTCCTCTCGCTGACCCTGATGTCCTCGGGGCCCGCGCAGGTCGCCCCGGCCCAGCAGGAGCGGGTGAAGATGCTCGGCGACGCGCTCGCGACCATGACCATGGCCCAGGTCTGGGAGGCCATGCGCATGATGGACGCACCCGTCGACGACGACGTGACACCGGTCGACGGCGAGGATCTGCGCAGGCGCTGGCTGCGGACCAGTCCGGCGCAGCTCATCGCCACCGGGCGGCAGCTCTCCGTGGAGCCCGACCGGGTGGACGAGCTGGCCGCCGTACAGCGGCTGCCCAAGCACGTGGTGTCCGGCGAGCGCGACGACACCTGGCCGCTGCCGCTGCTCGACGCGATGGCGGAGCGGCTCAAGGCGCGCAGGACCGTGATCGCGGGCGCGCAGCACTCGCCCAACACCGACCGCCCGCTGGAGACCGCCGCCGCGCTGACGGACTTCTGGGACGGCCACTACTGAGGGACGGAGACGGACGGCCGGACGGCCATGACCCGAGCGCCGCCGCTCGGGCCGGCCCGTGCACCGGGCGATACGGCTCGGCGGTACAAGCTCGGGCCGTACGGCTCGGGCCGTACGGCTCGGGCCGTGACCGCTCGGGTCAGTACTGCGACTGGGTCAGTACTGCGACTGGAGGTGCTGCCAGAAGCCGTCCCGCAGCGACCGCCGCAGCATCGCGTGGCCCCGCAGCGACCGCTGGAGCAGCCTCTCCGCCTCGATCAGCAGATCCTGGTCCACCGGGCCCGGCAGATACGGATGGCCCGGCAGCAGCTCGCCCATCGCCTCCCGGCCGCGCTCCGCCAGCCAGGTCGCGGCGATCTGCGCGCCGATGAAGCGCACCTGGTCCCGGGAGGGCGGCGGCTCGCCCTCGTGCTCGTACGTCGTGACCGGGCGCCGGGTGACATACGGCTTGCAGAACTCCAGGTCGAAGGTGCGCTGGCTGTCGACCTCCCACAGCAGCGGCTCGGCCTGGTTGCGCCCCTCGCCGGCCTCCATGCCCCAGAGATGGACCCGGGCGCCGTAGCCCTGCGCCGCCTCGACCGCGGACACCAGGTCCTCGTCACCGCCCACCAGGGCCGCGTCGCTGATCGCGCGGTGCCGGGCGAGCGATTCCAGATCCGTACGGATCAGGGAGTCGACGCCCTTCTGCTGGTTGTTGGCGTTGAGATTGCCGAGTCTGACCTTGACGTCGGGCAGCTCCGCGATGGACTGCTGCTCGGGCGTGTGGATCCGCCGCCTGGCGCCGTCGTACCAGTAGACACGGAGCAGTCTGCTGTCGGCGAAGATGATCCGGGCCTTGTCGATGAAGGCCTCGATCAGACCCTCGGCGTCGAGATCGAAGGCACGCCGGTCCTCGGTACCCGCCACAAGCAACCCGGCCGCAGCATAGACGTAACCGGCGTCCACGAAGATGGCATGCGTGGACGGGGTCTTGGCGACCTCGGCGAGCATGCGCTGGAGCAGCTCGTTGGTCCGCTCCAGGCGGGCGGCGACCTCGGTGATCTCGCTGGTCTCGCTGGTCTGTGGGTTGATCTCTGCCTCGTTCATACGCGTTTCATTCTCTGTGGACGACACCGTACCCGCCAGTAGTCAGCGTCCCAGAGAATTTCCTTAGCCTAGGGAATATTTGCAGAGGGCAACCCGTTGAAGCTACACGTAACACCGATCACGTAACGACCGACGGACGTCCCGTCACCCACAGTTCTCCAGCAGGAGGATCAGACGAAGGGAGAAGCCTGTGCGCTTCGAAATCATGCGACTCGACGACGTCGACGGCACCGCCGTGGACAGCACCGTCGTGGACGCCGCCTCCGTCAACCGCATCGTGCAGCAAGCCGCCGCGATGGGCCAGCGGATCTATATCCGTCCGGCCGAAGACACGGCCTCATAACCGCTCACCTCACCACATCGCAGACGAAGCGCCCCTGTACGGATCACTCGTACGGGGGCGCTGCCTGTGTGGTCCAAGCCCTGTCCGGCACCGGAAACGCGCCCGAGGCGCGCCGGACGATCTCTTCGTAGATCTCCGGATCGGTCGTGCACGCGCCGAGGGCCACGGACTTCCGGCTGCCGTGGTAGTCGCTGGAGCCGGTGACCAGCAGCCCGAGTCCGGCGGCCCGGCCGCGCAGCCGGGCCCGCGTCGGTGCGTCGTGGTCGGCGTGGTCGACCTCGATACCGTCGAGACCGGCGGCGGCGAACCGCGCGACCGCCGAGTCGGGCACGACCGCGCCGCGCTTGACGGCCTGCGGATGGGCGAACACGGTGACTCCGCCCGCGGCCTTGACCAGGCGGATCGCCTCGAACGGATCGAGTTCGTGCTTCTCGGCGTAGGCACGTCCGCCGTTGGCCAGCCACTCGGGTGTGAAGGCGTCGGACACCGTCTCGACGACACCGAGTTCGACGAGGGCCGTGGCGATGTGCGGACGTCCGAGGGAGGCGTCGCCCGCGATCCTGGCCACCCGCTCCCAGGTGATCGGAACGCCCAGCTCCTGGAGCTTGCCGACCATCGTCCGCGCCCGGGGCACCCGGTCGTCCCGTACGAGCTCGCGCTCGCGCAGCAGCTCGGGCTCGTTCGGGTCGAAGAGATAGGCGAGCATGTGCAGGCTGATCCCGTCGAGCCGGCAGGACAGCTCCGCGCCGGTCACCAGCGTCAGGTCACGGTCGAGATCCGCGAGCGCGGCGATCGCCTCGGCGTGGCCGCGCGTGGAGTCGTGGTCGGTCAGGGCGACGACGTCGAGCCCGGCGGCGGCCGCGTTGCGGACCAGCTCGGCGGGGGTGTCCGTACCGTCCGAGGCGGTGGAGTGGGTGTGCAGATCGATGCGCACGACGCGTGCTCCGGGAGCTCGGGGCGGACAAAAGCGTTCGCGGACGGGGACGTTCAAGGATAACGGGAGATCCGAACGGCCCGGACGCCGTCAGGACAGCAGTCGCGGCGACAGCGCGCCGCAGGGCAGCAGGTCCACCTCGGCGCCCGCGTCCCGCAGATCGGTCAGCACCAGTTCGTCGTAGAGCAGCAGTCCCGACTGCTCCGGCCAGACGATCGCCCACAGCCACAGTCCGAGCGCCTCGCCCGCGAAGACCGCCCGGTCGTCCGGAGCCTGGGCGACATGCCAGAGCGGGGTGGGCCGGCCCGCGGCGAGCAGCTTGGCCTGCGGAGGTTTGTCGACCCCGATGTGCGGCCCGGGATCGGGGCCGTCGATCCCCGCGTAACGGGCTCCCAGCCCGACCCCCAGCTCCTCCGCGATCAGCAGCAGCTCGCCCGTGCCGCCGAGCGGACCCGGCCCCGAGCAGGCGACGGCGGTGGCACGGCCTCCGCTGCGGTCGTCGCCCGCGTACGCCACTCCGGTGTACAGCCAGCCGACGGGCAGCGGCCAGGGCATCCAGACCGGGACCCGGGCGCGGTGCACCACGACACCGAGGGCCTCGACGCTGGGCGGTATCACGGGCTGGAGCGGATGCACGGTGCCGTGCACATCACACTGCCAGGAGTCGGCGAAAAGACCGGGCGCCCTGACCCGGCCACCGCACTTCGGGCAACTGGGTTCGCCCCTCATAGCGCCCCACGGTCCTCCCCGGCCGACGCCGCGTCAAGGACGATCACCCTTCCGGCGGGAGTCGCCCGGGAACTGAGCAGAACTGAACAAGCGTGTTCCGCGAGGGACCGGTCCGCCGGGATCAGGCCGGCCCGATACCGGCGATGCCGAGTCGGACACCGACGGTCAGTCCAGGGCCACCGAGCGTCGCAGGGGATCGCGCAGATCCGTGCCGTTGGCCAGCCAGCGTTCCTGGAGGTCCTGCGCGCCCCTGACCCGTTTCCACGCCGCCTCGTTCGGTGTCATCGGCAGCAGCGGCAGAAAACGCACCGGCTCCAGCGGAGCGTCCAGTTCCAGGTCCGCCACCAGTCCGCCGGACTCCCCGACCAGTACCGAGTGGAACGGCGCGCCCGGCCAGAGCGGCGCACCGAGGTCCAGCGAGCCGCCCGAGGCCACGATCACGCCCTCGACCTGCGGAGACGCGGCGAGTGTGGCCAGCGGACGCAGCACCTGGTCGGTCTCGGCGAGCCCCGCCCGTACGGTGAGGATCAGCTCCGCCCGGGGCCCCCGCACCGGATCGGCGAGCAGCGCCGACGGGTCCGCCATCGGGTGCGCCGACATCCCGAGGGTGACATACCTCACCACCGCGTCCGGGCCGCCCGCGGAGCCGCCGCCCCAGCCGGGACCGCCGTCCGGGGAAACGCTCCGGGAGTCCTGGAACCGCAGCACCTCGATACGGTCCGTCCCCAGGAAGGTCACCGAGGCCCGCGCGTCCGGTTCGCCCAGCGCCATGCGCAACCGGGCCTCCACCAGAGCAAGAATTTCTCCCATCCGGCGAGCATAGATCCCGTGGGAATCGGGCAGTGGAAGGGATTGACGTCTGTCTGCTGATAGTCTTGGCCGCCGGTCGGGACAGTGCGCAGAAGCGTCGCTCTCCAGTCCCGACATCACGTCATCCCCCACGGGGGACCGGCCGGAGGAGGTGGGGCTGCGGTGGATCGAAGTCACCCGGCCAGTACCAGCCGCTCTTCCGCCCCGCTCCTGCCCCGGTGACCCGGGTCCCGGGGATCTGAGGCCTCAGCCCTTCAGGGCACGGCACTTCGCACGACGGAAGAGCACGTCTTTCTTCTCTGTGTTTTCCGCCTGTCTGTAGCGAACGCCGTCACCGCGACCCCGCGGTGCCGCCCGCTTTGCGGACGTACGCACCACGTCCCCATTCCGGGCTGTGCCACCTCGCCCGACGGCCTCTCCGTGAAGGAGCCCGCCATGTCGATGATCCGAGACCTGCGCGCAGCGGTCCGCCCGGCCCTGCGCAAGAGCACCGCCGCCTACGGCAAGTACGACTCGTACGACGCCACCCGTGACCCGTCCGAGTCGAGCGCGGTGGTCGACTGCGCGGTCTACCGCAAGGGCCGGCGGGTGATGGAGGACCCGTGTGTCACGCCTCACGAGGCGATGCTGCGGGTACGGGACGGCGGCGGCTTCGCCTGGATCGGCCTCCATGAGCCGACCGAGGAGGAATTCGCCGGTATCGCGGCCGAGTTCGGGCTCCATCCGCTGGCGGTCGAGGACGCGGTGCACGCGCATCAGCGGCCCAAGCTGGAGCGGTACGACGACACCCTGTTCACGGTCTTCAAGACGATCCACTACGTCGAGCACACCGAACTGACCGCGACCAGCGAGGTCGTGGAGACCGGTGAGGTCATGTGCTTCACCGGACGGGACTTCGTCATCACCGTCCGGCACGGCGGCAAGGGCTCCCTGCGTGCCCTGCGCCACCGTCTTGAGGAGGACGAGGAGTTGCTGGCCAAAGGGCCCTCGGCCGTGCTGCACTCCATCGCCGACCATGTGGTCGACGGATACATCGCGGTGGCGGCGGCCGTGCAGGACGACATCGACGAGGTCGAGATCGATGTCTTCTCCGCGCCCGCGAAGGGCAGTCCGCGCGGCTCCGACGCCGGGCGGATCTATCAGCTCAAGCGCGAGGTACTGGAGTTCAAGCGGGCCGCCTCGCCGCTGCTGCGGCCGATGCAGCTTCTGAGCGAGCGGCCGATGCGGCTGGTGGACCCGGACATCCAGAAGTACTTCCGGGATGTCGCCGACCATCTCGCGCAGGTGCACGAGCAGGTCATCGGCTTCGACGAACTGCTGAACTCGATCCTCCAGGCGAATCTGGCGCAGGCGACCGTCGCGCAGAACGAGGACATGCGCAAGATCACCTCATGGGCGGCCATCATCGCCGTGCCGACGGCCATCTGCGGGATCTACGGCATGAACTTCGATCACATGCCGGAGCTGCACTGGAAGTT
Organism: Streptomyces lushanensis; assembly: GCF_001700515.1. Taxonomy (GTDB): domain Bacteria; phylum Actinomycetota; class Actinomycetes; order Streptomycetales; family Streptomycetaceae; genus Streptomyces; species Streptomyces lushanensis. The sequence continues at coordinate 37,946 of NZ_MAUD01000124.1, forward strand.
CGGCTATCCGATGGTGCTCGGCGCGATCGCGGTCGTCTGTGTGACGATCCACCGCACGCTCAAGCGCAACGGCTGGCTCTAGGGTGCCGTTTCCACCGTCACGGCCGCGTCCCGGGGCCCTGTCCGGCGGTGTACGGCCGGGTGTCCGCGGCGGCCGTTAAGCTGCGGGGCATGACGGATCCGCAGCTCGGCCAGGCGCTTGTCGAGGAGGCCACCAAGAAGTCCGCCCTCGTCTGGGTACGGGGCCCGGGTCCCGCTCGCGCGCTGTGGCACATCTGGCATGAAGGCGCCACCTATCTGGTCGGGGACGGCCCCGGCGAGCAGCCGCTGCCGGGGCTCTCCGACGGCTCCACCGCCGAGGTGACCGTGCGCAGCAAGGACAAGGGCGGCCGGCTGGTCGTCTGGACCGCGGCCGTCACCGAGCTGCCCCCGCGCTCGGCGGACTGGGAGACGGCCGTCGCCGAGCTCAAGGGCAAGCGGCTCAACGCGCCGGACGCGGAGGAGATGCCGGAGCGCTGGGCGCGTGAGTGCCGGGTGCTGCGGCTGACACCGCAGGACATGACCACCGATCTGTCCTCGGACTCACAGGCCGCCGCGCCGCTGCCCACGGTGGCGACAACTCGTCAGCCCGTACGGACCTCACTCGGGCGGCTGCTCCTGAGGAAGAACCGCCCGTCCGACGGCTGAGGACGAGACGACCGAGGCCGGGGCGACTCGGAACGGGGCGGCCGAGGACGGGGAGCGGCCGGACGGCCGCGGCGGGCGGCCCCGCGCTGTCCCGTCCCGGCCGTCACTGGTCCTCGGCCTCCGGCAGGCGGCTGCCGTAGTCGACGGTCTCACCCTTCGTCGGCGCCTCCAGCACGAAGTCCTTGCCCCAGTCGGAGAGCGTGACCGTCCCGGCGCCGCCCGCGCGCACCAGTTGCAGCGGATACGGCACGCCCTCCAGCGAGACGTCCAGCGTCCCGCCGTCGCCCTCACCGCCGTTGACCTTGATGGTCCGCAGGCCGCCGATCCGGTCGCGGTCGCCCTTGGTCAGCTTGCCGTGCAGCGTCAGTATCCCGTCGAGCAGCACATTCTTGTCCGTGAAGCCGCTGAGCTGCTTGTACGACGGATCGTCCTCCGGGACCTTCACATACTTGTCCCGCAGCTTGTCCGCGACCGCGGAGTCCGCCTCGCTGGGCTCCGCGCTCGCGCCGCTGTCGCCGTCCTCGTCCGCATGGCTCCAGAATCCGGCGTCGGCCTTCAGATACAGCTCGTCCTCGATCCGCAGGAGCTGGAAGGTGCTGTCCTTGGAGATGACCGAACCGATACCGCCGTCCGCCTTGAGCTGCATGTTGAGCTTGTAGGTCTCCCCGTTGCTCACCAGCGAGCCGGAGAGCCGGACCGCGCTCGCGCCGTCCGCCGCCGACTGTGCCTTTCTCTCGATCTCGGTGGCGGTGAGCTTCCCGACACCGTTCGTTCCCTTGTCCGGATCCTCACCGCACGCCGTCACTGCGGCGGCCAGCCCCACGCAGAGCGCGACGGGGAGTGCGGCCCGGCGGACACGGCCGGACGACAGGAGAAGGGACACAGACACACTGCCTCTCATACGCGGTGGCGGCTGGCAGACCGCAGCGTACCCGGGCTGTCCGCACGGCTCGACAGAGAGCCGGGCCGCCGCCGTACGCACGCCGTACGGACCGTTCCACCAGGGCGTACCGCACCGGTACGGGCTAGCCTGAACCCGTTATCACGCTGGATAGAAGGACATTCAGGGACAGGCGCTCAGGGACAGGGAGGCGCGCGATGGCCGCTGGCGCTCCTCGGATCTTCGTCTCGCATCTGGCCGGTGCGCCGGTCTTCGATCCCAGCGGCGACCAGGTGGGCCGGGTCCGCGATCTGGTCGCCGTGCTGCGGGTCGGCCGCCGGCCGCCACGGCTGCTCGGTCTGGTCGTCGAGGCGCTCACCCGGCGCCGGATCTTTCTGCCCATGACCCGCGTCACCGGTATCGAGTCGGGCCAGGTGATCACCACCGGTGTGCTGAACGTACGGCGCTTCGAGCAGCGCCCGACGGAGCGGCTGGTGCTCGGCGAGCTGCTGGACCGCCGGGTGCGGCTGGTGGAGAGCGGCGAGGAGGTGACCGTCCTCGATGTGGCGATCCGCCAGCTCCCGGCCCGCCGCGACTGGGAGATCGACAAGGTCTATGTACGGCGCGGCAGGAAGGGCGGCGCGCTGCGGCGGCGCGGTGAGGCGCTGACCGTCGAGTGGTCGGCGGTCACCGGTTTCTCGCTGGAGGAGGAGGGGCAGGGCGCGGAGAATCTCGTCGCCACCTTCGAGCGGCTGCGCCCGGCCGATCTCGCCAACGCGCTGCACCACCTCACACCGAAGCGGCGGGCCGAGGTGGCCGCGGCGCTGGACGACGACCGTCTCGCGGATGTGATGGAGGAGCTTCCCGAGGACGACCAGGTGGAGATCCTCGGCAAGCTGGAGGAGGAGCGCGCGGCCGATGTGCTGGAGGCGATGGACCCGGACGACGCGGCCGATCTGCTCTCCGAGCTGCCCGACGTGGACAAGGAGCGGCTGCTGACACTGATGCGGCCGGACGACGCGGCGGACGTCCGGCGTCTGATGTCGTACGAGGAGCGGACCGCGGGCGGTCTGATGACGACCGACCCGATCGTGCTGCGGCCGGACGCGACGGTCGCCGACGCGCTGGCCCGGGTACGGCAGCAGGACCTCTCCCCCTCGCTCGCCGCACAGGTCTATGTGTGCCGGCCGCCCGACGAGACGCCGACGGGCAGATATCTGGGCACGGTCCACTTCCAGCGGCTGCTGCGGGAGCCGCCGTACACCCTGGTCAGCTCGATCGTGGACAACGATCTGCCGCCGCTGCACCCGCAGACGCCGCTCTCCTCGATCACCAGCTTCCTCGCCGCGTACAACATGGTCTCGGCGCCGGTGGTGGACGACAGCGGCTCACTGCTCGGCGCGGTGACCGTCGACGACGTGCTCGACCACATGCTGCCGGACGACTGGCGCGAGACGGACTACCACGGCCTGGAGGAGGAGGCGGTGGGCCGTGGTGAGTGACCATCGTACGGACAGGGACGGCGGCCGGGAGCGGGCGAGGGCCGTGCCCGGCATGGGGTCGACGGCGCTGACCCGCGGCAGCCGGAACCGTCTCGACCAGCCGCTGCCACCGCGCCGCAAGCTGCTGCCCGACTACGATCCCGAGGCGTTCGGCGTGCTCTCGGAGCGGATCGCCCGCTTCCTGGGCACGGGCCGCTTCATCGTGTGGATGACGCTGATCATCGTCCTGTGGCTCGTCTGGAACATCACCGCCCCGGTCTGGCTGCGCTGGGACCCGTATCCCTTCATCTTCCTGACGCTGATGCTCTCCCTCCAGGCCTCGTACGCCGCGCCGCTGATCCTGCTGGCGCAGAACCGCCAGGACGACCGCGACCGGGTCACCCATGAGCAGGAACGCAAGCAGAACGAGCGCTCCATCGCCGACACGGAGTATCTGACCCGTGAGATCGCGGCGCTGCGGATAGGCCTCGGCGAGGTCGCCACACGCGACTGGATCCGGTCCGAACTCCAGGACCTGGTGCGGGACATGGTGGAACACCGGGTGGTGTTCCCTGCCGAGACCGTCCACGGCCGCGAGGACTCCGACCACTGACAGCCCCACAGACAGGCCCACAGGCCCACAGACCCGCAGACGGACAGACACAGACGGGCACCGCCCCGGACGCCGCCGGACCCTTCCGGGGGCCTCCGTACGCCGGCGGACATCCGTGGACACCGCCGGACGCCGCCGGACGGCCGACAGCCTTTCCCGGGGCGGCGCCGGGCGCCGTACCATCTGGGTATGGCTACCGACACGTACGGAACCGCCGTCCCCGCGGAGGACGCGGTGCGCGCCGCGCTGGCGACGGTGAACGACCCCGAGATCCACCGGCCCATCACCGATCTGGGGATGGTCAAATCCGTGGAGATCGGCGCGGACGGCGTGGTGGCTGTCACGGTGTATCTCACGGTGTCCGGCTGCCCGATGCGCGACACGATCACCCGGAGCGTCACGGAGGCGGTCGCGCGGGTCGAGGGCGTCACCCGGGTCGCGGTCACGCTCGATGTGATGAGCGACGGGCAGCGGCGTGAGCTGGCGGCGTCGCTGCGCGGCGGCACCGCGGAGCGTGAGGTGCCGTTCGCCAAGCCCGGCTCGCTGACCAGGGTGTACGCGGTGGCATCGGGCAAGGGCGGCGTCGGCAAGTCCTCGGTGACGGTCAATCTGGCCGCGGCGATGGCGGCCGACGGACTGAAGGTCGGAGTGGTCGACGCGGACATCTACGGCCACAGCGTGCCGCGGATGCTGGGCACCGAGGGCCGGCCCACCCAGGTCGAGAACATGATCATGCCGCCGTCGGCGAACGGTGTGAAGGTGATCTCCATCGGTATGTTCACCCCTGGCAACTCGCCCGTGGTGTGGCGCGGACCGATGCTGCACCGCGCGCTCCAGCAGTTCCTCGCGGATGTGTACTGGGGCGATCTGGATGTGCTGCTGCTCGACCTGCCGCCGGGCACCGGCGACATCGCGATCTCGGTGGCGCAGTTGGTGCCGAACGCGGAGATCCTCGTGGTCACGACCCCGCAGCAGGCCGCGGCGGAGGTCGCGGAGCGGGCCGGCTCCATCGCCGTGCAGACCCATCAGAAGATCGTCGGCGTGGTCGAGAACATGTCGGGCCTGCCCTGTCCGCACTGCGACGAGATGATCGACGTCTTCGGCACGGGCGGCGGCAGGATGGTCGCCGAGGGGCTGACGAGGACCACGGGCGCGACGGTGCCGGTGCTGGGCGCGATCCCCATCGACGTACGGCTGCGGGAGGGCGGCGACGAGGGCAAGCCGATCGTCCTGTCCGATCCCGACTCCCCGGCGGCGACGGCCCTGCGCGAGATCGCGGGCAAGCTGGGCGGCAGGCAGCGCGGTCTGGCGGGCATGTCGCTGGGCATCACCCCGCGCAACAAGTTCTGAGGCCCGTACGGGCCGCCCGTACGCGCGCGTGCACCCCCCGCACGGGCGTGTGCCTGTGCGGGGATGCGTAAGGGGCGACCGCCATTGCGGTCGCCCCTTACGCACTCTGCCCCGAGGCGGCTCCCCACGGGCCGTGCGGGGCCCTACGAGTCGTACGAGCGGATGTCCTCGATCACCGAGAAGCCGAGGCCGTACGCGCTCATCCCGCGGCCGTAGGCCCCGAGGTGCACATCGCCGCTCGTCGTCCCGGCCAGTACCCAGCCGAACTCGGACTCGCGGTAGTGGAAGGGCGTCGGCACGCCGTCGACCGGCAGTGAGAGCACCGACCAGGCGGGCCCTTCCAGATCGTCCGCCAGCTCGAAGGCCGCTTCCGTCTGCTGGTTCAGCCAGTCGTCGCGCAGCGCGTGGTCGAGCTGCGGCGGCCAGGTCGCGGAGAGCAGGCCCGAGCCGGCCAGCCAGGCGGCCGAGGAGGCCGTGGTCGCGTCGAGATGGCCGCTGCCGTCACCGCTGCGCCGCTCGGGGCTGATGGCCACCGTGATCACCACGGCGAAGCGCTCCTGGTCCACGGAGGCGGGATCCGGCCTTATCGACGGCTCCTCACCGTGGCCGGTCGAGCCGTGCCGTACGGTGCCGTCGGCCGTGGCTCCGACCTGCATCAGCCAGCGCGGCCCGGTGAACGCGTCGTCCAGTCCGTACCACGGGAACGGGGCGCGCAGATACTCCGCGACCGTACGGCGCGCGAGCACCGGCGCTCCCCCGGCGGTGGGTGAACTGGCACTCCGCGCCTCTGTCCGGCTCGTCGTCTCCATCTGGCCGGCGCCTCCTCGATCTCTCGCGTCCGCAGCGGCCCGCCCCCGACGGGCGCCTCACTGCCGGACAGATGGAGGATAGCCACCCGGTCCCGGCTCGCCGGGATTGATGGGGCTCAGGTGGCGTCTGCGTCGAAGGGCGGGCGGTCGTCCCGAGCGGGCTTCTCGCGCTTCTTGAGCAGGTCGGGAGCGCCGGAGGAACCATTCGCCGCCGCGATCGGAGCCACCGGGGCGTCCGCCGCGGAGCCACTCTCATGGCCGTTCACCGCGTCGGCCACATCGGCCATCTCCTTGCGGAGGTCGAAGCTGCTGCGGATCTCCTTCAGGCCCAGATCGTCGTTGTCCATGAGCTGCTTGCGGACGAACGTCTTGGGGTTGAGGTCCTCGAAGTCGAAGTCCTTGAACTCCGGGCCCAGCTCGGAGCGGATGTCCTCCTTGGCGCTCTCGGAGAACTCGCGGACCTTGCGGATGAACCGCGAGGCGTCCTGGATGACCTTGGGCAGCTTCTCCGGGCCGAACACGAGCACCGCGAGGACCACGATCGTGACCAGCTCAAGTGCGCCGATGTCATTGAACACCTTGCTGCTCCTTGTGTTCTCCATGTACGTGGACGGAGGTCAGAGCCGTCCTGGCCTGAAGTGGTCGAGGTCCGGGCCGCTCCACGGTACCTGGCGCACCTGTCCGGGCGGTACCTTCGGGTGGCCGTCAGGTGCCGTCCGCGGAGCCCAGGGCCACGGTCAGGGTCCTTTCCCTGCCCCCGCGGAGCAGTGTCAGTTCCAGCCGGTCGCCCGGACGGTGGGCGCGGATCTTGACGATCAGCTCCTCGCCGCTGTGCACACGCTGGCCGTCCACCTCGGTGATGACGTCTCCCGCCTCGATCCCGGCCTTGGCCCCGGGGCCGCCGGGGGTGACCGCGGGACCGCCGTCGGCGGCCTTCGTGCCGACCCGGGCGCCATCGCCGGTGTACTCCAGATCGAGGCTGACACCGATCACGGGATGGGTGGCCTTGCCGGTGTTGATCAGTTCCTCGGCGACGCGCTTGCCCTGGTTGATGGGTATCGCGAAGCCCAGACCGATGGATCCCGACTGGCCGCCGTCGGGGCCGGCGCCGCTGTCCGCGGCGCGGATGGCGCTGTTGATGCCGATGACCCGGGCCCGGGTGTCCACCAGGGGACCGCCGGAGTTGCCGGGGTTGATGGGGGCGTCGGTCTGGAGGGCGTCGACATAGCTCACATCGCTGCCGTCGCCGCTCTCGCCGCCCGCGGTGATCGGGCGCTCCTTGGCGCTGATGATCCCCGAGGTCACGGTGTTGGACAGGTCGAAGGGGGCGCCGATGGCCACGACCGGATCGCCGACCCGGACATTGTCGGAGTTGCCCAGCGGCAGCGGCTTGAGCCCGGAGACCCCGGTGACCTTGACGACGGCGAGGTCGTAACCGCTGTCCTTGCCGACCAGTTCGGCCCTGGCGGTCTGGCCGCCGCTGAACGTGACGGATATCTCGCCGGAGGATCCCGCGGGCTGGACGACATGGTTGTTCGTCAGGATGTGGCCCTGCCGGTCGAGGACGAAGCCCGTGCCGGTGCCCTGTTCGTCGCTGCCACTGACATGGAGGGTGACCACGCTGGGCAGGGCGCTGGCGGCGATGCCCGCGACGCTGTCGGGCGCCCGGCCGCCGGACTCCCGTTCCGCCTGCGGGAGTTCGACGCTGGTGAAGCCGCCGTTGCGCTCGATGTACGCGCCGACGGCGCCGCCCAGCACACAGCCGGCGAAGGCGAGCAGGACCGCGCCCGCGACTCCGGCCCGGCGCCGGGTGGTGCGCCGGGGCTCGCCGTGGTGGGTCAGGGGCTGCTGTCCGGGCGGGGGCGCGGCGGTGTTCCACGGGTCGTACTGGACCCATTGCGGCGGCTGCTGATGCCGCTGCGTCGGATGCGGCTGCGGCGGCGGGTAGCTCTGCGGGCCCTGCTGAGCACCCTGTTGACCCGCGTACGGCGGCGGCAGCGGCGTGCCGTGCGCCGGCGTCGGGAGCTGTACGGGCGGCGCGGGCGCCCAGGGCCCCGGTCCGCCGTAGGGCGGTGTGCTGTACTCGTCGGGCTCGTGCAGCGGCTGCGGTCGCTCCTGCCGCACGGAAGCCTGACCGGCGGGCGGCGCGGGCGGGGCTCCGGGAACGTGCTCGCCGGACCCCGGCACCTCGTCGGCGAGGGGAGGCAACTGCGCCGTCACCTCCCCGCTGTGCGCCGGCGGCACCTCCGGCTCCGGCGGTACCGCACGTCCCGCTGGGGGACGGCTCCACCACGTCGCCTTGGGTCCGGTGGGATTCCCGTCGTCCATGCTCTCCCCGCAACTGCCGCTCCGCGCCCCGACAGAGGCACCCCTGCAAGGATTCAACCAGGTTTACGCACGTCCGCGCAGGGCCCGCTCAGCGCCGGGCCGAGAACGTGGTGCCGGGCAGCGTCGGGGCCGCGAGCTGGGTGGGGCTGGGTGTGGCGGTGTAACCGGCCCCGGAGACCGCGTCGATCTGGACGGCCGGGTCCGCGGGCCGTATCAACGGAGACTGCACGGCGCCCATCAGAATGCCCGGTGCGAACGGGTGCTCGGAGAGCGTCTGGGTCTGGAACACGCCGAGCGGCGCGTCGGCGGCCGTACGGTCCACGGAGTGCGGCAGCAGTCCACCGCCTCCGCCCTGGCGCCGGCCGGACTCACCGCCCACCGGGGTGATCGTGCCGGGGGCCCGCATCGGCGTCACATTGTTGCCCGAGCCCCTGGGCAGGGCGTCGGCGGCCGTGCCGAGCGGCATCGTGCCACCGAGGGCCATCGCGGCGAACGACACCGCGCTGGCGGCGGCGAAGGCGAAGCGCCGTCCGCGCCACGGCGAACGCTCGGCCTCCTGGCGGGCGACCTCGTGGATACGGAAGCCGGAGCCGCTGGGCAGCCCGCCCGCGTGGGCACCGGACAGCCCGCGCGCGTGCGCACCGGCCGGAACATAGCCGAACCCGTCGGCGATGCCGTCCGAGCGCACACCGAAGCCGTCCGTGCGCACACCGAAGACGCCCTCACCAAAGCGCCCCCCGTCGAACAGCCCCTTTGTGTTGTCGTCATCTCCCGGAGATCCGCCGGGCAGTCCCTGGAGCCGTGCGAGCAGCCCCGCGGAGGGCGCCGGCGGGGCCGTCTCGGCGAAGACGCTCTTGAGCCGCCGCTGGGCGTCGGCCTCCGCCTTGCACTTGGCGCACGTCGCGAGATGGGCCAGCACACGCTCACGCGCGTCATGGTCCAGCTCTCCGTCCACCAGGGCGGCGAGCCGGTCGCCCAGATGCTGCTCGGCGGGGGTCGGGCTTGTGCCACTCACGCCGCTCCGCCCTCCCCGGCCACGCTCACGAAGGCGCGCTGCTCGGCTCGGGCCTCGGGCGAACGGTGCTGAAGGGCCTTGCGCAGATGGGAGCGCCCGCGATGGATCCGGCTCCGGACGGTGCCGAGCTTCACACCGAGCGTGGCCGCGATCTCCTCGTACGACAGCCCCTCGATGTCACAGAGCACCACGGCGGCGCGGAACTCGGGCGCGAGGGTGTCCAGCGCCTGCTGGACGTCCGCGTCGAAGTGGGTGTCGTGGAAGGCCTGCTGGGGCGAGGGCTCACGGCTGGGCAGCCGCTCCGCGGCGTCGTCACCGAGCGCGTCGAACCGGATCCGCTGCTTGCGGCGGACCATGTCCAGGAAGAGATTGGTGGTGATCCGGTGCAGCCAGCCCTCGAAGGTGCCGGGGGTGTACGTCGACAGCGAGCGGAAGACCCGGACGAAGACCTCCTGGGTCAGGTCCTCGGCATCGTGCTGATTGCCCGTGAGGCGGTAGGCGAGGCGGTAGACACGTCCGCTGTGCGTGCTGACGATCTCCTCCCAGCTGGGAGGCGTCCACGCCTGCGATTCCGCATCCGGTGCGAAGGTCGCGGTAACCGCGGAGTCGGTGGAGCGGGAACGGTCAGCGAAGTTGGTCACGGATCTCGGCTTGCCGGCCGACCTGAGATAGCGCGTCAGCGCTCCTCCCCGATCCACAGGCGCAGCCGCACCTCCCCTGTCGGCTCTGGTGGTGTCCAGTGGAGCCCCTACCATAGCCACTCCGCCCGTTAGCTCCGGATAAGAATCTTTACGCGAATTTCCGACCGGCCCCCGTGCCGACCGAGCTGCATCACGAGGGAGCCACACCCCTGCATAACGCCCGGTCCCATCTGCGGGTTCCCAGGCGCAGCGGATACAGTCACCGTTGCGCCGCCAACGGGGACAAGGAGAGGGTCATTACCGCCAACCGGCAGACGAGCTGGGCGTTCGCCGACGCCTTTGTCGCCGAGGACGAAGCACTGCGCTGGGCCCGGGACCGGGCCCGTGAGACAGGGCTTCGCTCGGTGTCACCAGGCACCGGAGCCGCGCTGCGTCTGCTCGCCGCCACGCTGGACGCGAAGGCGGTGGCCGAGATCGGCACCGGCACCGGTGTCTCCGGGACGTATCTGCTCCTGGGCATGCGGCCGGACGGCGTCCTGACCACGGTCGACACGGAGCCCGAGCGCCAGCAGTTCGCGCGGCAGACCTTCCGGGCGGCGGGATTCGCGGGCAACCGCGCGCGGTTCATCCCCGGCCGGGCCCTGGACGTCCTGCCCAGGCTCGCCGACGGCGGATACGACCTGGTGTTCTGCGACGGGGACCGCCTGGAGTGCATGGACTATCTCGCTGAATCGTTGCGGCTGCTGCGGCCCGGCGGACTCGTCTGTTTCGAGGGGGTCTTCGCGGACGGCAGGACGGTCGACTCGGCGGCCCAGCCCGCGGAGGTGCTGCGGCTGCGGGAGCTGCTGCGGACCGTACGGGAGAGCCCGGAGCTGCTGCCCACGCTGCTGCCGGTGGGCGACGGGCTGCTGTGCGCGGTGCGGCGCGGCTGAGGCCGAGGGTCCGGACCACGCGGGACGGGATCGTACGCGGGGCGCGGGGGCCGTACGCGGCGCGGGGCCGTACCACCGCGGAACAGCACACCGCCCCGGTACGGAGTCTCGTCCGTGCCGGGGCGGTGTCGGTGCGGGTCCACTCGGGCGACCGCGCACCCCGAAGACTGTGAGCCTTTCCGCTCGGGCCCTTCCGGTCGGACCCCCTGGGCCCGGAACACCCGGCACGGCTCCTCGCCATGGTGCCGGGGCCGGCCGAGCACGTCCCGTACGAGACCGGTCCTCCGCCGTCCCCCACCACCGGACGCCCCGGCCTGATCCACGGGGATCGGCCGGACAGGACCTGGGGTCTTTCGTTTGGATCAGGCTGGATCCGGGAGCCGGGCTCGCGAGCCCAGCAAGATCCAAACGAGAGGCCCTAGCCGACGACCTTCTTCAGCGCGTCGCCCAGCGCATCCGCCTCGTCCGGAGTCAGCTCGACGACAAGCCGACCGCCGCCTTCGAGCGGAACGCGCATGACGATGCCCCGCCCCTCCTTGGTCACCTCGAGCGGGCCGTCGCCCGTTCGCGGCTTCATGGCCGCCATGCTCGTTCCCCTTCCTGAAACCAGCTCATCGCAGCCGGCGGCCCCATCACAGGCGCTGTGTCACCGGCATCGAACACATTGCTTCCAGCCCATTATCCCGCATGGCGGGACCCGATGACCAACATCGGGCGGCATCGCTTGTGCAACGCGCTCCCGCAAAACCACTCAATTCGGCGATCCGCCTGCGATACTTCGCCGCCGCGCCCGCCCCGGCGGCCCGGCATTCCTGGACGCAGGTCACATGCCGTCACCGATGATCTCCGCCATGCTGGGGCCGGACAGTACTGCCCGAGCCGCGAAGGGACCCGATCATGGCCGACACCGTGCTCTACGACGTGACTGACGGACTCGCAACGATCACGATCAACCGGCCCGAGGCCATGAACGCGTTGAACGTCGAGGCCAAGGTCGCCCTGCGGGACGTGCTGCGGGCCGCCGCCGACGACAGCGGTGTACGGGCCGTGCTGCTGACCGCCTCGGGCGACCGCGCGTTCTCGGTGGGGCAGGACCTCAAGGAGCACACGGCGCTGCTCGAAGCGGACCGCGAGAGCGGCTCCGGGGACACCATGCGCACCGTACGGGAGCACTACAACCCGATCCTGCGGGCGATCACCGGGATGCCCAAGCCGGTGGTGGCGGGCATCAACGGGGTCGCGGCGGGCGCGGGCCTCGGCTTCGCGCTGGCGGCGGACCACCGGCTCGCGGCGGACACGGCCACGTTCAACACGGCGTTCGCGGGCGTCGCGCTGACCGCGGACTCCGGTGTCTCCTGGACCCTGCCCCGGCTGATCGGCCTCGGCAGGGCCACGGATCTGCTGCTGTTCCCGCGCTCGGTCAAGGCGCCGGAGGCGTACGGGCTGGGCATGGTCGACAGGCTCGTACCCGCGGCCGATCTCCCGGCCGAGGTCGCCGCGACGGCCCGCGCGCTCGCCTCGGGTCCGACGCTCGCGTACGCGGCGCTGAAGGAGTCGCTGGCCTACGGCGCGGCACACCCGCTGGCGCCGACGCTGGAGAAGGAGAACGAGCTCCAGTCGAGGGCGGGCGCCTCCGAGGACCACGCGATCGCGCTGCGGGCGTTCCTGGCGAAGGAGAAGCCGAGGTACACGGGCCGCTGACGGCGGCGGGACGCCGGAGCCGGCGCGGGGCCCGGGGCCCGCGCCGGGATCCGTCAGGGAGCGCCGGTCAGGGACGCGTCGCCGGTCACGGACTCACGGAAGGCGCAGGCGGCCAGATGGTCGTTGACCAGACCGCAGGCCTGCATCAGCGCGTAGGCCGTGGTCGGGCCGACGAAGCGGATACCGCGCTTCTTCAGATCCTTCGCCAGCGCCGTGGACTCGTCCGTGACCGCCGGGATGTCGGCCGTCGTCCTGGGTGCCCGCCGACCCGGACCGGGAGCGTGGGACCAGATCAGTGCGGTCAGCTCGCCCGCGGACCACTCCGCCAGTGCGCGCGCGTTGGCGATCGTCGCGTCGACCTTGGCGCGGTTGCGGATGATTCCCGGATCGGCGAGCAGCCGGTCACGGTCCGCGTCGGTGAACTCCGCCACGGACGCGATCTTGAACGAGGCGAACGCCTCACGGAAGCCCTCGCGCCGGCGCAGGATCGTGATCCAGGAGAGGCCGGACTGGAACGCCTCCAGGGACAGCCGCTCGAAGAGCGCGTCGTCGCCGCGGACCGGCCGGCCCCACTCGGAGTCGTGGTAGGCGACATAGTCCTCCGTCGACAGCCCCCAGGGGCAGCGCGGGCGCCCGTCGGGGCCCGCGACGACACCGCCGTCGGCGGTCATCGGCCGCTCTCCTCTCCCGGTTTCTCGAAGAGATCGGGTGAGGAGACCGCCGTGGCCTGGGCACCGGCCAGCGCCGCCTCCAGCTCCGCGATCCGCGCGTCCCGCTCGGCGAGCTCCGCGCCGAGCCGGCCGAGCACGTCGTCCACCTCCGCCATCCGGTAGCCGCGCAGGCCGAGCGGCAGCCGGAGCGTCTCCACATCGGCGCGGCCGACGGGACGGGTCAGGGGCAGGGGGTCCACCAGCCGGTCCGGCGCGGCCTCCGGCAGGACCGGCTGATCTCCGCCGCCGATGACCGCGAGCGTGACCGCGGCGACGACCACGACCATCGCGATGAGCAAGAACAAGAACACGAGCTTCTCCCCTGGCAGGAAAACGTCCGGTGCCGATGGTGCCACGGGAAGGCGGTTAGGGTCTGTCCGGTCGCTCTTCGCGGACCGGGCCGCGGCGTCCGGGGCCCGCGAGGAGACCGGCCGGACAGGGCCTGAGGTCGCGGACGAGCGGCCGGCAGAACGGGCGGACGCGAGGAGGGAGCGCAGATGCGCGGCGGGACTCTGCGGCTGGGGCGTCGGGAATTCGACGCGTACGAGCCGGTGATCATGGCGATCGTCAACCGGACACCGGACTCCTTCTACGACCAGGGCGCGTCCTTCCACGACGAGCCCGCCCTCGCGCATGTCGAGCGCGCGGTGGCCGAGGGCGCCGCGATCATCGACATCGGCGGGGTGAAGGCCGGGCCCGGGGACGAGGTCACGGCCGCGGAGGAGGCACGCCGTACGGTCGGCTTCGTCGCCGAGGTGCGCCGCCGCCATCCGGACGTGGTGATCAGCGTCGACACCTGGCGGCACGAGGTGGGCGAGGCGGTCTGCGAGGCGGGCGCCGATCTGCTGAACGACGCGTGGGGCGGCGTGGATCCCCGGCTCGCGGAGGTCGCCGCGCGGTACGGCGCGGGGCTGGTCTGCACCCATGCCGGCGGGGCCGAGCCCAGGACCCGGCCGCACCGGGTCGGCTACGACGACGTGATGGCGGACATCCTGCGGGTGACGCTGGGCCTGGCCGAGCGCGCCCTGGCGCTGGGGGTGCGCCGGGACGGGATCGTCATCGATCCCGGGCACGACTTCGGCAAGAACACCCGGCACTCGCTGGAGGCGACGCGCAGGCTGGGCGAGATGACGGAGACCGGCTGGCCGGTGCTGGTCTCGCTGTCCAACAAGGACTTCGTGGGCGAGACGCTCGACAAACCGGTCAAGGAACGGCTGATCGGGACGCTGGCGACGACGGCGGTGTCCGCGTGGCTCGGGGCCCGGATCTACCGCGTCCACGAGGTCGCGGAGACCCGGCAGGTGGTGGAGATGGTGGCGGCCGTCGCGGGTCACCGCCCGCCGAAGGTGGCCCGGCGCGGCCTGGCCTGACCGGTCCCCGGCGGACCGCCGGGGACCGCCGGGGACCGCCGGGGACCGCCGGGGACCGCCGGGGCGGTCCGCCTCCCCGGCGGGCCGCCCCGGCGTTCCCGTGGACCGTCCCGGCGGGTGCGCGGACCGCCCCACCCGGCGTCCGTTTTCTCCTACTTGCCTGTTTCCTTGGTCACCAGCGCGACCGCTTCGTCCACATCGTCCGTGACATGGAACAGCATCAGGTCCTTCTCGGACGCCTTGCCCTGCGCGACCACGGTGCCGCGCAGCCATTCGACCAGCCCGCCCCAGTACGCCGTGCCGAACAGCACGATCGGGAAGCGGGTCACCTTGCGGGTCTGGACCAGGGTGAGCGCCTCGAACAGCTCGTCCAGGGTGCCGAGGCCGCCCGGCAGCACCACGAAGCCCTGCGCGTACTTCACGAACATGGTCTTGCGGACGAAGAAGTAGCGGAAGTTCACACCGATGTCGACATGCGGATTGAGCCCCTGTTCGAAGGGCAGCTCGATCCCGAGCCCCACGGAGATTCCCGACGCCTCCCGGGCCCCCTTGTTCGCCGCCTCCATCGCGCCGGGACCGCCGCCCGTGATCACCGCGAATCCGGCGTCGACCAGCGCCGCGCCGATGCGGATCCCCGCCTCGTACTCGGGAGAGCCGACCGGAGTGCGCGCGGAGCCGAAGACGCTGATGGCGCTGGGCAGTTCGGCGAGCGCGCCGAAGCCCTCCACGAACTCCGACTGGATACGCATCACTCGCCAGGGGTCGGTGTGCACCCACTCCGAGTCGCCCTCGGTGTCCAGCAGCCGCTGATCGGTCGTACCGGGCTGCACCTGCTCCCGTCGGCGGATCACCGGTCCGAGCCGCTGTTCCTCAGGCTTCCGCGCTCCGTCAGGCATGCCCATGACCCGCTCCCTCCGCTGCTGTGCGTTGTTCTGGGCAAGGGTAGGTCCCTGGGCGTGACAAACGGCGAAATTCCGGCGGACGATCAGACCGTCACTTGGTGAGCCAGTCGCGCAGACGTTCCTCACAGTGAGTGATCCGCTCGACGGCCACACGCTCGTCGCGCTTGTGGGCGACCAGCGGGTCACCCGGGCCGTAGTTGACCGCGGGCACACCGAGTCCGCCGAACCGCGAGACATCCGTCCAGCCGAACTTGGGCCGTGCCCTGCCGCCCACGGCGGTCATGAAAGCGGCGGCGGCGGGATGCGAGAGACCGGGCAGCGCCGCTCCCGAGTGGTCGTCCACCACGAACTCCGCGACCCCGCAGTCCGCGAAGACCTCATGGACATGGGCGACGGCCTCCTCCTCGCTGCGGTCCGGCGCATAGCGGTAGTTGACGGTGACCGTGCAGGCGTCGGGGATGACATTGCTGGCGACGCCCGCCTCGATCCGTACGGCGTTGAGGCCCTCCCGGTACTCCAGGCCGTCGATCACGGGCCGGCGCGGTTCATACGCCGCGAGACGGTTCAGGATGGGCGCCGCGGTGTGAATGGCGTTGGAGCCCATCCAGCTCCGCGCCGAGTGTGCGCGCTCACCAGTGGTGTGGAGAAGGACCCGGAGCGTGCCCTGGCAGCCGCCTTCCACCTCACCGTCGGACGGCTCCAGCAGCACGGCGAAATCGCCCTCCAGCCAGTCCGGGTGTGCGTCCGCCACATGTCCGAGCCCGTTGAGATCCGCGGCGACCTCTTCGTTGTCGTAGAAGACAAAGGTGAGATCGCGGTTGGGCGCGGGGACCGTCGCCGCGATACGCAGCTGGACGGCGACCCCCGACTTCATGTCGCTGGTGCCGCAGCCCCACAGCACCCCGTTCCCGTCCAGTCGCGAGGGCACGTTGCCGGCGATCGGGACGGTGTCGATATGACCGGCCAGGATGATCCGCTCGTCCCGCCCGAGCCGTGTCCTGGCCACGACATTGTTGCCGTGCCGGTCGACGGTGAGGTGGGGCAGGGCACGCAGCGCCTGCTCGATCGCGTCCGCGAGCGGCTTCTCCTCGCCGCTGACCGACGGGAAGTCGACCAGCCACGCGGTGAGCGCCGGGCCGTCCAGAGTGAGGTCGAGCACATTCTCAGACATGCTGTGACCCTAATACGCCCGGCATGCCCCGCACGCGGCCCGCGCGTGCCGGGCCCGTCACCGCCGCCGCCCCCGGATCCGGCTCCCGTACGGGTGATCCGACTCCAGTACGGTGGGCCCGTGTCCGAGACCGCTCCCCCCTCCCGTCGCGGCCGTTTCCTGCGGATCGCCGCCGCTCTCGCCGTACTGCTGGCCCTGGCCGGATATATGGCGGTGCAATACCTGTCCGGAGGCGGAGGCGCGCCCAGGTGTGTGGTCCGGGCCACGGACCCTGCGGGCGAGAACGGTACGGGCGACACCCCCACCTATGAGATGAGCCCGGAGCAGGCCGCGAACGCGGCCACCATCTCGGCGGTCGGCACCACCCGTGGGCTGCCCGAACGCGCGGTCACGATCGCGCTGGCGACGGCCCTCCAGGAGTCCGCGCTGCGCAATCTGAACCACGGCGACCGGGATTCGCTCGGTCTCTTCCAGCAGCGCCCCTCGAAGGGATGGGGCACGGCGAAGCAGATCCTCGATCCGGTCTACTCGGCGGGACAGTTCTACGACCATCTCGCCAAGGTCCCCGGCTACTCGCGGCTGCCGCTCACCGAGGCGGCCCAGCGCGTGCAGCGCAGCGGCTTCCCGCAGGCGTACGCGAAGCACGAGCCGGACGCCGCGCTGCTGGCCGCGGCGCTCACCGGCCGGTCCGCGGCCTCGCTGACCTGTTCGGCGCCGGACAGCGCCGTGGCCGGCGACGCGGCGAAGGTACGGGCCGCGCTGGTGCGCTCCTTCGGTTCCGGGGTACGGCCCGCCGGCTCGGACAGCGGCGTGTCCGTACGGGTGTCCGCCACGACGGGAGCGGGCCCGGACACGGCCGTGGACACCGTCGCGGACACGGACCCGAGCGGCGGTCCCGCGGGCGACGGCTCCTCGTCCCGGCGCGGCTGGGAGCTGGCGCACTGGGCGGTGGCGCAGGCCTCCGTCCTGCGGATCGACGAGGTCAGCTACGCGGGCCGGGTGTGGAGCGCGAAGGAAGCGGACCAGGGCTGGCGGCGGGCGGCTTCGTCCGACGACGCCGCGGAGGCCGGGACGTCCGGCGGGACCGCCGCCGAGGTCCGTATGCGCATCGCGCGCTAGGTCCTGTCGCCCGGACAGGACCTGGCGGACCGTTTCACAGCGCACGTAGCGACGCGTCCCGGCCCCGGCGTCCCCGTACGAGTACCCGTACCAGTACAGCGGCATCCCGTACCCGCGCACGGGCACATCGGCGCACCCGCATACCGGGCGATATCGCGCACCGCTCAGCCGTACGACCACTCCCTCGGACGGGCGAGTCCTCTACTCTTCCGACCGCATTTCTTCCGATGATCCGGCAACGCCCGCCCCAGCGGTCGCTCCCCTTGCGCGCCAAGGGAAGTGACGATTCATCGGGCCGCACAGGACACCCATATTTGCCCGATTTCCTCCACCGCCGATCGCGCGTCACGTTATCGATTCGTTACCTCGGCGCACCGCAACCTCCGCCGCCCTTCGAGGGGTTGTCAGGCCGTCCGATCGACGGACAAGCACTGTTTCCCTCCCGCCAAAGGAGCATCATGTCCCTCCCCGTGACCCGTCGGATCGCCCGTGCCGCGCTGCTCGTCGCCGCCGGCGCGGCCCCCGTGATCGGCGCGGCCGGCTCCGCGAGCGCGGCGGCACTGCCGCAGGCTCCGGACCTGGGCGCGGTGAGCGCCCTCGACGGCGCCGCCATGGGCAGCACCGTGGACAGCGGCGCGCGGCAGGCCACCGAGGTGGCGGGCGACCTCGGCGGCAAGGCCGTCAAGAAGGGCGTACCCGCCGCAGGCAAGACCGTCGGCTCGGTCGGCAAGACGGCGACGCCCGCCGTCCAGAAGGTGGCCGGCGACACCGCGGGGAACGCCGGTGAGCTGGTGGGCACCACCACCTCGACCGCCGCGAAGGGCGCCGGCTCCGCGCCGACCGGCGCCCTCATGGGCGGCCTGCCGATCCAGGGTCTGCCGATCGGCGGCTGACACGCGAGGCGCCCGCCCGTACACCTGTCCGGCCGCGGCCGTCTCTCAGACCAGCCGCTTGACCGCCGCCTCGATACGCTCGTCCGTGGCCGTCAGCGCCACCCGCACATGGCGCTCGCCCCCCGGGCCGTAGAAGTCACCGGGCGCGACCAGGATGCCCAGCTCCGCGAGGTGCGCCACGGTGTCCCAGCACGGCTCGTCGCGCGTCGACCACAGATACAGGCCCGCCTCGCTGTGGTCGATCCGGAAGCCGTGCGCCTCCAGCGCGCCGCGCAGCGCGGTGCGACGGGCCCCGTACCGCTCACGCTGTTCCCGTACGTGCGTGTCGTCACGGAGCGCCGCCACCGTCGCCGCCTGCACCGGCGCCGGGGTCATCATCCCGCCGTGCCTGCGGATCTGGAGCAGCTCGCCGAGGACGGCCGCGTCACCCACCACGAACGCCGCGCGGTACCCGGCGAGGTTGGAGCGCTTGGAGAGCGAGTGGACGGCGACGATCCCCTCGTACGTACCGCCGCAGACGTCCGGGTGCAGCAGGGACACGGGCTCGGTCTCCCAGCCCAGCTCCAGATAGCACTCGTCGCCCACGACGAGCACTCCGTGCTCCCGCGCCCAGGCCACGATCCGGGCCAGCGCGTCCTTCGCCAGCACCGCTCCGGTCGGATTCGACGGCGAGTTCAGCCAGAGGAGCTTCACGTCCTCCAGTCCCGCGCCCGCGGGATCGGCCGCGAGGGCCTCCACGTCGTACGGCACGGGCTCGGTGCGGGCGAGCCGCGCCCCGACCTCGTACGTCGGGTACGCGAGCCGCGGATGGGCGACCCGGTCGCCCGCGCCGAGGCCGAGCTGTGTGGGCAGCCAGGCCACCAGCTCCTTGGAGCCGAGCACCGGCAGTACGTTCTCGTGCGTCACCCCGTGTGCGCCGAGCCTGCTCCCCGCCCATCCGGTCAGCGCGTCCCGCAGCGCGGCCGTGCCCCACACCGTGGGATACCCGGGCGAGTCGGCGGCGTCGGCCAGCGCGCGCCGGATCGGCTCGGGGACCGGGTCGACCGGAGTGCCGATGGACAGGTCGACGATCCCGTCGGGATGAGCCGTGGCCCTCGCCTTGTGGGGCTCCAGCTTGTCCCAGGGGAAAAGGGGAAGGCGCGAAGAGACAGCGGACACGTGCTCACTCTTTCTCGTACACACTTCTTGTGCTCACTCGTACCGGCGCACCGGCGCACCGGCGCACCGCGAAAACAGCCCGGTCCCGTACGGCGCGGGCCGTACGGGACCGGGGAGGCGCACTGTCAGCCGTTCTGGGGCGGCAGCGCGGCGATGAAGGGGTGGTCGCGCTCGATCAGGCCGAGCTTGGAAGCACCACCGGGCGAACCGAGCTCGTCGAAGAACTCGACATTCGCCTTGTAGTAGTCCTTCCACTCCTCCGGGGTGTCGTCCTCGTAGAAGATGGCCTCGACCGGGCAGACCGGCTCACAGGCTCCGCAGTCGACGCATTCGTCCGGGTGGATGTACAAGGACCGGGAGCCCTCGTAGATGCAGTCGACCGGGCACTCCTCGATGCACGCCTTGTCCTTGACGTCGACACAAGGCTGCGCGATGACGTAGGTCACGCTGTCGTTCCTCCTCGATAGGGCGCGGCGGGCCGATCTGCGGCTCCGTCCACGGGCGCGCGGGAGCGCGGCGTCGTCGATGCCCGCATCTAGTATCTCCGTTCTTGAGCACGATCCGAACAGGAGGGGCGGACAGAGCTGTGGAATTCACTGCGGGCGGACGGCTCCGGGTCCGTCTGACCCCGGCTGACGTGGGCAAACGTGTATCAGTCAGACAGTTGACGGGCGGCGGCGCGGGGACGGAGAAGTTCACCGACACGGTCGGCGTTCTCACATCGTGGGACAAGGGTGTGCTGCTGATCACACGCCGCACCGGTGAGAGCGTCCGCGTCCCCGAGTCCGCGCTGGTCGCGGGGAAGGTCGTACCGGCCGCTCCGGCCCGACGCCGTGGGCCGGCGACGGACTTCGAGGAGCTGGCACGGGTCGGCGCCCGCGCCTGGCAGCCGGTGGAGAGCGAGCCGCTCGGCGAGTGGCGGCTGCGGGCCTCGGCGGGCTTCACCCGGCGGGCCAACTCCGTCCTGCCGCTCGGCGACCCCGGGGCACCGCTGGACGAGGCACTGGAGCGGGTACGGCGCTGGTACGGGGAGCGCGGGCTGCCCGCGTACATCCAGGTCGCGACCGGTGCGGAAGGCACCCAGGAGGGGCTGTACGCCGAGCTGGAGCGGCGCGGCTGGCGGACGGAGACGACCACCGAGGTACGGATCGGGGCGCTCGCCGCGATCGGAGACCTGAGCGCCGAGGCCGCCGGAGACTCCGGGGACGCAGGGGACGCCACCGCCCCACGGGTACGGCTCGACCGCTCCCTCGGCACGGCGACAGCGCCGGGGACAGCCGCGGGGACAGCCACGAAGGCCCACGCTGCGGCGGCCACCGGCTGGCTCCAGCGTTACCAGCGGTCCGGTGTGCCGGGACCCCATGTGCTCCACGTACTGGCCAGTGGCCCTTCGGTGTGGTTCGCCTCAGTCCCCGGACCGGCCGAGGTACCCGCGGCCATCGGCCGGTGTGTGGTCGATGGACGCTGGGCGGGATTCATGGCGGTGGAGGTCGACCCGGCCCGGCGACGCCAGGGCCTGGCGACGGCCGTGATGGCCGCGCTCGCCCGGCGCGCGCTGGAGGAGGGCGCGTCCGCCGCCTGGCTCCAGGTGGAGTCGGACAACACCGGCGCGCGGGCGCTGTACGACGCGATGGGCTTCGCCGTCCATCACCGCTATCACTACTTCCGATCGCCCTGAGCGGGTACGAGGCCGATATGCGACCGGAATCCGCCGGCCCGCGCCGCCGCTTCGCCCTGGAGGCCCGCGCGGACCGTCCCGACCTGGCGACGCTCTGTCTGCTCGTGGGCGCCGAGGCCGATCCCGACCTGGGCGAGGCCGGTATCGACGCGGCCCAGGCCGAACTGGACCGGCTGGCCGGACTGCTGCCCTTCGGTGTCCTCGGGGCGCGCGCCTGGGCGGTGGCACTCGCGGAACTGCTCGGCGAGCGGTGCGGCTTCGAGGGCTCTCCCGTCGAGTACCGGCGGCTCGACTCCTCGCTGCTCCCGGTGGTGCTGCGGCGGCGGCGCGGACTGCCCATCCTGCTCTCGGTGGTGTGGATGGAGGTCGCGCGACGGGCCGGAGCATCGGTGTACGGGGTGGCCCTGCCCGGCCATTTCGTTGTCGGCTTCGGTGATCCCGGCGCTCCCGGCGACCGGATCCTGGCCGATCCCTTCGCCGGCGGACGGCTGCTGACCCGGGCGGACACGGCACTGCTGGTGACCGGTACGACGGGCGAGGCACCGGCGGACGCAACCTGGGACGACGCCCTGTTCGCCCCGGCGGACCCGCTCGACATCGTCCTGCGCGTCCTGAACAACATCCGTGCCTGGGCGGCCACCCGGCCCGAGCGCACCGACGTGGCCCTGTGGGCGGTCGAACTCTCCCTGCTGCTGCCCGCGCACCCGGCCAGACTGCGCTACGACCGGGCCCAGCTCCTCGTCCAGCGCGGCGAGTTCCTCCAGGGAGCCACGGAGATGGAGGAGTACGCGGAGGTGGTGGCGGCGGTCGAGCCGTCCACGGCGGAGGCGATCCGCCGCCGGGCACGGGCCGCCCGCGCGATGCTCAACTGACCACCGTGGCGGACACACCGGAGCCCCCGCCCGGCAAGGGACGAGGGCTCCGAAGCAGCCGACGGCGAGTCGGCCGGCGCCACGGCTTTTGGGCAGCAGCGCCGTCCGCCCCAGGCTCTGTCCGGCGGACAGGCCCTAGCTCGGATCGAGATCGATCACCTGGGTGCGCTCGGCGGGTGTGGTGCCGAGCAGTGCCTTCTGCATCGCCTGGGCGACATCGTCGGCGGAGACGGGATGCTGCTTGCCGTCCCCCTTGGTGATCGTGATGCCGTCGAAGACGCCTTCCAGCAGCTCCTCGATGGCCTTCTTGTCGTAGACCTCCACCAGCCGGCCGTCGATCGCCTTCATGGAGAGGATCTTCGGCAGTGACTTGGCGGGACCGAACTGGATCTGCTTGTCGCCCGCCGTGATCGTGATCAGATCGGACATCGCGGGCTTGGCGAACTCGTTCATCGCCCGGTCCAGCTCCGCCTGGGTGATCGTCGGATCGCGAGGAGCGATGGGCAGCTCGACGGTGTTCGTACGGCCCGTCTGGACCTGGGAGCGGTAGGCGTCCCGTACCGAGATGATCGAGTGGCTGACATCGAGCGACTGGCCCGACTTGCCCGGTACGGCGACGGCCCGGCCCGGCTCGAACTTGATCGTTCCTTCGGTGGCCGAGCCGGAGACTCCGGCCAGGTCGGTCAGCGCGGCGCTGAGCTTCTCCTCGTCGACCGGGATCACCGGCTGGGCGATCCGCCGGCCGCCGAAGAGCGAGCCGATCACCGAGACCGGGTTGTAGTCGCTGCCGGCCGCGCCCCGGACGGTCGCCTGGCTGTCCAGGCTCAGACCCGCCTTGTCCGGGGAGAGCTCCTCGGTCTTGCCGCCGACGCTGAGCAGCAGCGGCGCGGAGGCGCGCTCGCCCAGGGCCGCGTCGAGCTTGACGACCGCCGCGTCACGGGTGCCGCCGCCGATGTCGACCCCGAGGACGGTGGTGCCCTTCGGCACGTCGGAGTGGTTCATCAGCAGGCCGGCGCCGTACACACCGCCGCCCGCCACCAGGAGGACACCGACGAGGAGCGCCAGCTTGGACCGGCCCTTCTTGACGGGAGCGGGCGCGGCCGGGGCCGCGGACCGCGCCGGCGCGGGTGCCGACGGCCCGCCGCCCTGTGCGGAGCCGACCGGACCGGGAAAGTCCGGCGCCGAGAAGTCGTGGTCCTGGCCGTGGGAGCCGGGACCGCCGGGCCGGTGGCCCTGATCGGCGCCCGGACCGCCGCCCTGCGGGCCCGAGCCCGGGAACGGCGAGCGGGGCTCCGGCGACACCACGGGGATTCCGCTGGTGAGCGTGTCCCCGGAGACATGGCCGCCGGGTCCCTGCTCGGGCGCGTACTGCTGCGGGGTCAGCTCCGCGGTGTCGTCGGACATCCGCGGCGCACCGCCCTGTGCCTGGCCGGGCCCGGGGGCCAGCGACGCGGGCGGTGTGCCCAGCGAGGCGGTGCCGGTGACGGGTCCCGCGGTCGGACCACCGGGACCGCCGGGGCCCCCGGACCCGCCCGGCCCGCCGGGTGGTGTACGGGTGCCGAGCGCCGGTGTGGTGGGCCCGCCACCGGGCCCGAAGCCATGCCCGGCCTGGCCCGGCAGACCGGCTCCGGCCGGCCCCCCGCCCATGGCGGGATCGCCGAGGCCACCGCCGGTGGACGGATGCTGCCGTGGCTGCGGCGCCTCGGAGTAGTCGGCGTAGTACGGCGTGTCCGTGAGCCGCCCGGTTCCGGGATCGGCCTGTGCCGGTACGGAGGCGCCCGCGACGGCAGCCGCGCCCGCGCCCATGCCCGCGCCTGTTCCCGTGCCGCCCGCCGGGCCCGAGGCCCTGCGGGGCGCGAACCAGTCGTTCGCGGACTTGTCCCCGGCCGGTTTCTCGTCCGGAATCCGGCCTCCCAGGGCGTCCGCCCCGTCCTGGCCCTGCTCCGGCACCTGGACGGCGCCCGTGAGCTCGGCGGCCTTGACGCCCCGGCCGCCCGCGGTGTCGCCGTCGCCCATGGGCGTCCGCATCACGACGGGCGGGATCGGCCGCGAGCCGGGGATGTTGATCCGGATACGTGTGGTCAGTGTGGTTTCGGTTCTCGGCTCGTCCGGCTGAGGAGCGAGCGCGGTGTCGGTCTCCTCCGGAGCGTCCTGCTGGGGGTGCGGCGACGGATACTGGCCGGATCCGTACGGCGGTGTCCCCGAGGGGTACGCGGCTCCGCCGCGCCCCTGGGGCCCGGAGGAGGACGAACTGTCAGTTTCACGACTCAAAGCAGGTTCTCCCGGTTGGCTCCGCCGCCCGTTCTTACTGGTACTCAACTGTTCAGGTCCCCCACAGCCGAAGGCGAGGGGAAGGCCCGGAGCGCGCACCACCATACTGTCCTCGGCCGACCGGCACCCGACGACCGTGTGAAGCTGTCGTTCGCGGGCCGCGCGGACGGGGGCAATTCAGTGGATGGCGGGCGCGTCACTTCCCAAGTCGGCCGGACTTCGTGCCCGGTTGCGGCAACCGCGACATGGTGGCACACATCACAGCCACCGCCATCCCACCGAGCAGATAGATGAGCGGTCCGACGCCCGCGGAGAAGGCCGCGTCGCCCTCGGGGCGCCCGACGCTCAGCAGGACGGCCGCGATCAGCCAGCCTCCGGCGGGCGCGCCCACGCCCATCTGCGTGCCGGTGAGGCGCAGTCCGCCGAGGAAGACTCCGGCGGTGGCGAGCAGGGCCAGCACCAAACCGCCGGGGAACCAGCCGCCTTGGACCAGCGAGCCCGCGAGGGCGACCAGGGCGCCGAGCACGGCGAGGCCGAGGTAGACGGCGACACGGGAGGGCCCGGGGGTGGCCGGGAGCCCGCCGGCGGACTGCTGCCGCTTCGGCTCGCTCATGTGCCGGCCCCCGCCCCGGCCGCTCCGGCGACTCCCGCGAAGAGGTCGTTCTCGCGTTCGCCCGCGGGCGCCCCGGACCTCCCGTGCACCAACTGGTAGTACTCGGCGGCGAAGATCGGCTGGCCCAGATCGTTGGAGAGCGCGAAGAAGGGCCCGTCCACGGCGATTTGGGTCGCGTGGGCGCGCATCGCGGCGGCCTTGCGCTCCCGGTACGGCGCGCCGTCGATCATCGCGGTGATCTCCGTGTCGTCCACCACACCGGGGATGTCGTCCACCTCGGCGATGCCGGGAAAGTCCGTACCGGTGGCACGGAGCCGCGCGAAGCCCGCCACGGCCACCGAGCGCGGCACCCGGTTCCAGTAGATCTTGTCGATCGCGTGAGGCGCGCCGAGCCCGGGGCCGTACGCGCCGTCGGCGGCCAGTGTCGCGGCGCGCATGGCCACGCGGTGGGCCTGGACATGGTCGGGGTGGCCGTAGCCGCCGTTCGGGTCGTACGTCACGAGCACCTGGGGACGCACCTCACGGACCACCTCGACGAGGTGTTCGGCGGCCTCGTCGACCCCGGTGTGCCAGAAGGCGTCCTCGCGGTCGTTCTGCGGCAGGCCCGTCATCCCGGAGTCCCGGAATCTGCCGGGCCCGCCGAGGAAGCGGTGGTCGCGGACCCCCAGCTCCCGCATGGCCGCGGCGAGTTCACCGATGCGATGGGCGCCGAGGCCGTCCTCCCGGTCGGCGGCGAGATGGGCGAGACCGGGCACGATGATCTCGCCCTCCTCACCGAGGGTGCAGGTCACCAGGGTGACCAGAGCGCCCTCGGCCGCGTACTTGGCCATGGTGGCGCCGTTGTTGATCGACTCGTCGTCCGGGTGCGCGTGCACCAGCAGCAGACGACGGGCGGGTTGATCGGTCATGGGGACAGCCTACGAGGCCGCCCGTGAAACCCCCGGCCGGTGGACGGTGGCCGGGGGCACGGCGAGCAGGGATCGGAAGGGGCGGAGGGAGAGTCGGACGAGGGAGTCGGAGGTCGGTGGACCCGAGGTCACGATCCGAGGGTCAGAACTTGATCCCGCCGATCATCCCCGCCACGTTCGTGGTCAGTTCGCTGATGGTGGGCGCGATGGACGAACTGGCGATGTAGAACCCGAGCAGCATGCAGACCACCGCGTGACCGGCCTTCAGCCCGGATTTCCGGACCAGCAGGAAGACGATGATCGCCAGCAGCACCACCGCCGAAATCGAGAGTGCCACGGCGGTTCACCTCCATAAATATCAGTCGGGAAAGAGCGGCATGCATGTGCCGGCAGATTCCTACCCACCTTGCGCTACGGATCATAACTATCCGTACGTAAGCATCGGTCGGTGCACGGCAGCACAGGGGGGCGCACGGGCACTAGTTTCGGTCGTATGACCTTGAGCCACGAGCACTCGTTCCCACGCCGGCACGCCAGGACCCAGCGGTTCACCCTGGGCGCTCCCCGCGCGTTCACCGTCTCGCCCGACGGAGCGCGGGTGGCCTTCCTGCGTTCCGCCTCCGGGACGGACCGCGTGAACGCCCTCTGGGTGCTCGATCTCGAAGGCTCCGGCCCCGGGGGACGGGAACGGGTCGCCGCGGACCCCAGGGCGCTGCTGGGGGGCGCCGTGGAGCAACTCTCCACCGAGGAACGGGCCCGCCGGGAGCGCAGCCGCGAGGGCGCGGAGGGCATCGTCGGCTACGCGGTGGACAATTCGGTCGAACTGGCCGCGTTCGCGCTCTCCGGGCGGCTGTACGCGGCCGAGCTGCGCGCCGGCACCGCGCGCCAACTGCCCGCACGGGGACCGGTGGTCGACCCGCGGCCCGCGCCCGACGGCCGGCACATCGCCTACGCGGCCGGGGGCGCGCTCCGGGTGATCGGCGCGGACGGCGGGGGCGACCGTGAGCTGGTGGGGCCCACGCGGGCCGAGGAGGCGGACGTCACCTACGGGCTCGCGGAGTTCATCGCCGCCGAGGAGATGGACCGTACCCGCGGTTTCTGGTGGTCGCCCGGGTCGGACCGGCTGCTGGTCGCGCGGGTGGACACCTCGCCGGTGCGGCGCTGGTGGATCTCCGATCCCTCCCGCCCGGACCGGGAGCCGGCCCGTGTCGCCTATCCCGCGGCGGGCACGCCCAACGCGGACGTACGGCTCTTCCTGGTCTCCCTGGACGGTCCCGACGGGCCGGACGGCGGGCCGGCGGAGCGTACGGAGGTGATCTGGGACCGGGTTCGCCATCCGTATCTGGCCCGGGTCCACTGGTCGTCCGCGGGCGCCCCGCTGCTGCTCGTCCAGAGCCGTGACCAGCGCGGACAGCTCTATCTGGCGGTAGACACCGAGACCGGCGCGACCAGCACCGTGCACCAGGACGAGGATCCGGCGTGGCTGGAGCTCTCGCCGGGCGTGCCGGCCCGGGCACCGGACGGGCGGCTGGTGCGGCTCGCCGACGAGGGGGGCGCGCGGGTGCTGGTGGTGGGCGACCGTCCGCTGACCGGATCGCAGTTGCATCCGCGTGCCGTTCTGGACATCGGTGACCGGGATGTCCCGATCTCGGCATCGGCCGGCGAGGAGGCCGCCGATCCCGAAATTGGCCAGATTCATGTGTACAGAGTCAGCGATCTGGGCGTCGAACGGATCTCCGCGGGCCCGGGTGTGCACTCGGCCGTACGGGCCGGCGAGGTGACCGTTCTGGTGTCGGCCGCGCCGGACGAGCCGGGCTCGTCCGCGCGGGTGCTCAGGGACGGCGAGCGGATCGCGGGCATCGTCTCCTACGCCGAGCGCCCGGTGCTCACGGCTCACGCGCGGCTCACCGAGGCGGGCGCGCACCGGATTCCGTGCGCCGTCCTGCTGCCCACCGGCCACCAGGAATCGGACGGCCCGCTTCCGGTGCTGCTGGACCCCTACGGCGGTCCGCACGGCCAGCGGGTGGTCGCCGCGCAGAACGCGTATCTGACCTCGCAGTGGTTCGCCGACCAGGGGTTCGCGGTGATCGTCGCCGACGGCCGGGGCACTCCGGGCCGCTCGCCCGGCTGGGAGAAGGCGGTCAAGCGGAATCTGCTGCTCAGCCTGGACGACCAGATCGAGGCGCTGCACGCCCTCGCGGGCCGCTTCCCGCTCGATCTGGAGCGGGTGGCCATCCGCGGCTGGTCCTTCGGCGGCTGGCTCGCCGCCCTGGCGGTCCTGCGCCGCCCCGATGTCTTCCACGCGGCGGTCTCCGGCGCGCCGGTCACCGATCTGCGGCTCTACGACACCCACTACCAGGAGCGGTACCTCGGCACCCCGCAGGAGGCGCCAGAGGTGTACGACACACATTCCCTGGTCACCGACGACGGGCTCTCGGCACCGGAGGTTCCGGTCCGGCCGCTGATGCTGATCCATGGGCTCGCCGACGACAATGTGGTGGTGGCACACACCCTCAAGCTCTCCGCGGCACTGCTCGCCGCAGGGCGGCCCCATGAAGTGCTGCCGCTCACCGGTGTGACGCATATGACACCGCAGGAACAGATCGCGGAGAATCTGCTGCTGCTCCAGGTCGACTTCCTGAAGCGGTCACTGGGCCTGGACTGACCCGGAACAGCGGTGGGGGCGGAAAGGCGACCGGCCGGGGCTCCCAGAGCCCCGGCCGATCTACGGCACCCGCACGGCCGTACGTTGTTCAGCGTGACGCGTTCGTATATCGGTGTCGGGTCCGTGAAGTTGCCTCCATGTTAACGAAATTGATGTGCTTTATTACGTTTCGCCCCCCGCGGCCGGTACGCTCCGCCGCTCCGCCGCGAAATGGCAGGCCGAGGGATGCGCGGCCGGTCCCTTCTGTCCCCGGAAGGCCACCGGGACCGTGAGCTCCGGCTCCTCCACCGCGCACCGCTCCTGCGCCTTCCAGCAGCGCGTACGGAACCGGCAGCCCGAGGGCGGACGCGCCGGTGACGGGACCTCGCCCGCCAGGATGATCCGGTCCCGGTGTGCGCGCGCCGCCGGATCGGGCGGCGGGACGGCGGAGAGCAGCGCCTGGGTGTACGGATGCGTGGGACGGTCGTAGATCTCCGAGTCCGAGCCCAGCTCGACGAGCCGTCCCAGATACATCACCCCGACGCGGTCGGAGATGTGCCGGACGACCGACAGATCATGGGCGATGAACACATAGGCCAGCCCGAACTCGTTCTGGAGCCGCTCCATCAGATTGATCACCTGCGCCTGGACGGAGACGTCGAGGGCGGAGACCGGCTCGTCGGCGACGATGACCTCCGGCCGCAGGGCGAGACCCCGGGCGATACCGATGCGCTGGCGCTGTCCGCCGGAGAACTGGTGCGGATAGCGGTTGACGTACTCCGGGTCGAGCCCGACCACGTCCAGCAGCTCCTGGACCTTGCGCCGCCGGTCGCCCTTCGGCGCCGCCTCGGGATGGATCTCGAACGGCTCCCCGACGATGTCGCCCACGGTCATCCGCGGATTGAGCGAGGTGTACGGATCCTGGAACACCATCTGGATGTTCCGGCGCACCGCCTTGAGCGCGCGGCCCGACAGCCGGGTGATGTCCTCGCCCTTGTAGCGGATCCGGCCGGACGTCGGCCGCTCCAGACCGACCAGCGTCCTCGCCACGGTCGACTTGCCGCAGCCGGACTCCCCGACGATGCCCAGGGTCTCCCCGGGGGCGAGCGCGAAGGAGACCCCGTCGACGGCCCGTACCGCCCCGATCTGCTTCCTGATCAGGACACCGCGCGTCAGCGGATAGTGCTTGACCAGATCGGTGACCTCCAGAACGGCCTCAGCCATCGAGTGTCTCCCTCCAGAAGTGGCAGGCGCTGCGCCGGCCCTCGCCGGCCTCGTACAGCGGCGGCTCGTCCGTACGGCAGATGTCCCGGGCGACCGGACAGCGTGGATGGAAGGCGCAGCCGGGCGGGACACGCAGCGGATTGGGCGGCAGGCCCCGGATCGCGTAGAGCTCGCGGCCCTTGCGGTCCAGGCGCGGGACCGAGTCCAGCAGGGCGCGGGTGTACGGATGGGCGGCGGCCCGGTGGACGGCGTGCACCGGCGCGGTCTCCACGATCCGGCCCGCGTACATCACCGCGATCCGGTCCGCGGCCTCGGCGACCACGCCCAGATCATGGGTGATCAGGATCAGCGCCATGTCCAGCTCGCGCCGCAGCCGCGCGAGCAGCTCCATGACCTGGGCCTGGACGGTCACGTCGAGCGCGGTGGTCGGCTCGTCGGCGATGATCAGCGCGGGCTCCAGCGCGAGGGCCATCGCGATCATCACGCGCTGGCGCATACCGCCGGAGAACTGGTGCGGATAGTCGCCCGCCCGCTCCCTCGCCGCCGGGATGCCGACCCGGTCCATCAGTTCGACGGCCCGCGCCCGCGCCTGTCCGCGGGACATCCCGCGGTGCACCACGAACATCTCACCGAGCTGGCTGCCGACGTCGAGCACGGGATTGAGCGCGGACAGCGCGTCCTGGAAGATCATCGCCATCTCGGCGCCCCGGATCCGGCGCCGCCGCTCCTCCTTGAGCCTCAGCAGATCGCGGCCCCGGAAGAGCACCTCACCGCCGGTGATCCGGCCGGGCGGTGTGTCCAGGATCCCCATGACCGCCTGGGCCGCGACGGACTTGCCCGACCCTGACTCGCCGAGCACGGCGAGCGTCTCACCGGCGTCCACCGCGTAACTGACGCCGTTGACGGCCCTCGCGACACCGTCGCGGGTACGGAACTCCACACGCAGATCACGTACGTCGAGCAGCATGGGTCGGACTCCCTGAGAGGGCTGTGGGGGGCGGCCGGCGAAGGCGGTGGGGGCGGCTAGCGCAGCTTCGGGTCGAGGGCGTCGCGCACCGCGTCGCCGAGCATGATGAACGCCAGCACGGTGACCGCCAGCGCACCGGCCGGCCAGAGCAGCATGTGCGGCGAGTTGCGGATGTAGGGCGAGGCGTCCGAGATGTCGATGCCCCAGGAGACGGCCGGAGGTCTGAGCCCCACACCGAGATACGAGAGCGTCGCCTCCAGCGCGATGAACGTACCGAGCGCGATGGTCGCCACCACGATCACGGGCGCGACGGCGTTGGGCAGGATGTGCCGCAGCATGATCCGTGCGGGAGAGGCGCCGAGCGCCCGTGCCGCCTGCACGTAGTCGTTCTGCTTGACGGTGATGACGGAACCGCGGGCGATCCGGGAGATCTGCGGCCAGCCGAGCAGCACCATGAAGCCGATCACCGGCCAGACGGTGGTGCCGGCCACCAGGGACAGCAGGACGAGTCCGCCGAGCACCACCGGGATCGCGAAGAAGACATCGGTGATCCGGGAGAGGACCGCGTCCCAGGCTCCGCCGTGGAAGCCCGCCAGAGCGCCGAGGACCGAGCCGGTCAGGGCGACGCCGAGGCTGGCGAGCACGCCGACGACGACCGAGGTCCTGGCGCCGTGGACCGTACGGGTGTAGACGTCGCAGCCCTGTCCGTTGAAGCCGAAGGGATGGCCGGGCCGGGAGCCCTCCTGGGCCAGGGCGAGATCGCAGGAGAGCGGATTGCGGCTCGCGATCAGGGACGGCCAGACCGAGATCACCACCAGGAAGACGATGACGAGCGCCGAGACGACGAAGACCGGATTGCGGAGCAGATCGTGCCAGGCGTCCGACCACAGACCGCGCGGCTTCCCGGTGGGCGCGCCGCCGTCGGAGCCGGCGGAACGCCGCTGCGGGGCGGCTCCCGGCTCAGGGGCGGCTCCGTGCCCGGGAGCGGCTCCCCCGTCCGGGGTGGCCGCGGCGGCGACGGCCACGGCCTCGACGGCGACGCTCCTCGGTCGGGCGCACTGCGGCTCAGGCATACCGGATCCTCGGGTCGAGAACGGCGTAGACCAGGTCGACCAGCAGATTCGCCAGCAGGAAGACGATCACGAGCACGGTGACGAAGCCGACGACGGTCTGGGTGTTCTGGCGCAGGATGCCCTGGTAGAGCTGGAATCCGACGCCATGGATGTTGAAGATCCGCTCGGTGACGATGGCGCCGCCCATCAGCGCGCCGATGTCCGTCCCGATGAAGGTGACCACCGGGATCAGTGAGTTGCGCAGCAGATGCCGGGTGATCACCCGGTGCCGGGGCAGGCCCTTGGCGACGGCCGTACGGACGTAGTCGGAGCGGGCGTTCTCGGCGACCGAGGTGCGGGTCAGCCGGGTGACGTACGCCAGCGAGACCGACGCCAGCACCAGTCCGGGCAGGATCAGCTCGCCGAGCGGCGCGGTGTACGAGACCGACGGCTGGACGATCCGCCAGGTGACGCCGAACACGAGCTGCGCCAGCAGCCCGGTGACAAAGGTCGGTACGGCGATGACCACGAGCGTCAGCAGCAGTACGGAGGTGTCGACCGGCCGGCCCCGGCGCAGCCCCGTCAGCACACCGAGGACGACCCCGACCACCAGCTCGAAGGCGACGGCCACGAGCGTGAGCCGGAGGGTGACCGGGAAGGCCGACGCCATCAGTTCGATGACCTTCTGGCCGTTGAAGGCCGTCCCGAAGTCGCCCGAGAACACATGGCCCATATAGGTCATGTACTGCTGCCACACGGGCCGGTCGAGGCCGAACTCCTGGCGCAGCCGGCTCTCGGTCGCGGGATCGCACTGTCTCTCGCCGCAGAGTCCCGCGATCGGATCGCCCATCACATGGACCATCAGAAAGATCAGCAGGGTGGCGCCGATGAAGACAGGGATCATCTGGAGCAGACGGCGGATCACATAACGTCCCATGAGGTGCTCCTCCCGCCCGGTGTCAGCGGACCGTGATCTCGTGGTAGACCGGGACGCTGAACGGGTTCAGTTCGACATGGGAGATCCGGGCCGCGTAACCGGCGCTCCCGTTCTGGTACCAGAGCGGGATCCCGGCCATCTGGTCCCGTACGACCTCCTCGGCCCGCTGGAACGTGCGGATCGCGGTCGAGGTGTCCGTATCGGCGTTGGCCTCGTTGACCAGTTCGTTGAAGCGCGCGTTGCTCCACCTGCCGTCGTTGGCCGAGCCGTTGGAGTAGTAGAGCGGCTGAAGGAAGTTCTGGATCAGCGGGTAGTCCATCTGCCAGCCCGCCCGGAACGGACCGGTCAGCTTCTTCCGGCCGATCCTGTTCCTGAAGTCCGCGAAGGTGCCGACCGGGCTGCCGACGCACGATCTGTCGTTGCCCAGCGCGTTGTTGATGCTGTTGCAGACCGCGTCCACCCACTCCTTGTGGGATCCGGTGTCGGTGTTGTACGTGATGGTCAGCCGACCGCCGGGGATACCGCCGCCCTCCGCGATCAGCCTCCTCGCCGCGGCCGGGTCGTGGGCGCAGGCCCTTCCGCAGAGCCCGGCCTTGTAGCCGCCGGCCGCGCCGAGGACCGGCGAGGTCCAGTCGGTGGCGGGGGTGCGGGTCCCGCGGAAGATCGTTTCGGTGATCTGCCGGCGGTTGATCGCCATCGAGAGGCCGGTGCGGACCTTGACCGCGCCCGGTGTGTTCCAGGCCGGGTCGTAGTAGGGGAAGGAGAGGGTCTGGAGGATGCCGGCGGGAGCGTTGATGTACCGGCCTTCGAGATCGGCCCTGACGTTCTTGAGCTGCGCGGCCGGGACGTCGTCGACCAGGTCGAGATTGCCGGAGACCAGATCGGTGTAGGCGGTGTTGCCGTCCGTGTAGACCCGCAGGTCCACCCCGCCGTTGCGCGCCTTGTCGCTGCCCGGGTATCCCTTCCAGGCGCGCAGCGACATCTGGGCGCCGCGGGTGTAGCTCTCCACCTCGTACGGGCCGTTGCCGACCGGCTTGGCGAGCCAGGCGTCGTGGTGGTCGAAGAAGGCCCGGGGCAGTGGCGCGAACGCGGCGTACCCGAGGGTGTCCGGCCAGGTGGAGAAGCGCTGGGAGAGCTTGACGGTGAAGGTCAGCGGACCGGTGACGCCGAGGCCCGTGAGCGTCTCCGCGGTGGGCCGGCCCGAGGCCGGGTGGACCTTGTCGTATCCCTCGACGTACTCGAAGAAGTACGCGTTCTTCTGATTGTTCTTCAGGTGTGCGCCGTAGTTCCAGGCGTCCACGAAGGACTTCGCGGTGACCTGTTCGCCGTTGCTGAAGGTCCAGCCGTCCTTGACGGTGACGGTGAAGTGCGTCGAGTCCGTGGTGTCGATCCGCTCGGCGAGGGCGTTCCGCGCCTTGCCGGTCCTCGGGTCGTACGTCTTCAGGCCGCGGAAGATCATGTCGAGGACCTTGCCGCCCTGGACCTCGTTGGTGTTCGCGGGCTCCAGCGGATTCTGCGGATCGCCCCAGGAGGAGGACAGCACGCCGTCCGGACCTCCGGCGCCGGCGCCGCTTCCCCCGCCGCACGAGGCCGCCGTGAGCGCGACGGCCAGCGCGCACGCGGCCCGGGTGACGGGTGCGGCTCCACGCATCGGACGTGCCTCCTCGGCGTACGTGACCCTGCGTACGTGACCTGCTGAGACCAAGATCGAACGCCGAGGCGCGATCCGCACATCCAGCCCGCGCAAATGGACGATCACACAGCACGGCACCACACGGACCGGGGCCCACACGGCCCCGCAGCACACGGCCCTGCGCCACACAGAACAGCGCCACACGGGCCGGCGCCACACAGAACAGCGCCCGGAACCGTTCGGTTCCGGGCGCCGCTCGTACGACGTACGACTACGTCAGGCCGCGTGGACGACGTCCTTCTCCTCGGCGAAGTGGCACGCCGACTCGTGCGCGGCGTGCCCGCCCGTGCCCTTGAAGCGCTCGGGAACGGCCAGCAGCGGGACCTCCGTGGCGCACTTGTCCTGCGCCTTCCAGCAGCGGGTCCGGAAGCGGCAGCCCGAGGGCGGGTTCGCCGGCGACGGGACGTCACCGCTGAGGATGATCCGCTCGCGGCCCTCACGGGCCTCCGGGTCGGGCACCGGGACCGCCGACAGCAGCGCCTGGGTGTAGGGATGCGTCGGGTGATCGTAGATCTGGGTGTCCGTACCGATCTCGGCCATCTTGCCGAGGTACATCACACCGACCCGGTCGGAGATGTGCCGCACGATCGACAGGTCGTGCGCGATGAAGATGTAGGAGAGGTTGAACTCGTCCTGGAGCTTCTCCATCAGATTGATGACCTGCGCCTGGACGGAGACGTCCAGGGCCGAGACCGGCTCGTCGCAGATGATGACCTCGGGATTGAGGGCGAGACCGCGGGCGATGCCGATGCGCTGGCGCTGGCCGCCGGAGAACTGGTGCGGATAGCGGTTGATGTACTCCGGGTTGAGACCCACGACATCGAGCAGTTCCTGGACCCTGCGGCGCCGGTCGCCCTTCGGTGCCACCTCGGGATGGATGTCGAAGGGCTCGCCGATGATGTCGCCGACGGTCATCCGCGGGTTGAGCGAGGTGTACGGGTCCTGGAACACCATCTGGATGTTCCGGCGCACCGCCTTCAGCGCGCGGCCGGACAGCCGGGTGATGTCCTGGCCCTTGAAGAAGACCTCGCCGGCGGTCGCCTTCTCCAGCGTCATCAGCAGCTTGGCGACGGTGGACTTGCCGCAGCCGGACTCCCCGACGATGCCCAGCGTCTCACCCTGGTACAGGTCGAAGGAGATGCCGTCCACGGCCTTGACCGCGCCGACCTGCTTCTTGAACAGAACGCCCTGGGTCAGCGGGAAGTGCTTGACCAGATTGCGCACCTGGAGGATCGGCTCGCCCCGCTCCACCGTCGCCTCGATGGCGGCGACGGAGTCGTCGACGGTGACGGCGTCGGCCGTCGCCACCTCGGTGACGTTCGGGGTGGCGTCCATGGAGTCGTCACTCTTCCTCGGCTCAGCCATGGATCGTCTCCTTCCAGAAGTGGCACGCGCTTCCACGGCCCGGCAGCTCGGTGCCGTCCCGCTCCGTGACGGACAGCAGGGCCGGGATCTCCGTACGGCAGATGTCCTGCGCCGCGGGGCAGCGCGGATTGAAGGCACAGCCGGCCGGGATCCGGGTGAGGTTGGGCGGCAGGCCCTTGATCGCGTACAGCTCCTGGCCCTTCTGGTCCAGGCGCGGAATCGAGTCGAGCAGGCCGCGGGTGTACGGGTGCGCGGGGCGCTTGTAGAGCTCGTGCACCGGCGCGGTCTCCACGATCCGGCCCGCGTACATGACCGCGATCTTGTCCGCGACATCGGCGACCACGCCGAGGTCGTGCGTGATCAGGATCAGGCCCATGTGGTACTCGCGCTGCAACTCCGCCAGCAGGTCCATGACCTGGGCCTGGACGGTCACGTCCAGCGCGGTGGTGGGCTCGTCCGCGATGATCAGATCCGGTTCCAGGGCCAGCGCCATGGCGATCATGATGCGCTGGCGCATTCCGCCGGAGAACTGGTGCGGATAGTCGTTGACCCGCTCCCTGGCCGCCGGGATGCGCACCCGGTCCATCAGCTCGATGGACCTGGCCTTGGCCTCCTTCTTGGAGAGGCCCAGATGGACGCGGAACATCTCGCCGAGCTGGTAGCCGACGGAGAGCACCGGGTTGAGCGAGGACAGCGCGTCCTGGAAGATCATCGCGATCTTCTGGCCGCGGATGAGCCGGCGCTCCTCGTTGCTCATCTTGAGCATGTCCTGGCCGCGGAAGAAGATCTCCCCGCGTGGAATGCGTCCCGGCGGCATGTCGAGAATGCCCATGACCGCCTGGGCGGTGACGGACTTGCCGGAGCCGGACTCGCCCAGCACGGCCAGCGTCTCGCCCGCGCTGACGCTGTAGTTGACACCGTTGACCGCCTTGGCCACACCGTCCCGGGTGTGGAACTCCACGTGCAGGTCACGGACTTCGAGCAGCGGGCCGGAAGGAACGTCCGCCGTCGTGTTGTCGATGATGGTCATGTACGCCTCCCTCAGCGCAGCTTGGGATCGAGGGCGTTGCGTACCGCATCGCCGAGCATGATGAAGGCCAGAACCGTGATCGACACCATGACCGACGGGACGATCAGGACGAACTCGGCGTTACGGAGCTGCTCCTGGCCCGACGAGATGTCGACGCCCCAGGAGACGGCCGGCTCGGCGAGCCCGATGCCCAGGAAGGACAGCGTGGCCTCGGCGGAGATGTAGCCGCCGAGCGCGATGGTCGCGACCACGATCACCGGGGCGATCGCGTTGGGCATGATGTGCCGGAGCAGGATACGGCTGGTCGAGGCGCCGAGCGCCTTGGCCGCCATCACGTAGTCCGCCTGCTTGATGGTGAGGACCGAGCCGCGCGCGACCCGGGCGATCTGTGTCCAGCCCAGGAAGGCGAGGGACAGGATCACGACCCAGATCGACCGCTCGGTGAAGGAGGTCAGCACCACCATCGCGCCGAGGATGAAGGGCACGGCGAAGAAGATGTCGGTGATCCGGGACAGGATCGTGTCGACCCAGCCGCCGAAGTAGCCGGCCAGCATCCCGACCGCGGTGCCGAGGATCGTGACGAGTCCGGTGACCACCACGGCGACGAGGATCGAGGCCCGCGCGCCGTAGACGACACGGGTGTATATCGACCGGCCCTGGATGTCGTACCCGAACCAGTCCGGAGCGAAGAGGTGGCCCCAGTTCGGCTTCTGGAGATAGTGGTTGGCGAGATCCGCGTAGCGCGGGTCGGCGCTGGTGAACAGCTGCGGGAAGGCCGCCATCGTCAGCAGGAACAGGATCAGGACCGCGGAGACGACGAAGAGCGGATTGCGCCGCAGATCGTGCCAGGCGTCCGACCAGAGACTGCGCGGCTTGCCGACCCTGCCGTCCGCCGGCGGCGCGGCCGGGGTCTCGCCCGGCAGCTCCTTGACGGTGTCCTTGAGTGCCTCAGGCATAACGGATCCTCGGGTCCAGGACCGCGTAGAGCAGGTCGACGAGCAGGCTGGTGACGAGATACACGACGACGATCAGGGTCACGATGCCCACGACCGTGGCGCCCTCGCGGTGCCTCAGCGCGTCAAAGATGTTGTAGCCGACACCCTTGATGTTGAAGATGCCCTCGGTGACGACGGCGCCGCCCATCAGGGCGCCGAGGTCGGTGCCGAGGAAGGTCACGACCGGGATCATGGAGTTGCGCATCAGGTGCACACCGATGATCCGGCGGCGCGGCAATCCCTTGGCCACCGCGGTGCGCATGTAGTCGGAGCGCAGGTTCTCGGCGACGGAGGTACGCGTCAGCCGTGCCACGTACGCCAGTGACAGGGAGCCGAGCACGACGGCCGGCAGGAACAGCTCGTCCCAGCTCGCTTCCACGCTAACGTTCGGGTCCACCCAGCCGAGCTGGAAGGCGAAGAAGTACTGGCCGAGGAAGCCGAGCACGAACGAGGGAACGGAGATCAGCAGAAGCGTCAGGACCAGCAGGGCGCGGTCCCTGAGCGTGTCGGCCTTCAGCCCGGCGAAGACGCCGATGGAGATGCCGACCAGCACGGTGAAGGCGAAGGCGAACAGCGTCAGCCGGACCGTGATCGGGAACGCCTCCGAGATGATGTCGGCGACGGGACGGCCGCTGGCGATCTGTGTGCCGAAGTCGCCCTGGAACAGGCCGGTCAGATAGTTCCAGTACTGGTGCCAGAGCGGCAGATCGAGACCGAGGTCCTTCTTCATCGCCGCGATCTGCGCGGGATCAACGGTCTGTTCTCCGGCGAGCGCGCGCACGGGATCACCGGGCAGGGCGTACATCATGGCGAAGACCAGCAAGGTTGACCCGAGGAAGACCGGGATCATCTGGAGCAGTCGCCGCGCGACATAACGCCCCATGTTTGCCTCCGAATGGATAACTGTGCAGCCCGGGGGGCCGCTCCCCTGGATACGGGGAGCGGCCCCGGGAGCCTACCGACGTTGTGGCGGCGGCTGATGGCCGAGTGGGGGATTGGCCCTCGGACGGGTTACTTGACGACCGTGACGTCGGTGAGGTTGTAGTCACCGTGGAAGTCGACCGTCACGTTGTCCACAGACTTGGAGTAGCCGCCGTTGGTCTTGTACTCCCACAGCGGGATCGCCGGCATCTTGTCGAGGAGCAGCTTCTCGGCGTCCTGGTAGGCCTTGATGGACTCGTCCAGGTTCTTGGCGTCGTCACCCTTCTTGAAGGCCGCGTCGACCTCCTTGTCGGAGAACCGGCCGTTGTTCGCCTCGGCGACCGTGCCGTACAGCTCCCGCATGAAGTTGACGTTCAGCGGGTAGTCGGCGACCCAGCCACCGCGGTACATCGCCTTGACCTGGTCGTTGTCACGCGCCTCCAGGTCGGTCTGGAAGTCCGGCTTGGCGTCCGGGATGCAGTCCACACCGGTGGCGTTGCGGATCGACTCGCAGACAGCGGTGACCCACTCCTTGTGGCCGCCGTCCGCGTTGTACTGGATCCAGATCTT
Source organism: Streptomyces lushanensis (assembly GCF_001700515.1). Classification (GTDB taxonomy): domain Bacteria; phylum Actinomycetota; class Actinomycetes; order Streptomycetales; family Streptomycetaceae; genus Streptomyces; species Streptomyces lushanensis. The sequence goes on from NZ_MAUD01000124.1 coordinate 77,446, forward strand.
GTTGCCGGGGACGCCGCCGCCCTCGGTGACAAGCTGCTTCGCCTTCGCCGGGTCGAACGTGAACACGTCGGTGTTCAGGTCCTGGTTGCCCTGCACGCCCGGCGGGGTGAAGCTGGTGGCCGGCTTGCGCGTGCCGTTGAGGACGGTCTTGGTGATCGTGTCGCGGTCGATCGCCATCGACAGACCCTGGAGGACCTTCGGGTCGATGCCCTTGAAGGTCTTCGAGTAGAACGCCGGCACGAGGCTCTGGACGGCCGCGTACGGCTGGTCGATCGCGCGGTCGCCGAGGTCCTGCTTGTACTTCGGCAGGTCCTTCGGGCCGACCTGGCGGATCATGTCCAGGTTGCCGGACAGGAGGTCCTGGTACGCGGCCTCGACGGTCGCGTAGTTCTTGAAGAGGACGCCCGCGTTCTTGGCCTTGTTCGGGCCCTGGTAGTCAGGGTTGGCCTTGACCTGGATCAGCTTCTTGTGGTCCCACTTCTCGAAGATGTAGGGACCGTTGCCGACCGGCTTCTGGCCGAACGCCTTGGTGTCCTTGTAGAACACCTCCGGCAGCGGCGCGAAGGTCGCGTAACCGAGCTTGTACTCGAAGTACGGAATCGGCGAGCTGAGCCCGATCGTGAAGGTGGTGTCGTCGACGACCTTCAGACCCGACATGGCGTCGGCCTTCGGCTCGCCCTTCTCCGGGTGGACATCGGCGTAACCGGCGATGTCGCCGAACCAGAAGGCGTTCTGCTGGTTGTTCTTGATGTTGGCGTACCAGTTCCACGCCTTGACGTAGGACTCGGCCGTGACGGGGGTGCCGTCGTGGAACTTCCAGCCCGGCTTGAGCTTGACCGTCCAGGTCTTGGAGTCGGTCGACGTCACCGACTCGGCGTTCGTGTAAACGATCTTGCCCTGGGCGTCGAAGTCCAGGAGCTGGGTGAACAGCGACTGGATCACATAGCTGCCGAGCGACTCGTTCGTGTCGGCCGGGATCAGCGGCTTCTGCGGCTCACCGACGTCGATGGAGACGTAGCCCGCGGGCTTGCCCTTCTCCGTCGAGGCGGCGGGTTCGTTGCTGTCGTCTCCGCTGCTGCTGCAGGCCGTCGCCGCGAGGGCCACGACTATCGTGCCGACTACCCACTTGGCGCTCTTGGCACCACGCATGGGTTCCTCCTCATGAGTCCACTTGTCACAACAAGAAGGGCACTGTCTACGCGCGCTGACACCCCTGACAGTGCGGCTTCCAAGTACCCCGAGTGTGCTCGTGAGTCGACGCTCCCCATGGCGTTTGACCCATTGACCCGAGCTCAATGGCCAACTATTAAGTACGGCCGGGCCGTAAACCACACTTAAAGGGTCTCGTTTTGGCAACATCGACACCCCCCGTCCGCCCGAAATCCGGACAAAGTTATCCCAGGCAGACACCCGCGAAACGGACCGTTAACACACCATCCGGTGACCACCCGCCGATAATCGGACGTGATCCCCAAAAACGAACTTGACGTCGAACCGTCCGGTCACCGTTCCGGCGGAGGTCCGCCGGAACCGGACGATCGCCTCCCGCCCGCATCCGCGGCGCGGGTGGTACGACGAACGGCCCGGCCCCCGCTTTTCCGCGGGAACCGGGCCGTCGTTCGGCATCACATCGAGCACGCCGTCCCGTCGGGAGCACGGCCCGACGGGATGACTCAGCCGTGCTTGGCCCGGGAGGCGGCGCGACCGCGCTCCTTCTGGTCCAGAACGACCTTGCGGATACGAACCGTCTCCGGGGTCACCTCGATGCATTCGTCGTCGCGGCAGAACTCCAGCGACTGTTCCAGCGAGAGCTTCCGCGGCGGGACCACATTCTCGGTGGAATCCGCGGAGGCGGCCCGCATATTGGTGAGCTTCTTCTCCTTGGTGATATTCACGTCCATGTCGTCGGAGCGTGAGTTCTCACCGATGATCATTCCTTCGTAGACCTCGGTACCGGGCTCGGTGAAGATGACACCGCGCTCCTGGAGGTTGATCATCGCGAAGGGAGTCACCGAACCCGCGCGGTCCGCCACGAGCGAACCGTTGTTCCGGGTGCGCAGCTCGCCGAACCACGGCTCGTGGCCCTCGAAGATCGAGTGCGCGATGCCCGTGCCGCGCGTCTGGGTCAGGAACTCCGTACGGAAGCCGATCAGACCGCGGGACGGCACGATCCACTCCATACGGATCCAGCCCGAGCCGTGGTTGGTCATGGTCTCCATACGGCCCTTGCGCGTCGCCATGAGCTGGGTGATCGCGCCCAGGTGCTCCTCTGGCGAGTCGATCGTCATCCGCTCGATGGGCTCGTACGTCTTGCCGTCGACCTGCTTCGTGACCACCTCGGGCTTGCCGACGGTCAGCTCGAAGCCCTCCCGGCGCATCTGCTCCACCAGGATGGCCAGCGCCAGCTCACCGCGGCCCTGCACCTCCCAGGCGTCGGGACGCTCGGTGTCCAGGACGCGCAGCGAGACGTTACCGATCAGCTCGCGGTCCAGGCGGTCCTTGACCTGGCGGGCGGTGACCTTGTGGCCCTTGCCGCCCTTGCCGACCAGCGGCGAGGTGTTCGTACCGATGGTCATCGAGATCGCGGGCTCGTCGACCGTGATCAGAGGCAGCGCGACCGGGTTCTCGGGGTCGGCCAGGGTCTCGCCGATCATGATGTCCGGGATACCGGCGATGGCGCAGATGTCACCGGGGCGCGCCTGCTCGGCCGGCTTGCGCGTGAGCGCCTCGGTCATCAGCAGCTCGGTGATACGGACGTTGGACATGGAGCCGTCACGCTTGATCCAGGTGACGGTCTGGCCCTTGCGCAGCTCGCCCTGCTCGACCCGGCAGAGCGCGATACGGCCGAGGAAGTTGTCGGCGTCCAGGTTGGTGACATGGGCCTGGAGCGGCGCGGACTCGTCGTACTCGGGGGCCGGGACATGCGAGAGGATCGTGTTGAAGAACGGCTCCAGACTGTCGCTGTCGGCGGGGACCGTGCCGTCGTCCGGCTTGGTCAGCGAGGCGACACCGTCACGCGCGCAGGCGTAGACGATCGGGAACTCGATCTGCTCCTCGGTCGCGTCCAGATCGAGGAAGAGGTCGTACGTCTCGTCGACGACCTCGGCGATCCGGGAGTCGGGGCGGTCCGTCTTGTTGATGCAGAGGATGACCGGCATCTTCGCCTGGAGCGCCTTGCGGAGCACGAAGCGGGTCTGCGGGAGCGGGCCCTCCGAGGCATCCACGAGCAGGACCACCGCGTCGACCATCGAGAGACCACGCTCGACCTCGCCGCCGAAGTCGGCGTGGCCGGGGGTGTCGATGATGTTGATGGTGATCGGGTCGCCGCCGGTCTTGGGGTGGTACTTCACGGCGGTGTTCTTGGCCAGGATCGTGATGCCCTTCTCACGCTCCAGGTCGTTCGAGTCCATCATCCGGTCGTCGAGCTGCTCGGCGGCGTGCGCGGCGAAGGCGCCGGCCTGCTTCAGCATGGCGTCGACCAGAGTGGTCTTGCCATGGTCGACGTGGGCGACGATGGCGACGTTGCGGATGTCGTGGCGCGTGGGCATGCTGGCTGGCGCTTCTCTCGATCGTGGGATGCGGCGTTCTTTCCTCGTACGCCCGCCGGGCTGACACGCCACGGCTTGTCCCATGGTACGGGGCCGGGCTCTCGGGGACTTCCCGGCCCGATGGAAGCGGCTGGTTCTGGGGTGTTCTGCTGCTGTGGAACTGCCCGGGTCAAGGACGGATACGAGCTTGCCCGCCGGGCAGGCCGGCGGGCAAACGGATTGATCGGGCGGTGAGCGGATCGCACGGCGTTGAGCTGGCGCTTTTCCGCCGCTTCATGCCTCGATCACGCTTCTTTCGCTACTTCTTCTTCTGCTCCTTGCCACCGGAGCCCGAGGTACCGGCGTTCGTGAAGCCGATGTCCTGGTACCGGGGGGCCGCGAGGCCGAAGGCTCCGGCGTTCACCACCTCCGGCTTGGCCGCGACCAGTTCCGGCCGCTGGAAGAGAGGGATGGAGCCGGCGGCGGCCCAGATCCGGGCGTCGGCCTGCTTCACCAGGGAGCGGTTGGCCTTCTCGTCGATCTCGGCCACGGCCCGGTTGAAGAGCTGGTCGATGTGGTCCGTACCGACGCGGGTGTAGTTCTGCTCCACCAGCAGGGAGCCGTCGCTGGCGGGTACGGGCTTGGCGAAGATCGGCCGGCCGTCGGTCGACGGGTAGGCGGTGGCCGGCCAGGAGTAGAGGGCCAGATCGTAGTCGCCGGAGGCGACGTGGTCCTTGAAGTAGCCCGCGTCAGGCACCTTGGTGATCTCCGTCTTGATGCCGATCCGGTCGAGCATCCGCGCGATCCGCTCGCCGACCGTGCGCAGCGCCTCCGAGCCCTCGCCCGAGGGCAGGACGAAGCGCAGGGTGAGGGCCTTGCCGTCCTTGCCGAGCGGACCGGTCATCGGGGTGGGCGAGCCCGAGACCGACGGGCTCGGGGCGGCGGCCGTGCCGCGCGGGGCGTAGGCGCCCGGCTTCTTGTCCTCGTCGTGCACGTAGCGGGCAGCCCGGACATGGCGGGGGTCGCGCACCACGGAGGCCTGGCGGAGCAGGGTCACGCCCTGGAAGGCGGCGGCGGGCGCGGGCGCGAGGACATGGGTCGCGGACTCGGGGCGCGGGGCCGTCCCGCGGGGCTTGTCGTCCTGGACGGCCCGGTCGATCTCGCCGGGGCGGGGTTCCTGGGCGCCGCGCGGCTCGTCGCCCTCCAGGTGCTCCTGGAGCGTGCGGCCCTCGTCGCCCGGCCGGATCTCCCGGCCGGAGCCGGGCTCCTCGGCGGGCGTGCGGTCCTGGCCGGGCCGCTGGTCCTGGCCGGGCCTCTGCTTCCGACCGGGCTTCTCGTCGCCGACGATGACCGTGCCCTCGCTGGAGGGAACGTCCTTGTCGTCCGCCTTGTCCCTCTTCTTCGCCTCCTCTTCCTCCTTCTTCGCCAGCTCCCGCTGCTTCGCGTCGTACTTCTTCTCGGCGGCCGACTTCTCCTTGGGCTTCTCCTCGGCCTCCTCCTCGTTCTCCTCCTCCTCGTCCTCGTCCGTCTCGGGCTTCTCGGGCTTGCTGCCCGCCTTGGCGCCGTCCTTCTTGAGGGCTCCGCCGGGCACCCAGCCCGCGTCGGCCAGCAGCGCCCGCGCCTCCTGGGCGTCCTGCTTGCCGAGCGCGGCGCTGCTGTCCGCGTACGCCTCCTGGCCCACCAGGGCCAGATGGCTGCCGAGCGGTCTGGCCGGCAGCCCGAGCGGCTTGAGCACGGTGTCGGCCAGCTCCTGGCGGTCGAGCGCGCGGGCGACGGCACGCCGTACCCGCTCGTCGGCCAGCGGTCCCTGCTCCCCGTTCAGCGCGAGCTGGGTGTAGGCGGGCTCCAGCGACTTGCGTACGACGAATCCATGGAGCGTCTTCTGCTCCTTGGCGTACCGGACGATGGCCGCGGCGGTCTGCTCGCGGGCGATCTGCGCGGCCTCGGCCTTCTCCTCGTCCGAGCCGTTGGCCAGCGCCCAGGAGCGGAGCGCGGAGGCCGGGGTGATCGCGACGCCCGGGCCGTGGGTGAGCTTCTGCTCGCCGGAGCCGCGGTCCCGGACCGCGAGGGCGATACGGTCGGCCGCGCTCTTGTCGATCTCGGCGAGGTCGAGCTTGCCGTCCGCGAGCGCCGACGCGCGTTTGCTCCTCGGCACCGCGCGCAGCACGAGCGAGTCCAGCTTGGCGGGCTCCCCCCACCAGCGGGCGCTGCGGACAAGGGTGACCTCCTTGCCCTTGCGGTCGACCTTCTTGACGCTGAAGGGCCCGGCCGTCGTCTTGAGACTGGACCTGGCCCCGTCGTTGAAGGAGTTGGGCGTGCCCGTCACATCCTTCGGATAGAGCGGGGTGAAGAGGGACCGCCAGTCCGCGTACGGCTTGCTGAAGGTGACTCTGACCTCAAGGTCGTTGGCTCCGCGCTCGATCTTCTCGATCCGTTCGTAACCGGCGTTGCGCGCGGTCCAGTACGCGGAGTCCTTGCCGCTCAGCGCACGCCACTGGGCCACGAAGTCGGGGGCCCCGATCTCACGGCCGTCGCTCCACACCGCCTGCTGGTTGAGCTTGTAGAGCACGACCTGTTTGGGCTCGCGCTCGACGATCTTCGCGGATTCCAGATAGTCCGGATTGCGCTGCGGACGGCCTCGTTTGTCCAGCGTGAAGAGTGAGGGAAGCACGGCGGCGGCGATCCGGCTGGTGGCGCCGTCCGCGTCGGCCTGGAAGGCGTTGAGCGTCGAGGGCATGGTGTCGATCGCCCAGCGCAGGGATCCGCCCGCGGTCACATGGTCCCGTCCCGCGGCCGCGATGTCCGGGGCGGCGTCCGCGCTCACGTCGTCTTCCGAGCTGCACGCGGACAGGACGGGCAGGGCGAGCACACCGGTGGTGAGGAGCGCGAGGGAGCGGAGCGTTCGGGAGCATGTCCTCCCGCGTGGGGCGCCGACGTGGGACATGTCTAGTACCTCTTCGTCCTGTTTGTGGAATTTAGAGATGATCACACCTATTGCCCACTCACTGAAGTTGAAAGGCACGGAACCGGCCCGGTGACACGTCGCCTCGTGGGGCAAACGCCACTCGCACGGTCCAACCGCTCCGCCGCACGGGCGACCGGCCCGCCGGGGTGGCGGCCGGTAGGGGTGGCGGCCCGCCGGGGTGGCGGCTGGTCGGGGCTCTTGTGGAAGGCGGGTGTGACGCGCGACACTCTCAGGCGCATACAGAGGGCCGCCCGAGGGGCGACTTCTCGGTTCTGTCCCGTCCTGTCCGGACGGACCGAACCCGGATCCCCGCATGCCGCCCGCGACCGCGGAAGTGAGGGCAACTCATGTCCCTTCAGGACGATTTGACAGCGGTCAAGCGCTGCCTGGACGACCTGGTCCGTACGGTCGGACGGCTGGAGCAGAGTCTGGCGAGAGCCCACGAGAACGAGTTCCGATCCCCGTCGGCCGGCCGCGCCGACGACCTGGTGACCATCTCCGACACTCCGTACGACAGCGCGCTGTGGACGGACTCGGACGACGAGGGCCTGGGTGTGCGCGACCGGCGAGCGCCCTGAGCCCCCAGGAGACCCGTTGGCCACCGGTACGCAACCCCCACCAGCCCGTACGGGTGTGCGCGGCGCCTCGCGCGCCGCCATCGCACCCCGCCATCTGCGGACGGACCGCTGGTGGCTGGCGCCCGCCGCGACCGCCGCGGGGCTGCTCGCCTTCATCGTGTACTCGACCTGGCGGGCCTTCGCGAACAGCGACTACTACGCCGCGCCCTATGTCTCGCCGTTCTACTCGCCCTGTCTGGCGGAGAACTGCGCGCCGATGCGCGACGGCCCCAACTGGGAGATCCTCGGAAGCTGGTGGGGCCTCTCGCCCGCGCTGCTGATCCTGATCTTCCCGCTGGGTTTCCGGCTGACCTGCTACTACTACCGCAAGGCGTACTACCGGGGCTTCTGGGCCTCACCGCCCGCCTGCGCCGTCGCCGAGCCGCACACGGCGTACACCGGCGAGACCCGCTTCCCGCTGATCCTCCAGAACATCCACCGGTACTTCTTCTACGCCGCCGTGCCGGTCGCCGGCATCCTCACGTACGACACGGTGCTCTCCTTCCGCGACGAGGAGTACGCCTGGGGCCATATGGGGCTCGGTTCGCTGATCTTCCTGGTCAACATCGGGCTGATCTGGGCGTACACGCTCTCCTGCCACTCCTGCCGGCATGTCATCGGCGGCCGGCTCCGGCACTTCTCCAGGCATCCGGTGCGCTACCGGCTCTGGGGCTGGGTGGGCAGGCTCAACAACCGCCACATGCAGCTCGCCTGGGCCTCACTGATCAGCGTCGCCGTCTCCGACTTCTATGTCTATCTGCTCGCCACGGGGGCCTTCGACGATCCGCGCTTCTTCTAGGAACAGGGAGACCCTTCGGACATGACGCAACTCGAACGCCGTCAGTGGGACGTCGTGGTGGTGGGCGCGGGTGGCGCGGGACTGCGGGCCGCCGTCGAGGCGCGCGAGCGGGGCGCCCGTACCGCCGTCATCTGCAAGTCCCTCTTCGGCAAGGCCCATACGGTGATGGCCGAGGGCGGTATCGCCGCCTCCCTGGGCAATGTGAACGCGGGCGACAGCTGGCGGGTGCACTTCCGCGACACCCTGCGCGGCGGAAAGTTCCTCAACCAGTGGCGGATGGCGGAGCTGCACGCGCGGGAGGCACCGGACCGGGTCTGGGAGCTGGAGACCTGGGGCGCGCTCTTCGACCGTACGCCCGACGGCAGGATCTCCCAGCGCAACTTCGGCGGGCACGAGTATCCGCGGCTCGCCCATGTCGGCGACCGCACGGGCCTGGAGCTGATCCGTACGCTCCAGCAGAAGATCGTCTCGCTGCAACAGGAGGACTTCCGCGAGTACGGGGACTACGAGGCGCGCCTCAAGGTCTACCAGGAGTGCACGGTCACCCGGATCCTCAAGGACACCGGCGGCGAGACGGACGGCGGCTCCACCGCCGTTACCGGCACCGGCGGCACGGACGGCGGGCGGGTCGCGGGCGCGTTCTGCTACGAGCGGGAGTCCGGGCGCTTCTTCGTCCTGGAGGCTCCCGCCGTCGTCCTCGCCACGGGCGGTATCGGCAAGTCCTTCAAGGTGACCTCGAACTCCTGGGAGTACACCGGTGACGGGCACGCGCTGGCGCTGCTCGCCGGGGCTCCGCTGCTGAACATGGAGTTCGTGCAGTTCCATCCGACCGGAATGGTCTGGCCGCCGTCGGTGAAGGGCATCCTCGTCACCGAGTCGGTGCGCGGCGACGGCGGAGTGCTGCGCAACTCCGAGGGCAAGCGGTTCATGTTCGACTACATCCCCGACGTCTTCAAGGAGAAGTACGCGGAGTCGGCGGAGGAGGGCGACCGCTGGTACGAGGATCCGGACCGCAACCGGCGCCCGCCCGAGCTGCTCCCCCGCGACGAGGTGGCCCGCGCCATCAACTCCGAGGTCAAGGCGGGCCGCGGCTCACCGCACGGCGGTGTCTACCTCGATGTCTCCAGCCGGATGCCCGCCGAGGTGATCCGCCGCCGGCTGCCGTCGATGTACCACCAGTTCAAGGAACTGGCGGACGTCGACATCACGGCGGAGGCGATGGAGGTCGGGCCCACCTGTCACTACGTGATGGGCGGCATCGCCGTCGACTCGGACACGGCCGCCGCCTCCGGTGTGCTGGGGCTGTACGCGGCGGGTGAGGTGGCCGGCGGGATGCACGGCTCCAACCGGCTCGGCGGCAACTCCCTCTCCGATCTGCTGGTCTTCGGGCGCCGCGCGGGACTGCACGCCGCCGAGTACGCCCTGGGATTCGGGGCGGACGCGCGGGCGCGGCCGGCGCCGGACGAGGCGCCGATCGACGCGGCGGCGGCCGAGGCACTCCGCCCGTTCGGCGGCGTGGCGGAGAGCGGCGCGGTGGCCGGGGGCGCGGTGATCGACGGCGCGGTGGCCGTGGGCGCGGTGGAGAATCCGTACACCCTCCATCAGGAACTCCAGCAGACGATGAACGATCTGGTCGGCATCATCCGGCGCGAGGGCGAGATGGAACAGGCCCTGGAGAAACTGGCCGAGCTGCGGACACGGGCCGAGCGCGCCGTGGTCGAGGGCCACCGCCAGTTCAATCCCGGCTGGCACCTCGCGCTCGATCTGCGGAACATGCTGCTGGTCAGCGAGTGTGTGGCGCGGGCGGCCCTGGAGCGTACGGAGAGCCGCGGCGGTCACACCCGGGAGGACTGGCCCGCCATGGACCGCGACTGGCGCCGGATCAATCTGTACTGCCGGCTCACCGGGGCGACCGGTCCCGCCGAGGGCCGGATCGCGCTCACGCGCCGGACGACCGAGCCCCTACGTCCCGATCTGCTCGCCCTGTTCGACAAGGAAGAGCTGGTCAAGTATCTCGCCGAAGAGGAGCTTCACGAGTGAGCGCGAGTACGGGTACGAACGCGAGCACGGGTACGGGCGCGGGCGCGTCCACCGCGTACGAGGCGAAGTTCCGGGTCTGGCGTGGTGACGCCGACGGCGGGGAGCTGACGGACTTCACGGTCGAGGTGAACGACGGCGAGGTCGTCCTCGACATCATCCACCGCCTCCAGGCCACCCAGGCGGCGGATCTGGCGGTGCGCTGGAACTGCAAGGCGGGCAAGTGCGGTTCGTGCAGCGCGGAGATCAACGGACGGCCGCGGCTGATGTGCATGACGCGGATGTCGGTCTTCTCGCGCGAGGAGACGATCACGGTCACTCCGCTGCGGGCCTTCCCGGTGATCCGGGATCTGGTGACGGATGTGTCGTTCAACTACACCAAGGCGCGTGAGGTGCCGTCGTTCGTACCGCCGCCGGGTGTCGCCGCCGGCGAGTACCGGATGCAGCAGATCGATGTGGACCGCTCGCAGGAGTTCCGTAAGTGCATCGAGTGCTTCCTGTGCCAGGACACCTGCCATGTGGTGCGGGACCACGAGGAGAACAAGAGCTCCTTCGCCGGGCCGCGCTTCCTGATGCGGGTGGCCGAGCTGGACATGCATCCGCTGGACGCCGCCGAGGAGTCCGGGCTCGACCGCAAGAAGACGGCTCAGGACGAGCATGGGCTGGGCTACTGCAACATCACCAAATGCTGTACGGAGGTGTGCCCGGAGCACATCAAGATCACGGACAACGCCCTGATCCCGCTGAAGGAACGGGCGGTGGACCGGAAGTACGACCCGCTGGTGTGGCTGGGCAATAAGATCCGGCGCCGCGGCGAGTAGGGCGCACACACAGGGGCTGGGCCGGCGGCCGGCCCAGCCCCTGTGCGCCCGGCCGGGTCTTGTGCGCCCGGCCGGGTCCTGTCCGGCCGGAGGGGACTTGGGGCCGTTCAGCCGAGCAGCTTCACGATCGCGTCGGTGGTGTCGGTCTCGCCGATCGCCGGGAAGATCTTCTCGACGGAGTTGCGGTGGGCGCCCTCGTCGGTGTCGGTGACCGCGTCGGTGACCACGGTGACGTTGTAGCCGTGCTCGTGCGCGGCGCGGGCGGTGGACTCGACGCCCTTGCTGGTGGCGATGCCCGTCAGCACGACCTGGGTGACCCCGAGACGGCGCAGCCGGGTATCGAGGTCGGTGCCGTGGAAGGCGCCCCAGGTCTGCTTGGTGACAACGATGTCGCCTTCCTGCTGCCCCAGTTCCGGCAGGAGGTCCGCCCAGTCGGGGGGAAACGGAACGCCACCCGTGCGGCCTTCGGTACGGCCGGGTGCGCCGCCGGTGACATGGACGAGCACGACGGGCAGGCCCTTGGCCCGGAAGGCGGCGGCGAGTTCGGCGGAGCGGGCCACGACGCCGTCGGCCGGGTGGACGGTGGGCCGGGAGACGATGCCCTTCTGGAGGTCGACGACGACCAGAGCGGTCCCGGGGTCGAGTGTGGTGGCGGTCATGGTGGTACTCCTTCGGAACGGTGGGTGCGGGAACTGTGG
>NZ_MAUD01000125.1 GCF_001700515.1 Streptomyces lushanensis
TCGTGGTGTTCGGCGCGGCCGTGATCGCCAGCCCCCATCCGGCCGCGCCGAACACCACGAAGAGCCCGTGCCGCCGCACCCGTGAGGTCCAGCCGCTGGTCAGGGCGAGCACCGCGGAACCGACCGAGCCCGCCGCGTACATCAGCCCGAGAGCCCACTGCGCGTCCAGCTCGTCCGCGAGGAACGGGAAGATCGTGTTCGGGAAGGCGAAGAACATCGCGGCCAGATCGATCGCGTACGTCCCCAGCAGCACCGGTCTGCTCCACGCGTACCGCGCGCCCTCCGCTATGCCCCGCAGTGACGGCTTCTCCGCGTCGTGCGCGGCGGGCGCCGCCGACAGCCGCGTACAGAGCAGCACGGAGACGGCGAACGTCACGATCGTGAGTCCGTAGGCCGTCGCGTGACCGGCGTACGCGACGACGAGACCCGCCAGCGACGGGCCCGCGATCGAGCCCACCTGCCAGCGCACCGCGTTGAGCGCCGCGGCGGCGGTGAGCTGGTCGTGCGGAACGATCCTGGCCATCATCGAGTCCAGCGCCGGACGCTGGAGCCCGGCCAGCGCGGACACCCCGCCCGCCACGACGTACAGCGGCCAGAGCATCGGCCTCGGCAGCAGCGCGTTCAGCAGCAGCACGGCGGCGAGCAGTCCGAGTCCCGCCTCGGTGAGCAGGATGACCTTGCGCCGGTCGACGGCGTCGGCGAGGGCGCCCCCGTACAGTCCGAAGACGATCAGCGGGACCAGTTCCACCAGGCCCATCGCGCCGACGGCGAGCGGTGAGCCGGTCAGATCCTTGATCTGGAGCGGCAGCGCGATCATCGCCATGAAGCTGCCGACGGTCGTCACCAGCCCCTGCACCCAGAGCAGCCGGAAATCGCGTGAGGAACGCAGAGGAGAGAGATCCGGCAGGATCGCGCCGAGCTTTTTGGTCACGAGCGGCCATGCTCCGTGCTGGTGGAGGGAGGGGCAACCGGATTTTACGCGGGAGCCCCGCGCGCCGGTCCCGCGTCCCGGTCCTCCATGGATCCGGCACCCGCCCCGGCACTCACCACCGCGCCGGCGGCGGCGCCGTGAGCTGGTCCGCCAGCCAGGACAGCCGGTCCCGGAAGCGGCGCCGGCCGCGTGCCGCCGGCAGGCTGTTCTCGCCGGCCGCCGCGCTCACCAGGTGCTGCACGGTGTCGAGGTCCACGCCCTGCGCCGCGTCCGGCCCGCCCACCGTCAGGGCGTCGTGCGCCAGCGCGCGCACCTCCACGTCACCGCCGTCCAGCGAGAGCACCGTCGCCCCGGCCCGCCGCGCGTCGTGCACCCGTTCCAGCAGTCCGTCGTCCGGCCGGTGCGGTGCCACGACGAGCAGCGTCTCGCCCCGGCCCGCCGCTTCCAGCCGTCCCAGCCCGACGGCGAGATGCGCCGGATCCTCCGGCCGCACCCGGTGCCGTACCAGCGTGGGATTCAGCTCGGGCTGTCCGGACCACGCCGCCTCGTCCACGAGGTGCGCCGCCAGATGCCACGGCTCGTACTCCTCCGTCCCGACCAGCAGCAGCCCGCCGCCCTGCGGTACGACGGAGGAGCGGAGGGCTCCCGCGAACCGGCGGGCCGCGGCCGGCCACTCCGTCCCCGCGAGGACCTCACGCAGCAGTGCGACGCGTACGGCATCCATGGCCCGCATCCTGCCGCAGTCCGGCGGGGCGGCGCGGGCCGATGGGCGGTGGCTCACCCGAACGTGACCTCCTGACGGCGACTAGGGTCGGTGACATGACTGCAGACGACTCGACTTCGACGGACAGCGGCAACACCGCTCCCAAGCCCTCCGCTCCCGCCAGGGATCCCTGGGACCTCCCGGACGTCTCCGGGCTTGTCGTCGGAGTGCTCGGCGGCACCGGGGACCAGGGGCGCGGCCTCGCCTATCGGCTGGCGAGGGCCGGACAGAAAGTGATCATCGGATCCCGGGTGGCCGAGCGCGCGGAGTCGGCGGCGGCCGGACTCGTCGCCCTCGGCGCCGAGGGGATCGAGGGAGCCGCCAACGCCGAGTGCGCGCGGCGCGGCGATGTCGTGATCGTCGCCGTGCCGTGGGAAGGGCACGCGAAGACGCTGGAGGGTCTCAGGGAGGAGCTGGCCGGCAAGCTCGTCGTCGACTGCGTCAACCCGCTCGGTTTCGACAAGAAGGGCGCGTACGCCCTCACGCCCGACGAGGGCAGCGCGGCCGAGCAGGCCGCCGCCCTGCTGCCGGAGTCCCGGGTGACGGCCGCGTTCCACCATCTCTCCGCCGTGCTGCTCCAGGACCCGGACGTCGAGCGGATCGACACCGATGTGATGGTGCTGGGCGAGGCGCGCGCGGACACGGACGTCGTGCAGGCGCTGGCGGGCCGTATCCCCGGCATGCGCGGGGTCTTCGCCGGCCGGCTGCGCAACGCGCACCAGGTGGAGTCGCTGGTGGCCAATCTGATCTCGGTCAACCGGCGGTACAAGGCGCACGCCGGGCTGCGGGTGACGGACGTCTGACCGGTCGTCCGGCCCGTGCGGGCATGGGGGACACTGGAGCGCGCACCGCCCGCCCGTACGCGGCTCGCGCAGCTTCAGGAAGCACCGGAATGCGCCGGAAAGCACTGGAAAGCGCCGGTAAGCACCAGGACAGGAGCCGACCCCCATGCCCCGCCTCGCTCTCTACGCCCTTGCCGTCTGCGCCCTTGCCGTCGTCGCGGCCGTGGTCTCGTTCGTCCAGGGGAACTGGCTCGGCATCGTCTGGGTGCTGCTCGCCGGTCTCTCGTCGAACATGGGCTGGTACTACCTGCGCAGGGCGAAGTTCGAGCGGGCGGCCTCGGCCACGGCCGCGGCGTCGGCCGCGGAGGCTTCCCGGGGCGCCGCGGGCTGAGCGCCGCGGGCCGAGCCGGGCGTCACAGGCCGGCCGGGCCGCAGGAGAACTCGTCCCGGGGCTCCCAGAAGGTGAAGAGGTTCCGGCCGCAGTAGGTGTCCTGAACGTCCACCCCGAGAGCGCGCAGGACGCCGTCGATCGCGTCGAAGAAGACCGTGTTCACGCTGGGGATCAGGATGATCACGAAGACGGCGAGCAGCCCGAACGGCGCGTACGGCTCGACCTGGCGGCGGATCCGGTACGAGAGCCAGGGCTCGATCACGCCGTAGCCGTCCAGCCCGGGCACCGGCAGGAAGTTGAGGATCGCCGCGGTGACCTGGAGCAGGGCGAGGAAGCCCAGCGCGTAGCGGAAGCCGTCCGGCATTCCGGACAGGCCGTCGAACCAGAACGGCGCGGTGCAGACGAGCGCGAACAGTACGTTCGTGAGCGGGCCCGCCGCGGAGATCGCGCTGTGCTTCCAGCGGCCCTGGATGCGGTTGCGCTCGATGAAGACCGCGCCGCCCGGCAGACCGATGCCGCCCATGATCACAAAGATCACCGGCAGGACGATGCTCAGCATGCCGTGGGTGTATTTGAGGGGATCGAGCGTCAGATATCCCTTCGCGCCGATCGTGATGTCGCCGCCGTGCAGCGCGGTGCGTGCGTGCGCGTACTCGTGCAGACAGAGCGAGACGACCCAGGCGCCCGTGACGAACAGGAAGACGGCGATCCGGGTGTCCGCCGCGAAGTCGGTCCAGACGGCCCAGGCGGCGACGGCCGTGACGGCGACGATGCCCAGGAAGACCGGGGAGATCCGCCGGTCGCTGTGGCGTGAGGTGGCGGTGGTCATGGGCGGGGCTCCCCGGGAGGATGGTGTCTGCGGTCGGGCCTGCCCGACCGTACAGCTTGTACGACTGGACGGTGGCAGCCGCGTACGACTCGGCGGTGGCCACCGCGTCGAAAACGTCTCGCCGACCGCTCCGGGTTCCATGGGAACGGGATCGGTACGGCCCCCGCCTCGGGGCGTGGGGCGGCCGGCCCGGCGCGTCACGGACAATGGGCGGATGCGCTACCGCGTTCTCGGCACCACTCTGGCACTGCACGACGACGGCACGGCCGTCGCCCTCGGTGGCGCGCGGCTGCGTGCGCTGCTGACGGTCCTCGCGCTGCGGCCCGGACGCACGGTGCCGGTCGGAAGGCTCGTCGCCGAGGTCTGGGACGCCGATCCGCCCGCCGACGCGGTGGGGGCGCTCCAGGCGCTCGTCGGGCGGCTGCGGCGGGCGCTCGGGCCCGCGGCGGTCCTGTCGGCGGACGGCGGGTACCGGCTGTGCGCGGACGAGGACGAGGTCGACCTGCACCGCTTCGGCCGGCTCGCGGCGGAGGGGGCGCGGGCCCTGGAGGAGGGGGACGCGGCCAAGGCGGCGGGCCTCCTCGACGACGCGCTCGCGCTCTGGCGCGGTCCGGCGCTGGCCGACCTCCCGGACCGCGCGTCCGAGGCGGCCCGCTGGGAGACCCGCCGGCTGGAGGCCCGCAGAGCCCGGCTCACGGCCGTGCTCGCCCTGGGACGGGCGGAGGAGACCCTGCCCGAACTGGCGGCGCTCTGCGGCGAGTTCCCGCTGGACGAACCTCTCCAGGCCCTCCGCATCCGCGCGCTCCGTGACGCCTCGCGCCCGGCGGAGGCGCTCGCGGCGTACGACGGGGTACGCCGCGCGCTCGTGAACCGCCTCGGTACGGGACCGGGCCCGGAACTCCGCGCGCTGTACGAGGAGTTGCTGCGCACGGACGATGCCGACGGCGGGACCGGGGGAGCGAGCGGCAGGGGACCGGGCGGCGCGGACCGGGCGCCGCGTCCGCGCGGCGGACCGGTGCAGGGCAACCTGCGGGCCCGGCTGACCAGTTTCGTGGGGCGGGAAGGCGACATCGAGGCGATCCGTGAGGACCTCGGGCACGCGCGGCTGGTGACACTGCTGGGGACGGGCGGGGCAGGGAAGACCCGGCTGTCCCAGGAGGCCGCCGAGCGCGTGGCCGAGGACTGGCCGGACGGCGTGTGGTTCGTCGAACTGGCGCCCGTGGACGATCCCGAGACCGTTCCCGAGGCCGTTCTGACCGCGCTCGGGGCGCGGGAGACCGTGCTGCGCGGGGCCGGCGGCGAGGAGCTGCGGGCGGCGGACAGGCAGGGCGGCGAGCCGCTGGTCCGGCTGGCCGAGCACTGCGGCCGGCGGCGCATGCTGCTGCTGCTCGACAACTGTGAGCATGTGATCGGTGGTGCCGCGGCTCTGGTGGAGTTCCTGCTGGTGCGGTGTCCGGGGCTGACGGTCGTGGCGACGAGTCGTGAGCCGCTGGGTGTGCCGGGCGAGGTGGTGCGTCCGGTGGAGCCGTTGCCGCCGGATCCGGCGTTCCGGTTGTTCGGTGAGCGTGGTCGTGCGGTGCGGGCGGGGTTCGATCCGGGGAGCGATCCGGTGGCGGTGGGGGAGATCTGCCGCCGGCTGGACGGGTTGCCGCTGGCCATCGAGCTGGCGGCGGCGCGGTTGCGGATGCTGACGCCGCGTCAGATCGCGGACCGTCTGGACGACCGGTTCCGGCTGCTGACCAGTGGGAGCAGGACCGTGCTGCCGCGTCAGCAGACCCTGCGCGCCGTCGTCGACTGGTCCTGGGACCTGCTGGACGAACGGGAACGCGCGGTACTGCGCCGCCTGTCCGTCTTCACCGGCGGCTGCGCGCTGACGGCCGCGGAGCGGGTCTGCGCGGACCCCCCGCCGTCCGGCGCCGCCGCTCCGGGCGGCACCGCGTACACCGTCCCCTCCCGTGACGCCGCACGGATCCTCGGCTCCCTCATCGACAAGTCCCTGGTCGTCGCCGCGCCCTCCCCCGACGGCGACATGCGGTACCAACTGCTGGAGACCGTCGCCGAGTACGCCGCCGAGCGGCTCGACCAGGCCGGGGAGCGGGCGGAGGCCGAGCGGCGGCACCTTGTCCACTACCGCGAACTCGCCCGCGCCAACGACCCGCTGCTGCGTGGGCACGGCCAGCGCGCCGCGATGGCCCTGCTGCGGCTGGAGTACGAGAACCTGCGCACCGCGCTCCGCCGCGCCCATGCCGCGCGCGACGAGCACGAGATGCTCTGTCTCGTCCTGTCCCTCGGCTGGTTCTGGCAGATGCTCGATCTGCGCGCCGACGCCCGGCAGTGGTCGCGGGCCGCCGCGGGCCTCGGGCCCGATCCGTTCGCGCCGCCCGTCCTCCCGGCACCGCCGATCCCCCAGCGCTGTACGGACACGCCACCGCCGATGACCTCCGAGCTCCTCCAGGAGGCCAGACGCGAGGTGCGGCTGATCGAGGTGATGACCATGGACCACGAGGCCGAGGACTGGTCGAGTCCCGGACGCCTCGCCTGGCTGAGCCGCGTCGCCACCGCCTACGGCCCCGGCCTGCCGCAGACCTGCCGCTTCCCCGGCACCCTGACCGCCTTCGCCGTCATGCTCACCGGCGATTCGGACCGGCTGCGCCTGGCCCTCGACGAGACCGTGCGGGCCTGTGAGGAGTTCGGTTACGAGTGGGAGCTGGCCGGCATGCTCCAGCTGCGCGCCAACGTCCTGGCCAACCGCAGCGCCTCGGCGGACGACGCGAGCCGTGACGCCGACCGGAGCCTGGCGATCTACGACCGGCTCGGTGACGCCTGGGGCGCCGCTGAGGCGCTCTCCGCCCGGGGCGAGGCCAGGGACAAGCGCGGGGAGTACGCGCTCGCCGCCGAGGACTACGCGGCCGCCGTCCGTCATGCCGAGAGCCTCGGCGCACAGAGCCAGGTCGCCCTGCTGCGGTCCAGGCTCGCGCAGACCATGCTGGAAATGGGCCGGGGCGAGGAGGGCGAACGCATCCTCCGTGACGTACTGGCCCAGGGCCCCGAGGTCGCGCACGAGGTGCTGCCCGCCGTCCGGCTCTTCCTCGGGATGTGGCTGGGCCGTACCGGACGCCTGGCCGAGGCCCGGGAGCAACTGGACCTGCTCCTCGAAGTGTTCCACTCCGGCACCCTGGGCATCTTCGAAGGCTTCGTGAAGGGGGCCATCGCCTGGCTGGACTGTGTCGAAGGCCGCTGGGCGGAGGCGCTGGAGGCGTCCCGGGAGGCCCTGGAGGCCGCGCTCTCGCCGCTCTCGCGGATGGTCGCGCCCGAGATGATCGCGGTCCACATGCTCGCGACCGCCTGGGCCCTGGCCGGTCCGGCCGGCCCCGGCGCGGGCGGCCGGGCACGCGAGCGGGCACGCGAGGCGGCCCGGCTCATCGGCGCGTACGAAGGGCTCCTGCCTCCCGGGCACTTCAGCGTCTCCACGGAGCGGGATCTGCTGACGCACGCGCGCGCGGCGGCGATGTCCGCCCTCGGCGACACCGCGTTCGAGGCGGCCCGGGCCGAGGGCGGCACCCTCACCCTGGAGGAGGCCGCCGCCCTCGTACGGTCCGTCTGACCCCCCGACCACGGTCCGTCCGCCCCCGCACGGACCGCCTTGCCCGCCGGCCCGGTCGGTTCCCAGGACCGCTCGCCGCTGGGCTCGGACAGGACCTAGGACTTCTTGCGGAACTTCGCCACCGCCAGCGGAGCCGTCACCACCGTGATTCCCGCCGCCCACGCCAGCGTCACCCACACCGAGTGCGCGACCGGACCGCCGTTTATCAGACCCCGCGCCGCGTCCGCCAGATTGGAGAGCGGGTTGTAGTCGGTGAAGGTCTGGAGCCAGCCGGGCATCGTGGACGGCGGCGCGAAGATGGACGAGCCGAACTGCAAGGGCATCAGTACGAGCATGGCCACGCCCTGGACCGCCTGCGCCGTCTTCATCGTCAGGCCCAGCAGGATGAAGATCCACATCAGCGAGGCACCGAACGCCAGCGAGAGGCCGACGGCCCCGGCCAGCTCCAGCACCGAGGTCTTGATCTCCAGCCCGAGCAGAAAGCCCATGCCGAGCAGAATCGCGGTGGCGACCAGCATCCGGCCGATCTCCACGACGATCTTCGCGATCAGTACGGAGGAGCGTGCTATCGGCATCGTACGGAACCGGTCCATGACCCCCTTGCGGAAGTCGTCGTTCATCCCCGTGCCGACGGCCATCGCGATGTTCATGCCCATCATCGCCATCAGACCGGGAATCACATAGTTCACGTAGGCGTCCCGGCTGCCGCCGAGGCTCGCGCCGACCGAGCCGCCGAAGACATAGACGAACAGCAGCGTGAAGATGACCGGCATCAGCAGGACGTCGAACATCGACTCGGGATCCTGCTTGATCTGAAGGGCGTTGCGGCGCACCAGCGCGCCGATGTGCCGCAGATTGGCGCGCAGGCCGATCCGGCCCTCGCCGGCCCGGACCGGGGACGGCGCGGGCGTCCGCCCCGGCGCGGACGTGGGCAGTGTGGTCGTGCTCATACCGCGATCTCCTCGGGTGCGATGTCGGACACGGAGGTCTTCTGGCCGGTGATCGCCAGGAACACCTCGTCCAGGCTGGGCAGATGGGTGCCGATGTGGGCGATGCCGAAACCGCGCTCGCCCAGCAGGCCGACGACCGCGGTGAGCTGCTCGTCGCTCAGGATCGGTACGTACAGCAGTCCTTCGTCCGGGACGGCCTGGGTGCCGGAGACTCCGTCGAGGCCGGTCTCGGCGATCGCCCGTGCCATCGCCGGGAGTTGCGCGGGATCCGACGGCCGGATCTGGAGCGTGCGACCGCCGACCTTCGCCTTCAGCTCGTTCACCCCGCCGCTGGCGATGACCCGGCCGCGGTCGATGACCGTCAGCTCGCTCGCGAGCTGCTCGGCCTCTTCCATGTACTGCGTCGTGAGCAGGACGGTGGCGCCCTCGGCGACCATCCGCTGCACCTCGTCCCAGACCTCGTTGCGTGTACGGGGATCGAGCCCGGTCGTCGGCTCGTCCAGATAGAGCACCGAAGGCCGGCCGATCATCGAGGCGGCCAGGTCGAGCCGGCGGCGCATACCGCCCGAGTACTGCATCGCGGGCTTCTTGGCCGCGTCGGTGAGGGAGAAGCGCTCCAGCAGTTCGTCGGAGCGGAGGCGGGCGTCCCTGCGGGAGAGATCGAGGAGCCGGCCGATCATGTAGAGGTTCTCCCAGCCGGAGAGCTTCTCGTCGACCGAGGCGTACTGACCGGTGAGACCTATCGTGCGGCGCAGTTGGCGGGGCTGGCGCAGCACGTCGTACCCGGCGACCACGGCGGTCCCGGCGTCCGGCTGGACGAGCGTGGAGAGAATACGGACGAGCGTCGTCTTGCCGGCGCCGTTGGGGCCGAGCACACCGAGGACGGTGCCCTCGCGCACGTCGAGGTCGACTCCGTCGAGTGCCCGGGTGCCCTGTGGTCCGCCGTACTGCTTGACCAGCCCCCGCACCTCGACGGCGTTGCCCGTGCGGCTGCCGCTGGGGTTCTTGTCGATTCGCGTCATGACATCAGTGGACCATCCGCCACCGACAATCCACCGACAGGCCGCCGACAAGCGGCCGACAGCGGGCCGACGGGCTGTGGACAACCGCGCACGAGGCCCGCGTGACGAGAACCGCGTACGAGACCCCGTACGCGGGCCGTACACCGGAGCCCCGCATCCGGGCGCCGCATGCGACAGCCCGCCGACGGGGGATGATCGGCGGGCTGTCGCTCGTGCGGGCAGTGGCTACAAGGGCGTGCTGTGCGTCGCGCGCGTGCTGTGCACCGGAAGGAACGGCCGTACGGATGTGCGGATGACGCTCTCGCCCGGACCGGCGCGCCGAAGCGTGGGTGGTGAGTCGAGCCCCAGGTGTTCTCGCCGAGTGCTCCGTTGTGCGCCCGGCGTGCACCGCGAGTGCCCGCTCTCCCACGCGTTCCCGCGCGCTCCCGCTAGTGGAAGGTGTGTTCCTCCTGAGGGAACGTTCCGCCAATGACCTCGTCCGCAAACTCCTTCGCCGCGTCTCCGAGTGTCCGGCGCAGATTCGCGTACTGCTTGGTGAAGCGCGGCACCTTGCCGCCCGTCAGTCCGACCATGTCCGTGTACACCAGCACCTGCGCGTCCGTCTCGATGCCCGCGCCGATACCGATGGTCGGGATGTGCAGGATCCTCGTGACCTCGGCGGCCAGTTCGGCCGGCACCAGTTCCAGCACGACCGCGAAGGCGCCCGCGTCCTGCACCGCCTTGGCGTCGCGGAGGAGCTGCTGGGCGGCCTCCTCACCACGGCCCTGCACCCGGTAGCCCAGGGTGTTGACCGACTGCGGGGTGAGTCCGATATGCCCCATCACCGGAATGCCGGCCTGCACCAGCAGCTCGATCTGGGCGTGCGAGCGCTCGCCGCCCTCCAGCTTGACCGCGCCGACGCCCGCGTCCTTCACCAGCCGGGTGGCGTTGCGCAGGGCCTGGACCGGCCCTTCCTGGTACGAGCCGAACGGGAGGTCGCCGACGATCAGGGCGCGCCTGGTGCCCCGTACGACCGCGGCGGAGAGCATCGTCATCTCGTCCAGCGTGACGGGCACCGTGGTCTCGTACCCGAGATGGACATTGCCCATGGAGTCGCCGACGAGCAGGACCGGGATCCCCGCCTCGTCGAAGACGGAGGCCGTCATCGCGTCGTAGGCGGTGAGCATCGGCCACTTCTCGCCGCGCTCCTTGGCCGCCGCGATGTCGTGCACGGTGATGCGCCGGGAGCTTCCGCCGCCGTACAGCGCCCTGGTGTTGTCCGCCTTCGCGCCGCGCCCGCTTCCCGCGGGCGGCTCCTGCGCAGCCTGAAGAGTCATGGCCGATGGCCCTTTCGTCATCTCGAGGCACCCTGACGGCGTCCCCGGACCGCAACCATGGTGGCATCCCGAGGCCGTGCTCGGGAAGTGGGCCCTCGTACCGGCCCTCCCACGAGCCCCACGGGCGCTGTACGCCCCTTGCGCACCGGCTCCGAGGCGTCGGCCGACCGCCGGCGGTCGCCTCCCGCCTCACCGGCCGCCGGTAAAGATTTTCCAATACGAGACGGTCTCGTATCGAAATCGGTCTAGCCTGTGCGTCATGTCCACACCGTCCGGCGCCCCAGTCGCCGCACCTCGCATACCCGAAGCCGTCCACCGCCGCCGCTGGGCGATCCTGGGCGTGCTCATGTTCAGCCTTCTCATTGTCGTTCTGGACAACTCGATCCTGAACGTCGCGGTCAAGACGATCGCCGCTCCCGAACCGACCGGCATCGGCGCCACCCAGAGCGAGCTGGAGTGGGCGATCAACTCCTACACGCTCGTCTTCGCCGGCCTGCTCTTCACCTCGGGCCTGCTCGGCGACCGTATCGGCCGTAAGAAGGTACTGCTCTTCGGCATCTTCGTCTTCGGCGCGGGCTCGGCGCTCGCCGCCCTGTCCGGATCGCCCGCCGAACTCATCGGCTACCGCGCCCTGATGGGCTTCGGCGCCGCCTTTGTGATGCCTGCCACTCTCGCCGTTCTGATGAATGTCTTCGAGCGTGACGAACAGCCCAAGGCCATCGGTATCTGGGCGGGCAGCGTGGGCCTCGGCATCGCCATCGGCCCGATCACCGGCGGACTGCTGCTCGAACACTTCTGGTGGGGCTCCATCTTCCTGGTCAACGTCCCCGTGGCCGTCGTCGCGCTGATCGCGATGGTGCTCCTCGTACCGGACTCCAGGGACCCCGACCCCGGCCGGGTCGACCCGCTCGGTGTCGCGCTCTCCATCGTCGGACTGGTCCTGCTCGTCTACGGCATCATCCGCGGCGGCGAACTGGCCGACTTCACCGACGCCTCCGTACTGCTGCCGCTGCTCGGCGGTCTTGTCGTACTGGCCGCCTTCGTCTGGCACGAGAAGCGCAGCAGCCACCCGGCCATCGACATCTCGTACTTCAGGAAGCCGGCCTTCGCCGCCGCCGTCGCCGCCATCGCGCTGGTCTTCTTCGCGCTGATGGGCGTGACGTTCTTCTCCGCCTTCTACCTCCAGAGCGTGCGCGGCTACAGCGCGCTCCAGTCGGGACTGCTGATCGTGCCGCTGGCGGCGGCCCAGATGATCTTCGCGCCGCGGGCCCGGCTGATCGTCGACCGGTTCGGCGCCCGCGCGGTCTGCACCGGAGGCATGCTGCTGGTCGCGGGCGGCCTCGCGGCGTTCGCGTTCTTCGGCGCGGGCACACCGGTCTGGGTGCTGTGCGTGGTGTTCTTCGTCCAGGGCACCGGAATGGCGCACATCATGCCGCCGGTGACCGTCGCGGTGATGCAGGCGCTGCCCAGGGAGAAGGCCGGTTCGGGCTCCGCGATCAACAACACCTTCCGCCAGGTCGGCGGAGCCCTCGGAGTCGCCGTCCTCGGTTCCGTGCTCTCCGCGACCTACCGCGGCGGGATCGAGGACCACCTCGGCGCGGTCCCGGCCTCGGCCCGGCACGCGGCGGGGGAGTCGATCGAGGCGACGCTCGGCATCGCGGAGAAGCTGGGCCCGGCGGGCAGGCCGCTGATCGGCTCCGCGTACGACGCGTTCCTGCACGCCATGCATGTCACGGCGATCGGCTCGGCGGTGGTCGCGCTGATCGGCGCGGCGGTCGTCGCGCTCTTCCTGCCGGGACGGCCGCCGGCGCGGAAGCTCGCCGGGAGCGAGGAGACGCCCGAGCCCGCCGCGGCCGGCTCCACCACCCGGAGCTGACCGAGGTCCCGGCCGCCCTCCGTCCCGGCCGCCCTACCGGCCGCCCGTCCGTTTCCGGGACGGGCCCACGGGAGGGCGTACGGGCAGGGGCGCAGGGGCATACGGGTGGCCGGTAGGGCGGCCGGGACCACCACCGTCATGTACGAGAATCAGGGCGGCACGTGCACGGCCGTACAGGGCTACGGCACCACGGAGCCACGGCTACGGCGGGATGGCGGACGGAACAGGACGGCCGAGCGGGCCGGCGAGAGGCGGAGCGGCGTGCTGGAGCAGGACCACGAGAAGGAGAACCGGCGCGGCAGGCCACGCAGCGAGGCCGCCGAGCGGGCGATCCTGGAAGCCGTCGTGAAACTGCTGGAGGACGGCGTGCCCCTGGGCAGCCTCTCCATCGAGCGCATCGCCCGTACGGCCGGCGTCGGCAAGGCCACCATCTACCGGCGCTGGCAGGGCAAGGAGGAGCTCTTCGTGGACGTCCTGCGCGAGATCGAGCCGCCCGACGCCGAACTGCCCGGCACCTCCGCCCTCGACGATCTCCGCGTGATGCTGGAGTCGATCCGCAGGCGCGGGCTGGCCCAGCGCTCCTCGGCGCTGCTGCACAACGTCGTCGTGCAGATGAAGAGCCAGCCCCGGCTGTGGGAGGAGTACCACAGGACGATCGTGGAACCCCGGCGCAGGACCACGCTGGCCGTGATCGCGCGCGGGGTCGCCTCCGGGGAGCTGCGTGACGATGTCGACGTCGAGCTGCTGCACGACATGCTCCTCGGCCCCATGCTCTTCCGTACGCTCCACCGGCCCGGCACGCCGCTGGACGAGGATCTCGCCGAGCGGATCGTCCGTATGGCGCTCCAGGGCCTGAGCCCGCGCACCCCGCCCGCGTGCCGCGCACCGCGTGCCACCCCGCCGCTCGACCGCACACCGCGTGTCCTGGCCGGGTGTCTGACGGCCCGTACGGAAGGGTCCGCACTCGGTGCCCGCGCCCGAGGGCCGAACTCGGGGTCCGCACCCGAATCCGCGTGTCCGCTCCACGGGGTGAGCACCGGAGGCCGATTCCCCGTACCGTACGGGGAGATTCCGGATCGGCGCCGGCCGGACGCGTTCCATGCGTCTTCCGTCACAGCCGCCCGTGATCCGTCCTTGATCGGAACCCGCCGCCCCGCGGCCTTCGTCTCCGTGACAGTACGGCCGTCCCCGGACGGCGGAGAAGCGCCCGTACATCCCCTAGGGTCAGAGGCGGGCGTGCACAAGGCAAGGCAGTGAGGGCAGCGGACATGACGCAGGAGTACACAGCGCAGTCGGTGACGGCGGACGGGCACGAGCCCCGCACCGGATCCCGCGTCAGAACCCTGCTGGGCCGCTGGCGCCGGGATTCCGGTGTCTGGCGGCGCGGCATCATCCTCGCGATCGCCGCTGTGCTGGTCGCTCTTCTGATGATCTTTCACGCGCAGATCCCCAACCGGATCGGCAATCTGGGCAGTCTCACCGAGACCTTCCTGCCCTGGCTCGGGCTGACCGTTCCGGTGCTGCTCGTACCGGCCCTGCTGCGCCGATCGGCCACCGCGCTGATCGCCCTGCTGCTTCCCGCCGTGATCTGGCTCAACCTCTTCGGCGGACTCCTCGTCGGGAAGTCGGGCGTCGGCGGCGATCTCACCGTCGCCACCCACAACGTCAACGCGGGAAACCCGGATCCGCAGGGCACCGCGAGCAGCCTCGCGGAGTCGGGCGCGGACGTCCTCGCGCTGGAGGAGTTGCAGGCCAGTGATGTACCGGCGTACGAGAAGGCGCTTGCGGACACGTTCAAGTACCACTCCGTGCAGGGCACGGTCGGGCTGTGGAGCAAGTACCCGCTGACCGGTACCGCGCCCGTCGACATCCGGCTCGGCTGGGTCCGCGCGATGCGCTCCACGGTCACCACGCCGCACGGCCCGGTCGCCGTCTATGTGGCGCACCTGCCGTCCGTTCGGGTCAAACTGCACGCGGGCTTCACCGCCAACCAGCGGGACAACAGCGCGGACGCGCTCGGCGAGGCCATCGCGGACGAACGGATCGGCCGGGTGATCCTGCTCGGTGATCTCAACGGCACGATGAACGACCGCTCCCTCAACGCCGTCACGTCCCAGATGCGCTCCACCCAGGGCGCGGCGGGCGACGGCTACGGCTTCAGCTGGCCGGCCTCGTTCCCGCTGGCCAGGATCGACCAGATCATGGTGAAGGGCGTCGAGCCGACCTCGTCCTGGACTCTGCCCCGGACCGACAGCGACCATCTGCCGATCGCGGCCCGGGTGCAGCTGTCCTGACGGGTGTCCCGACAGGCGGGCTTGTCCCCACGGGCGGAGTGTCCCGACGGGCCCGGACCACACGCCTTTCGCTTCGGCGGGACGCCCGGCGCAATCCGGTGTTCACCTGCCGGAACAAACGGCCTGAAAGGCTTTGTTCCGTAGAGGCACTTACTACGGAGAGGTCGTTCTTCATGCCCCTGGCCCTGCTCGCCCTGGCTGTGAGCGCCTTCGGCATCGGTACCACCGAGTTCGTGATGATGGGCCTGCTGCCCAACGTCGCGGACGATCTGGGAACATCCGTGCCCACCGCCGGTCATCTGGTCTCGGCCTACGCGCTCGGCGTCGTCGTCGGCGCGCCGCTGCTCACCGCCGTCGGCTCCCGTGTCCCGCGCAGGCGGATGCTCCTGCTGCTGATGGCGCTCTTCGTCGTCGGCAATCTCGCCTCTGCGCTCGCTCCGGGCTTCGGCTGGCTGCTCGCGGGCCGGGTGCTCGCCGGACTGCCGCACGGCGCGTTCTTCGGGGTGGGCGCGGTCGTCGCCGCCCGGACGGTGCGCGAGGGACGGCAGGCGCGGGCCGTGGCGACGATGTTCCTCGGACTGACCGTCGCCAACATCGTCGGCGTCCCGGCCGCCACCCTGCTCGGCCAGCACCTCGGCTGGCGGGCCACCTTCCTGGTGGTCACCGTGATCGGTCTGCTCTCGCTGGTGGCGCTGGCCCGGCTCGTACCGGACGTACCCGTCGACGCGCACCAGAGCCTGGGCCGGGAGGTGCGCGCCCTCGGCAACCGTCAGGTGCTGCTCGCGCTCGCCACCGCGGTCCTCGGTTTCGCCGGGGTCTTCGCCGTCTACTCGTATCTGGCGTCGATGACGACCGAGGTCATGGGCTTCGGCGAGTCGTCCGTCACCCTCGTCCTCGCGCTGTTCGGTATCGGTATGACGCTGGGCGCGCTGGCGGCGGGACCGCTGACCGACCGGGCGCTGCGGCCCACGCTCTATGTCTCGCTCGCCGCCCTCGCGCTGGTGCTGGTCGCCTTCCGCTTCACGGCGCAGGTGCAGTGGGCGGCGCTGGTGACGGTCGTGCTGCTGGGCGGGATCGGCTTCCTGACGACCACGCCGCTCCAGATGCTCGTCATGAACAAGGCCAAGGACGCCCCGACGCTCGCCTCCGCCTCGAACCACTCGGCCTTCAACCTCGCCAACGCGGGCGGCGCCTGGGCCGGCGGCGCGGCGATCGCGGCGGGCTGGGGCTGGATGTCCCCGACCCTGGTCGGCGCGGCACTCGCGGTGGTCGGTCTGGCGATCGCGGTGACCGCGGGTCTGCTGGACCGTACCGGCGGGACACGCGGCGAGTCCCGGATCGTCGCCTCGGGCAGTGTCCCCGCCGAGGCGACGACGACGATTCTCAGCCCGTCCGGCGACTGATCCGCCCGGCGACCGACCCGTCCGGTGCCCGAGGGACATCCTCCAGCCGTGTGCCCGTGTGCCCGTGTGCCCGTGTGCCCGTGTGCCCGTGTGCCCGTGTGCCGGGTGGCCGGGTGGCCCTGTGAGGCCGTGATCCGCCGGACAGGCCCTAGGCCCTGTCCGGCCGGTCTTCGCGGGCCCGGAACGCCTGGCACGGCACCTCGCCGCGTTGTCGGAGTCGTCCGAGTACGGCCGGGCCGTCG
>NZ_MAUD01000126.1 GCF_001700515.1 Streptomyces lushanensis
TAAGGGACAGGGGTCCTGCTGGGCGGGGTCCTGCTGGGCGGGGTCCTGCTGGGCGGGCGCCGTCAGCTCGCACCGGGGCACAGGGGCCGCCGCTCGCGCGGTCTCGGCCTGTGCGAGCTGCGCGCCGACCTGGGAGCGGACCGACCGGAGCTGGTCGATCAGCGCGTCCAGCTCCGTGAGCTTGCGGCGGTACACGGCGAGCGAGGCGGGGCAGACGTCGCCGGCCGGGTGCCCGGCGCGCAGACACTCGACGAACGGCCGGGTCTCCTCCAGCTCGAACCCGAAGTCCTGGAGGGTCCGGATCTGCCGGAGGAGCCGCAGATCGCTCTCGTCGTACGTGCGGTACCCGTTCACCGCGCGCCGTGCGGGCAGGAGCCCGCGGGACTCGTAGTACCGCAGAGTCCGGGCGGTGGTCCCGGCCCGCTCCGCCAGCTCGCCGATTCTCATGTCCTCGACCGTAATCCTTGACGCCGACGTCAAGGCAAGGAGCCGGTTCCCCGGAGGCGGGCCGCCGCCTTCAGGAGACGGACGGGCCGGGCCCATTGACGGCTCACCCGGCACGTCGTAAAAGACGTACTGAGAGCGCTCTCAGATCGATCGGCGGTCCGCCGATCCGGTCGGTGGACCGGATCCTCCCGGACCGGATCCTCCTCGGCACCATCCTCACCGGAGGCGTTTCCTTGAGAACGAGCCGCATCAGACGCACACCCCGTACCCGGCACACCCCCCGCACCCCCTTCCTCGCCGCGGCCCTCGCCCTGGCCGTCGCGCTGGCGGGCTTCATCGGGCTGACGGGCGCGGGCAGCGCGCAGGGCGCCATCCCGCCCGCTCCCGGCTGGAACCTTCAGTGGAGTGACGACTTCAACGGCGCCGGCGGCACCTTGCCCTCCGCCGCCAACTGGCAGATCGACACCGGTCACGGCTATCCCGGCGGGCCCGGCAACTGGGGCACGGGCGAGATACAGAACTACACCGCGAACCCGGACAATCTGAGCCTCGACGGCGGGGGCAATCTCCGTATCACCCCGCTCAGGGACGGCGGGGGCAACTGGACCTCGGCCCGGATCGAGACCCGCCGCGCCGACTTCAAGGCCCCGGCGGGCGGCACCCTCCGTATCGAGGGCCGTATCCAGATGCCGAACGTCACCGGAACCGCCGCGCTCGGCTACTGGCCCGCCTTCTGGGCACTCGGCTCGCCGTACCGCGGCAACTACTGGAACTGGCCGGGCACCGGCGAGTTCGACATCATGGAGAACGTCAACGGGATCAATTCCGTCTGGGGCGTGCTGCACTGCGGTGTCAGTCCGGGCGGTCCCTGCAACGAGACCACCGGTCTCGGCGCCAACCGCGCGTGCCCCGGCGCCAGTTGCCAGTCCGCCTTCCACACCTACCGCTTCGAGTGGGACCGCTCGGTCGCGCCCAACGAGCTGCGCTGGTACGTGGACGACCAGCTCTTCCACTCCGTGCGGCAGGACCGGGTCGACGCGGGCACCTGGGCCGATATGACCGACCACGCCGGGTACTTCCTGCTGCTCAACGTGGCGATCGGCGGCGCCTTCCCGGACGCGCTCGGCGGACCGACGCCGACGGCGGCGACCGTTCCCGGCCGTCCCATGCTGGTCGACTACGTGGCCGTCTGGACCCGTGGCGGCGGCTCGACGCCGACGGACCCGCCCACCGACCCGCCGACCGATCCCCCGCCTTCGGGCTCCTCGACGCTGTACGCGCGCGCGGGCGCGGGCCTCGGCGACTCCACCGGCTCGGCCACCACGGCCACTCTCGCCACGGCGGGCGGCGCCAACCACGACGGCACACCGCACAATCCGCAGGTCTTCACCTCCGGCGGAATCACCCGGACGTACAACGGCGGCCAGACGCAGTTCGACCTCTTCGTGGACTCGGGCGCGACGGTCGGCAACGGGCAGCAGATCAGGGTGAGTTACGACCGCACGGGCGACGGCACCTGGGACCGTACGGAGACATATCCGTACTTCGCGACCGATCCGGTCCCCGGCTACGAGCACTACACGCAGGCGAGCGGGCTCAAGTCGAGTACCGGCACCCACGGCGACCTGGTCAACGGCAAGGTCCGTATCGAGGTCTGGAACGCCATCGGCAACGGCACCAGCACACTCGGCATCGGCAACCAGTCGGTGATCCGGATCCCGTTCGGCTGATCCCGGGCCCACCGGCCGGCCGGACCGGCGGACGGATTCGACCGGCGCACGGGTCCGGCCGGCGGACGGGCTCGACCGGCTCGTACGGACGTCTCCGTACGAGCCGGTCCCGGTCCCGGCACGCGTCCTGTCAGACCCGCGTGCGGACGAGACCGATGAGCTCGGCCATGGCCGGGCGGTCGGACTCGTCCGTGACGCTCGTGACGACCTGGAGCGTGCAGGCCCGGTCGCCCACCGCGAAGTCGGCCGCGTTGCCGGAGCCGAAGCTGATCCCGTCGGTGCCGGAGGCCGACTGGTCCGGGGCGGCCGTGCCGGGTGAGCCGATGCTCAACGTGACGGAGTGGTAGGTGTCGGGGTTCTCCCACAGACACACGCTCTCCCCCACCCCGGAATCAGGCCGACCGCCGTCGTTCTCGCCGATGACCGGCGTGATCTCCGCGGGCTTGAGCAGCGCGCACGCGTCGACCTTCTCGGCCGGCGCCGCGGCACCGGCTTCCTTGGTGGCCGATGCGCCGGAAGAGCGGTCGTCGGGGGACCGCGTGCTCGTGTCCGAGCCGCACGCGGCCAGCGCCGGCACCAGGACCACCAGACAGACCGCTGCCAGAGATGAACGCCTCACGGCCGTACGGTTGTCACGGGTGCGCGTGCTTCCGCGGTTCGTCCTATACATGTAAACCCCCACATGGTCGGCCCCGGACCCCGGGGACAACCTCAAGGACGGTCTCGTCCGAGACGTGGGTTGCGGCAGCGCGTGCCAGTCACGTGCGGGAACTGTCACCGGACGGCCACCGCTCCCGTGGCGCGGCGGCGGCCCCGCCGCGCGCCCTGTTCAGCCCCCGGGACTCAGTCCCGCCACGGCCAGCCGGAACAGCCGGTCCGCCTCGCCTGCGGGATCGGGCTGATGCTCCGTGGCCAGGGCGATACCGACGATCAGGGTGATCAGATCGGCGAAGGTGACGCTCGTCGCCACCGCGCCGTCCCGCGCGGCGCGGCGGAGCAGCGGGGCCGCCGCCGCCTCCAGCAACGCCGAGCAGGAGTTCACCTGCTCCGAGCCGGGCCCGGCGCCCTCGGGAGCCAGTACGGGCGCCAGCCCTCGGGCGGAGGCGGAGTAGGCGACCACGTCACCCAGCCAGTCCAGCAGCGCGCTCCGGCTGTCGTCCGCGCCCGCCAGGTCGCGGGCGCGGACGCACAGGGCCTCGATCCGGTTCCGGGAGACCGCCTCCAGCAGTGCGCGGCGGGTGGGGAAGTGGCGGCGCACGGTCGCCGAACCGACCCCCGCGGTGCGGGCGATCTGCTCCAGGGAGGCGTTGACGCCGCGTGCGGCGACCTCCTCCTCGGCCACGGCGAGGATGCGCGCGTAGTTGCGCCTGGCGTCCGCGCGCTGCTGGGCGGGCATGGCGCCACCTCCGGTTCCATTAAATGGCGGGCCCCGCCGTATTGTATCGTGCAGAGAAACGGCGGGCCCCGCCGTTTACCGAGGGCACCCCGAGGAGCATCATGTCCACCGATTCCGCACCCGTCCTGGTCACCGGCGCCACCGGCAGACAGGGCGGCGCCACCGCCCGCGCCCTGCTCGCGGCGGGCGTTCCCGTCCGCGCCCTGGTCCGCGACCCGGCCACCGGCCGCGCCAGGGCCGTCGAGGCGCTCGGCGCCGAACTGGTCACCGGCGACCTCCGCGACCGCGAGTCCGTGATCCGGGCCGCCGAGGGCGCCCGCGCCGTCTTCTCCGTACAGATGCCGGGCATGACCGAGGACGGCTTCGACTTCGCCGGCGAGACCGCCCAGGGCGTCAACCTCGTCGAGGGCGCGAAGGCCGCCGGAGTACCGCAGTTCGTGCACACGTCCGTCTCCGGCGCCGACCGGCGCACCGAGGCTCCCGGCTGGGCCGAGGGCCGCTGGGCGTCGATGGAACCCACCCTCGGCGCCAAGACCGCGATCCAGGACCGGGTCCGCGCGGCCGGCTTCGCCCACTGGACACTCATCAAGCCGGGCTTCTTCATGGAGAACTTCCTGCCGTCCATGGCGTTCCTCTTCCCGCGCGGGATCGAGGGCGGCATCGTGTCCGTCCTGAAACCCGCCACCCGGCTCTCCCTCGCGGCGGTGGAGGACATCGGCAGGGCCGCCGCGGCGGCCCTCACCGCGCCGGAGCGGTTCGGCGGGATCGAGCTGGAGCTGGCGAGCGACTACCTGTCGATGGCGGAGATCGCCGAGGTCCTCTCCCGCGCGCTGGGCACCCCGCTGTCCGCGCCGGACATGACCGTGGAGGAGGCTCTCGCCGCGGGCATGCCGGGGATGGGCGCCTCGCACGAGTGGATGAACGTGGTCGGCCAGCCGGCCCGCCCCGAGTACGCGAGAGACCTCGGCATCCCCCTCACCAGCTTCGAGGAATGGGCACGGGAGCACATGCGGGCCACGGCCTGACCCGGCGCCCGGCGCCCGCCGGCCGGCCCGCGGGTCGGCCGGTCGTACGGCCGGAAGGGATCCGGCAGAGACGGCGGAGGGGACGGGCACTCCAAAGGGTGGCCGATTACCCATTTGCCGCGTGCGGGGCATATACGCGAAATAGGGGAGGTAATTATGCATTGCTGACAACCGCGCCGTTCCTAACGAACGTGCCCGTCCTGGAGTAGGCGATGACCGAAATCGGCGAAACAACCACCTGTCCGTTCGACTTCAGCGAAGGCCTGGAATTCGATCCCCTGCTCACGGAGCTCATGTCCAGGAATCCGGTGACCCGGATCCGGCTGCCCTACGGTGACGCGGACGCGTGGCTGGTCACGGGGTTCGAGGGGGTGCGGCAGGTGACCACCGATCACCGGTTCAGCCGGGCGGCGATCACCGGCCGGAACTATCCGCGGCTGACGCCGGAGCCGATCGTCTCGCCCGAGTCGATCAATGTCATCGATCCGCCCCGGAGCACCCGGCTGCGCAAGCTGGCCTCGCAGGCGTTCACCAAGCGGCATGTGGACCGGATGCGACCGGCGGTCGAGGGCATCGCCGCCGGGCTGCTCGACGAGATGGCCGAGCACGGTTCGCCCGCCGATCTGGTGAGCCATCTCTCGGACCGGCTCCCCCAGCACACCATCTGCGAGCTGCTGGGCATCGCGCCCGAGGACCGGCCCGGCATGCAGGAGTACGCGCACCAGTTGCTCTCCACCGGTCCGGAGACCCAGCAGGCCGCGGCGCACGCGAAGTCGGCTCTGCGCGAGTACTTCGGCGGGCTCGTCACCGAGCGGCGGCGCAGTCCCGGTGACGATCTGATCAGCACCCTGGCCGCCGCGAAGGAGGGCGACGACGCCTTCGACGACCAGGATCTGGCCGTCATGGCGCTGACGCTCATGCTGAGCGGGCACGACACCGCGACCTGCGAGATCAGCAATATCGCGTACATCCTGCTGAACCGGCCCGATCTGATGGAGCAGGTACGGAGCCGGCCCGAGGAGCTGACACGGGTCCTGGACGAACTGCTCCGCTTCATCCCGTTCCGCAAGGGCGTCGGCATCCCGCGGATCGCCACCGAGGACGTGGAGATCGAGGGTGTGACGATCCGGGCGGGCGACTTCGTCCATGTCTCGTACCTGACCGCGAACCGCGATCCGAAGCGCTTCACGGACCCGGACGTCATCGACCCGGACCGTACGCCGACCCCGCACATGACCTTCGGCTGGGGCGGACACCGGTGCATCGCCGCGCCGTTGGCGATGGTGGAGCTGGAGGCGGCGATCGGCGGCCTGGTGAACCGCTTTCCACGGCTGCGGCTGGCGGTGCCGGTCGAGGAGGTGCGCTGGGACACGGAGACGATCCGGCGGTTCCCCGTCGCGCTGCCGGTGGCGTGGTAGAGGCGGACACGGACGGGCCCCGCACAGCGCCATGAGCCCCGCTCCCACCCTCACGCCGGGAGGTCACCAGCGCGGAACCGCCGGCGTCGTCCACTGCGGGTGGGCCACCCGCATCGCCGCCGCGTCGTCGCGGTCGCGCAGGCCGCCGTCGTCGTCCAGCCACCGCCGGTGCAGTACGGCGAGGCGGTCGCGGTCGAGTTCGACACCGAGTCCGGGAGCGTCCGGGACGTCGAGGCGGCCGTCGGTGAAGGTGAGCCGCTCCTTCGACTCGTCCGTGACGACGTCCTCGGTCTGCCACGGATAGTGGCTGTCGCAGGCGTAGTCGAGATTGGGGACGGTGGCGGCGACATGGGTCATCGCGGCCAGGCTGATCCCGAGATGGGTGTTGGAGTGCATGGACATGCCGACGCCGAAGGTGCGGCAGATCGCGGCGAGTTCGCGGGTGTTGCGCAGTCCGCCCCAGTAGTGGTGGTCGCTCAGCACCACCTGGACCGCACCCGTGGTGAACGCCTCGCGGATCTCGGCGAACGTGGTGACACACATGTTGGTGGCGAGCGGGACCCGGGCGCGGGCGGCGACCTCGGCCATGTTCCGTGTGCCGCTGGTGGGATCCTCCAGATATTCGAGGACGTCACGCAGCTCGTCGGCGACCTTGAGCGAAGTCTCCACGGACCAGGCGCCATTGGGGTCCAGCCGCAGTGGCCGGCCGGGGAAGCGCTCGGCCAGGGCGCGTACGGCGGCGATCTCCTCGGCCGGTTCGTACACACCGCCCTTGAGCTTGAACGAGGTGAACCCGTAGTCGCGGGCGAAGCGTTCGGCCTGAGCCACCACACCGGCCGGATCCACGGCGGCGCCCCAGTCGTCGGTCCCGCCGGCGCCGTTCGGATGCCCGGCCCAGCGGTAGAAGAGGTACGCGCTGTATTCGACACGGTCGCGGACCTTGCCGCCGAGCAGCCCGTGCACGGGGATACCGGCCGTCCTGCCCCACGCGTCCAGGCACGCCACCTCGAAGGCGGAGACGACCGAGAGCCGCAGCTTGTCGGCGGTCTGCACACCCCGAAGCCCGCCGACGTCGACGGAGTCGTCCACCCGGGAGGCGTCGACGGCCACCTGACCGGCCAGCGCGAACAGCCCGTTGAGATCGGTGACCCGGAGTCCGGGCAGCCGCTCCGCCAACGGCCGTGCCAGCTCCAGGTACCTCGTGTCCCCGTACGTCTCACCGATCCCCGTCACGCCGTCGGCGGTGACCACCTCCACGATCAGCCGCGGGGTGTAGGGCTGGTGCACGCCCTGGGTGTTGAGCAGCGGCGGATCGGTCACGAGGATCGGCGTGAGCCTGACCTCGGCGATGGTCGGACCGGCCATGGAGCGTCTCCCTCCGCGGATTCCATCCACGTACGGAGATGCAGGCTACGGATGTGAACACCCGCCGTCAATGCGGCCTGGGGGCGGGCGGTTCCGTCCTCAATCGCCGGACGGGCTGGATTTCGCCCGCACCCGGGCGGCCGTGCCGTCCGGAGACCCGGCACCGGGGCCGGCCGTTCCGTCCTCAAACGCCGGACGGGCCGGATGTGCCCCGCCGTCAGGCGGGGAATGAGGACCGGCCCGGACGGGAGGGGTTCCGTGCGGGCCGGTCCTGGGGAAGGCCGAGGTTGGGGGAGGGGGCCTCGGCCGAGGTCGTCGCCGGGGCCGCGGTCAGACCGCCGCCGTCTTCTTCTCCGCCACCGCCCCGGTTTCGGGCGCCGGCGCCGGAACCTCTCCGTGCCCGTCGTCCAGCAGCGTCTTCTCGTCGAACGGGATCCGGCCCGCCAGGACCTCGTCCACCCGCTCCTTGTCGATCTCCTTCGTCCACGTACCGACCAGGACCGTCGCCACCGCGTTCCCCGCGAAGTTCGTCAGCGCGCGGGCCTCGCTCATGAAGCGGTCGATACCGACGATCAGGCCCACGCCGTCGACCAGTTCGGGCCGGTGGGACTGGAGACCGCCCGCCAGGGTGGCCAGGCCCGCGCCGGTGACGCCCGCCGCGCCCTTGGACGCGATGATCATGAACAGCAGGAGCGAGATCTGCTCCCCGATCGAGAGCGGATCGCCCATGCCCTCGGCGATGAAGAGCGAGGCCATCGTCAGATAGATGGCCGTACCGTCCAGGTTGAACGAGTAGCCGGTCGGCACGGTGATACCGACGACGGGCTTGCTGATGCCCAGGTGCTCCATCTTCGCGATGAGCCGCGGCAGCGCCGACTCCGAGGAGGACGTCGACAGGATCAGCAGGAACTCACGGCCGAGATACTTCAGCAGCGAGAGAATGTTCACCCCCGCGATCAGCCTCAGCAGCAGGCCCAGGATGACGAAGACGAAGATCGCACAGGTGATGTAGAAGCCGACCATGATGATCGCCAGCGACTTCAGCGCGTCGACACCCGTCTCGCCGACCACCGCCGCGATCGCGCCGAACGCGCCGACCGGAGCCGCCCACATGATCATCGCGAGCATCCGGAAGACCAGCCGCTGGATGTGCCCGATGCCCCGCAGCACCGGTTCGCCCGCCGAGCCCATCGCCTGGAGCGCGAAGCCCGCCAGCAGCGCGACCAGCAGCGTCTGGAGGACCTTGCCCTCGGTGAAGGCCGAGACCATCGTCGTCGGGATGATGCCGAGCAGGAAGTCCGCGGTGGACTCGCTCGCGCCCTCCGCCTGGGCGGCGCCCGCGCCACGGGTGGCCTCGGTGAGGTGCAGACCGGAGCCGGGCTCCAGGA
Source organism: Streptomyces lushanensis (assembly GCF_001700515.1). Lineage (GTDB taxonomy): Bacteria > Actinomycetota > Actinomycetes > Streptomycetales > Streptomycetaceae > Streptomyces > Streptomyces lushanensis. The sequence continues at coordinate 8,770 of NZ_MAUD01000126.1, forward strand.
TGTTGCCGACGATCAGGCCGATGGCCAGCGCGACGGTCGACATCACCATGAAGTAGCCGAGGGCGAGTCCGCCGACGGCACCGACCTTCGCGGCCTTCCTGACCGATCCGACGCCCAGCACGATCGTGCAGAAGATCACGGGCGAGATCATCATCTTGATGAGATTGACGAAGCCGGTACCGATCGGCTTCAGCTCGACGGCCACACCAGGAGCCGCGAAGCCCACCAGAATGCCGAGTGCGACGGCGGCGATCACCGCTATGTACAGATAATGGGTGCGGTCCCGACGTGCGGCCACGGGTCCTCCTTGACTCGTATCCGTGCGATTCCCCCGTCCCTGTCCGAGGGGTCCCGGCGACTATCCATCAGCCTGTGACCCCGGTCACGGTTACGTTCATTTCGTTCATGTGAATGCGGCAATGCAGACTTGCCCCATGCATCTGCCCCGTCCGCGCAGCCTCGCCACGCAGCTCTTCGCCATGCAGGTGGTGCTGGTCGCGGCGGTCGTGGCGGGGTGCGTGCTGTTCGCGTACGTCACAGGTCGTGCCCACACGGACGAGACCGCACGCAAGCAGGTTCTGGCCACGGCGTACGCGCTGGCCGATTCGCCCTCTGTACGGGAGGCGATCCGTACGCCCGATCCGACGGCCCTGCTCCAGCCGTACGCGGAACGGGTGCGGCACGACACCGGGATCGACTTCATCACGATCATGAACCCGAAGGGCATCCGCTGGACCCATCCGGATCCGGCACAGATCGGTATGCCCTTCCTGGGACGTACGGCTCCGGCGCTGCGCGGCGAGACGTTCACCGAGACCTACACCGGCACGCTCGGCCCCTCGATCCGGGCCGTCACACCGGTGCGGGACAACGGGCGGATCACCGGGCTGGTGAGCGTCGGCATCACCGTGGACCGGATCTCGTCCGAGGTGACGCGCCAGGTCAAGGTGCTGGCGCTGGCGGCGGGCGCGGCACTGGCGCTCGGCGGTCTCGGCACCTATGTCATCAACGCCCGGCTGCGCAGGCACACCCACGGGATGAACGCGGCCGAGCTGAGCCGGATGCACGACTACCACCAGGCCGCGCTGCACGCCGTGCGCGAGGGATTGCTGATGCTCGACGGCAGGCGCAGGATCGCCCTGATGAACGACGCCGGCCGGGAGTTGCTCGGCCTCGACGACTCCGCCGTGGGCCGCCCGGTCACCGAGCTGGGGCTGCCCGCGCCGCTCACCGGCGCGCTGCTCGCCTCCGGGCCGCGGGTGGACGAGGTGCATATGACGGCCGACCGGATCGTGGTGGTCAACACCCAGCCGGTGGTGGGCGGAGAGCGGCGCGGTACGGTCATCACCTTGCGTGACCACACCGAACTCCAGGCGCTGTCCGGAGAGCTGGACTCGGAGCGCGGATTCACCCAGGCGCTGCGCTCACAGGCGCACGAGGCCGCGAACCGGCTGCACACCGTCGTCTCGCTGATCGAACTGGACCGGGTGGAGCAGGCGGTGGAGTTCGCCACGGCGGAGCTGGAGCTGGCCCAGGCGCTCACCGACCGGGTGGTGGGCGCGGTCGGCGAGCCGGTGCTGGCGGCGCTGCTGCTGGGGAAGGCGGCCCAGGCGAACGAACGCGGGGTGGAGCTGGTGCTCGCGGAGGACAGCCGTATCGACGACGGCGTCCTGCCCACGGCGCTCGCGCCCCGCGATCTGGTGACGATCCTGGGCAATCTGATCGACAACGCCGTGGACGCGGCACAGGGCGGCGAGGGCGCGCGGGTGACGGTGACGGCGCTGGTCACCGGCGGTGGCAGTGCCGCCGGCGGGAACGGCGCCGAGGGCGGGAGCGGCGCCGACGGCGGTGAACTGCTGCTCGGCGTACGGGACACGGGCGAGGGCGTCGATCCCGGGGACATGGAGGAGGTGTTCCGGCGCGGCTGGTCGACACGTGGTCCTGGGCGCGGACTCGGTCTGGCGCTGGTACGGCAGGCCGTGCACCGCGCGCGGGGAACGGTGGAGCTGGCCCGGGGCGCGGAGGGCGGCGCGGAGTTCACCGTACGGCTGCCGCTGGGGAAGCGGCCGAGCGCGTCGGCCGGTACGGGCGCGGTGGTGCCGCCACCGAACGGCGCGGGCGCGGATGCGGCGGCCTCGTCGGCCGGTACGGGCGCGGGAGCCGTACCGTCGTCCGCCGGTGCGGACACGGCGCGGTCGCCGCAGGCCGGAGCCGCGCCGCCCGCCGGCATGACGGCCGTCCCGGCTCCTCGTACGGACGCGGTCCCGGCTCCCCGTGGGGACTCCCCGCCATCCGCCGGCACGGAGGCGGTCCGGTGAGCCCCGGGGCGGCTGGTCCCGCGGCGCGCGGGCCGATCCGGGTGCTGGTGGTCGAGGACGATCCGGTCGCCGCGGACGCGCATCAGCTCTATGTCGCCCGCGTGAGCGGCTTCACGGTCGCCGGCCTCGCCCACTCGCGCGCCGAGGCCGCCCGGCTGCTGGAGCGCACGGACATCGATCTGATCCTGCTCGACCTCTACCTGCCCGACGGCCACGGCCTCCAGCTCCTGCGCGCGCTGCGGGCCGCCGGACACCACGCGGATGTCATCGCCGTGACGTCGGCGCGCGATCTCGCGGTGGTACGGGAGGGCGTCTCGCTCGGTGTCGTCCAGTACGTCCTGAAGCCGTTCACCTTCGCCACCCTGCGTGACCGCCTCACCCGTTACGCGGAGTTCCGGGCGGCGGCCGGAGAGGCCAGCGGCCAGGAGGAGGTGGACCGGGCACTCGGCGCGCTGCGGGCGCCGCAGCCGTCCTCGCTGCCCAAAGGGCTGAGCTCGCCGACGCTGGAGTCGGTGACCCGTACGCTCCGCGAGTCGCCCACCGGGCTGACCGCCGCCGAGGCGGGCGTCAGGGTCGGGATCTCACGGATCACCGCGCGCCGCTATCTCGAACATCTCGTCACCAACGGGCGCGCGGTGCGCAGTCCGCAGTACGGGCAGGTCGGGCGCCCGGAGTTGCAGTACCGCTGGCTCCCCGCGTCCCACTGAGCCCGGAGACGCCCCGGGCCGCCCTCAGCGGACGCCGCAGACGCGACGGACGCGACGGAGAAGACTAGAAGACGCTCTCCGCCTCGAACATCCGGTTCTCCGGGACCGTCTTGAGCTGCGTCACGGCCTCCGCCAGCGGCACCATCTCCACCGCCGTCCCCTTCAGCGCCGTCATGCCTCCGAACTCGCCGCGGTGCACGGCCTCCACCGCGTGCCAGCCGAACCGGGTCGCGAGCACCCTGTCGTACGCCGTCGGTGTGCCGCCGCGCTGGACATGGCCCAGGATCACCGGCCTGGCCTCCTTGCCCATCCGGCGCTCCAGCTCCGCCGCGAGCCGGTTGCCGATGCCCTGGAAACGCTCATGGCCGAACTGGTCGATCTCGCCCTTGCCGTACTCCATCGAGCCCTCGGCCGGGTGCGCGCCCTCGGCGACACAGATCACCGCGAACTTCTTCCCGCGCGAGAACCTCGCCTCGACCATCTTCACCAGGCTGTCGACCTCGAAGGGCCGCTCGGGCAGGCAGATGCCGTGCGCGCCGCCCGCCATCCCGGACTCCAGCGCGATCCAGCCCGCGTGCCGTCCCATGACCTCCACGACCATCACCCGCTGATGGGACTCGGCGGTGGTCTTGAGCCGGTCGATCGCCTCGGTGGCGACGGTGACGGCGGTGTCGAAACCGAAGGTGCGGTCGGTGGAGTAGATGTCGTTGTCGATGGTCTTGGGGACACCGACGACGGGCATCCCGGCGTCCGAGAGCAGCCGGGCCGCCGTCAGTGTGCCCTCGCCGCCGATGGGAATGAGCGCGTCGATGCCGTAGCGCTGGGCCAACTCGGCGCAGTTCTCGGCGGCTTCGCGCAGCCGGCCGCGCTCCAGCCTGGCCGAGCCCAGGATCGTGCCGCCGCGGGCCAGGATGCCGCTGACCGCGTTGAGGTCGAGCGGGCGGAAGTGGCCGTCGAGCAGTCCCTTGAAGCCGTCCTCGAATCCGATGACCTCGTCGCCGTATCCGGTCAGGGCCCGGTGCACGACCGAACGGATCACTGCGTTCAGGCCGGGACAGTCGCCGCCTGCGGTGAGAACTCCGATACGCATCGTGCTGTGTCTCCTGCTCGCTAGTGCCGTACTTCTCCGGAGGACAGGGCTACCGGATCCACTGTCCTCCACGGGTGAGCCTGTTCCGATTCGATCCTCCCACGGGTGACCGGCGTCACGCGCCGGGTGGTACCGCTGTCGGCGGTGCGGTCGACCGCGCCGGCGAACGGTTCGTACACCACGCCGTGCACGCCCGTACACCTCCCTGTACGCCCCGTCGCGCGCCCCCCTGCGCGCCTGCCCGTACACCTGCCGGTATGCCTCTGAACGCCCCGGCTGCCTAACCATCCCCGGAGGTATTGTCAAGAAGGCGTCGCCACCCCCACGGGAACACCGGCGGGAACGAGCTGTTCATCACACGAGCAGGGCCAGGCACCAGCAGGCACGGCACACACCGGCAGGGACGAGCAGGAACGGGAGAGCGCGTGACACGCAGCGTGTACGTGACCGGGATCGACCGAGGGGACGGCCGTCAGGTCGTGGAGCTGGGCGTCATGGAGCTGCTGACCCGCCAGGTGGACCGGGTGGGAGTCTTCCGGCCACTGGTCCACGACGGTCCCGACCGGCTCTTCGAGCTGCTGCGGGCCCGGTACCGGCTGTCCCAGGATCCGGCGACCGTCTACGGGCTCGACTACCACGAGGCGTCCGCGCTCCAGGCCGAGCGGGGCACCGACGAGCTGGTCTCGCGGCTGGTCGACCGCTTCCACCGGGTGGCGCGGGAGTACGAGGTCGTCCTCGTCCTGGGCACGGACTTCTCGGCCACGCAGCTCCCCGACGAGCTGTCGCTCAACGCCCGGCTCGCCAACGAGTTCGGCGCGTCCGTGATCCCGGTGGTGGGCGGCAAGGGCCAGAACGCCGAGTCCGTACGGGCCGAGGCGCGCAACGCCCACCGCGCCTACGAGGTCCTCGGCTGCGATGTGCTGGCCATGGTCGTCAACCGGGTCGCCGCCGAGGACCGGGCGGAGATCGCGGAGGGGTCGGCCGCGCGGCTGCCGGTGCCCTGTTACGTACTGCCGGACGAACCGGCGCTCGCCGCGCCGACCGTCGCCCAGATCACCCAGGCCCTGGGCGGCACGGTGCTGCTCGGTGACGACGCGGGGCTGGCCAGGGACGCGCTGGACTTCGTCTTCGGCGGGGCGATGCTGCCGAACTTCCTGCGCGCGCTGACCCCTGGCTGCATGGTGGTCACGCCCGGTGACCGCGCCGATCTGGTGGTGGGCGCGCTCGCCGCGCACTCGGCCGGTACGCCCCCGATAGCGGGAGTGCTGCTCACCCTCGACGAACGGCCGGACGACTCCGTACTGACTCTGGCCGCACGGCTCGCGCCCGGCACCCCGGTGATCTCGGTGCCGGGCCGTTCCTTTCCCACGGCGGCCGAACTCTTCGGCCTGGAAGGGAAGTTGAACGCCGACACACCACGCAAGGCGGAGACCGCGCTCGGCCTGTTCGAGCGCCATGTGGACACCTCGGCTCTGCTGGGCCGGCTCTCGGTGGCCCGCAGCGGCCGGGTGACACCGATGATGTTCGAGCACGAGCTGCTGGAGCAGGCCCGTGCCCACCGCAGCCGGGTGGTCCTGCCGGAGGGCGCGGAGGACCGTGTCCTGCGCGCCGCCGACGTACTGCTGCGCCGCGACGTGTGCGAGCTGACGCTCCTCGGTGACACCGGTCTGATCCGGAAGAAGGCGGCCGACCTCGGTATCGATCTCGGCGCCACCCGGCTCATCGATCCGAACGGCTCGGAGCTGCGGCAGCGCTTCGCCGAGCGGTACGCGGAGCTGCGCGCCCACAAGGGTGTGACGGTGGAGCTGGCCCACGACGTCGTGGCGGACCCGAACTACTTCGGCACGCTGATGGTGGGGGAAGGGCTGGCCGACGGCATGGTGTCGGGGGCGGTGCACTCCACGGCGGCGACGATCCGGCCGGCCTTCGAGATCATCAAGACCCGCCGGGCTCAGGACGGCCAAGGAGCTCAGGGTGCTCAGGGAGCTCGCGGGGATGCGTCGATCGTCTCGTCGGTCTTCTTCATGTGCCTCGCCGACAAGGTGCTGGTGTACGGCGACTGCGCCGTCAATCCGGACCCGGACGCGGAGCAGCTCGCCGACATCGCGATCCAGTCGGCGGCCACGGCCGCCCGGTTCGGTGTCGAGCCGCGTATCGCGATGCTCTCGTACTCCACCGGCACCTCGGGCTCAGGAGCGGATGTCGACAAGGTGCGCGAGGCGACGAAGCTGGTGCGCGCGGCCCGTCCGGATCTGCTGATCGAGGGGCCGATCCAGTACGACGCGGCGGTCGAGCCGTCCGTCGCGGCGACCAAGCTGCCGGAGTCGGAGGTGGCGGGCCGGGCGACGGTGCTGATCTTCCCCGATCTCAACACGGGCAACAACACGTACAAGGCGGTGCAGCGCTCGGCGGGCGCGGTGGCCGTGGGCCCGGTGCTCCAGGGGCTGCGCAAGCCGGTCAACGACCTCTCGCGCGGCGCGCTGGTGCAGGACATCGTCAACACGGTGGCGATCACGGCGATCCAGGCGCAGAGCGCGAACGGCGCACAGGACACACCGGCCTCACGGGGCGAGCGGGGCGAGCCCGCGTGAGCGGGTACGCCTCTCCCGTGCCCGCTCCTCGGTCCACTGCCCCCATCCCGCGATCCTCCTGTTCCGCGATCCCCCGATCCCCCCATCCCCCCTGTTCCCCTGCCTTCCCAGCCCCTTCCCCTCTTCCCTCCTACCGAAGGCCGACAGCCCGTGAGTCCGTATCCCCAGGCCGAGCAGGCCACCCGCGTCCTTGTCCTCAACTCCGGTTCCTCGTCGCTGAAGTACCAGCTCCTGGACATGCGGGACGACTCCCGGCTCGCGGCCGGCCTGGTCGAGCGGATCGGCGAGAAGACCTCCGGACTGGTGCACACCGCGTCGCCGTACGCCGACGAGGGCCGGCGTGAACGTACGGGCAGGATCGCCGACCACGCCGAGGCGCTGGAGGCCGTCGCGGACGAACTGGCCCACGACGGACTCGGGCTCGACTCCCCCGAACTGGCGGCGGTCGGCCACCGGGTCGTCCACGGAGGGCTGAGGTTCAGCGAGCCGGCCGTCGTCGACGACGGCGTACTGGCGGAGATCGAGCGGCTGGTGCCCCTGGCGCCGCTGCACAACCCGGCGAACCTCACCGGGATCCGTACGGCGCGGGCGCTGCGCCCCGACCTTCCGCAGGTCGCCGTCTTCGACACCGCGTTCCACACGACGATGCCGGAGCACGCGGCCCGCTACGCCATCGACACGGCGACGGCCGACGCGCACCGTATCCGCCGCTACGGCTTCCACGGCACCTCGCACGCGTATGTCTCCCGCAGGACCGCCGAGTTGCTCGGCAAGGATCCGTCGGAGGTGAATGTGATCGTGCTGCACCTCGGCAACGGCGCCTCGGCGTCGGCCGTGGCGGGCGGCCGGTGCGTGGACACCTCGATGGGGCTGACGCCCTTGGAAGGGCTCGTGATGGGTACACGTTCCGGTGACATCGATCCGGCGGTCACGTTCCACCTGACGCGCGTGGCCGGAATGTCCGTCGACGAGATCGATGAACTTCTCAACAAGAAAAGCGGTCTGGTCGGCCTCTGCGGGGACAACGATATGCGGGAGATCCGCCGGCGTATCGACGCCGGCGACGAGCGGGCCCGGCTCGCGTTCGGCATTTACATCCACCGGCTGAAGAAGTACATCGGTGCTTACAGCGCGGTCCTCGGCCGGGTGGACGCGGTGGCCTTCACGGCGGGCGTCGGGGAGAACGCGGCGGAGGTACGGGAAGCCGCCGTGTCGGGTCTGGAGGTGTTCGGCCTGGCTGTGGACGCGGAGCGCAACGCCGTACGTTCCGGGGAGCCGCGGATCATCTCACCGGACGGGGCGCGGACGGCGGTGGCCGTCGTCCCGACGGACGAGGAACTGGAGATCGCTCGGCAGACTTTCGCACTGGTCGGCGAGGACCGGACGGCAATCGTTCGAGCGGCGGTCGCTCCGCATGTGAGCAGATGTAACCCGATGTGAATCGCCCGGCGGGCGGCTATCGACTGAGCGGCCTGCCGCCCATTTGTACTTTCCACCAGCCGGAATATTCCGCAGGGAAACAAACCGATAGGATCCGCCTTATGCGCCGTTCCAAAATCGTCTGCACACTGGGCCCCGCCGTCGACTCGTACGAGCAGCTGAAGTCGCTCATCGAGGCCGGAATGAATGTGGCCCGTCTGAATATGAGTCACGGAAGCCACCCGGAGCACGAGGAGCGGTACAACCGCGTCCGGAAGGCGTCGGAGGACACCGGCCGTGCCGTGGGTGTGCTCGTCGACCTCCAGGGACCCAAGATCCGGCTGGAGACCTTCGCCGAGGGACCGGTCGAGCTGGTCCGCGGTGACGAGTTCACCATCACCACCGAGGATGTCGCGGGCGACAAGTCCATCTGCGGCACCACCTACAAGGGTCTGCCCGGGGATGTCTCCAAGGGCGACCAGATCCTGATCAACGACGGCAACGTCGAGCTCCGGGTGATCGAGGTCGTGGGCCCCGAGGTCAGGTCCATCGTCATCGAGGGCGGAGTGATCTCCGACCACAAGGGCATCAACCTGCCGGGCGCGGCGGTGAACGTCCCCGCGCTCTCCGAGAAGGACATCGAGGATCTGCGCTTCGGGCTGCGGATGGGATGCGACATGATCGCGCTCTCGTTCGTCCGGGACGCGCAGGACGTGGTGGACGTCCACAAGATCATGGACGAGGAGGGCCGCCGGGTCCCGATCATCGCCAAGGTCGAGAAGCCGCAGGCGGTCGCCAACATGGACGCCGTGGTCGCGGCGTTCGACGCGATCATGGTGGCCCGTGGTGACCTGGCCGTCGAGTACCCGCTCGAAAAGGTCCCGCTGGTGCAGAAGCGGCTCATCGAGCTCTGCCGCCGCAACGCCAAGCCGGTGATCGTGGCGACCCAGATGATGGAGTCGATGATCACCAACTCCCGCCCCACGCGCGCCGAGGCGTCCGACGTCGCCAACGCGATCCTGGACGGCGCGGACGCGGTCATGCTCTCCGCCGAGTCCTCGGTGGGCGCGTACCCGGTCGAGACGGTCAAGACGATGTCGAAGATCGTGGTCGCCGCCGAGCAGGAACTGCTCTCCAAGGGCCTCCAGCCGCTGGTCCCGGGCAAGAAGCCGCGTACGCAGGGCGGTTCGGTCGCCCGCGCGGCCTGCGAGATCGCGGACTTCCTGGGCGGCAAGGCCCTGATCGCCTTCACCCAGTCCGGCGACACGGCCCGCCGTCTCTCCCGCTACCGCGCCGCCCAGCCGATCCTGGCCTTCACGACGGACGAGTCGACGCGCAACCAGCTCACCCTGAGCTGGGGCGTGGAGTCCTTCATCGTGCCGTGGGTGAGCAGCACGGACGAGATGGTCGACCTGGTCGACGAGGAGGTCCTCAAGCTCCAGCGCTACAACGAGGGCGACGCCATGATCATCACCGCGGGCTCGCCTCCCGGTGTCCCCGGCACCACGAACATGGTCCGGGTCCACCACCTGGGCGGCTCCCCCGACGCCTGACGCACCGCGCGGCCGACGCGCGCCCCCACCCCGCACCCACCCGGCCCGCCGACTCCCGGCGGGCCGTTCTGCTGCACCCACGGCGCAGGCCCGGGCCGTACGGCGTCCATGCCCGAACCGCGCGGTGCGGCGCGTCCGAGCCCCGCTACAGCGTCAGGTGCGCGTTGACGGCACGCGCGGCATCCGCCAGTTCAGGGATCTCCACGACCTCGACACCCGACTGTGTGAGCAGTTCGACACCCCGGCATCCGGTGACGAACAGATCGGGCTCACGCCAGGCGATGACGACGCGCGGAATTGAGGCGTGGAGGATGAGCCTCGTACACGTAAGGGGCCGGGACCGGCGCTCGGAACAGGGTTCCAGGGAACTGTAGAGAGTCGCGCCGGTCAGCCGGGGATCGCCGGGCGGCAGCTTGGCGAGCGCGGACTCCTCGGCGTGCACATGTGCGTCAGTCTCACGGCTGTAACCACGACTGATCTCTTCGCCGTCGGCACCGACGATGACGGCGCCGACATTGAACGCCGCCTGGGTGGGCGGGCACTGCCTGGAGATCTCGACGGCGAGGGCCAGCCACCCGCGGTCGTCGGTCACGGGGTGAACTCCTTGGGTGCGTAGCGCAGAAGGACGACATCGCCGACGGCACGGGTTTCCAGCAGCGCCATACGGCGGGTCGAGCCGCCCGGGTACTCGGCGGGACCCAGAAAGCGCGGCGCGTCCGACTGACCGACCAGCAGGGGTGCTATGGCCAGATGGACCTCGTCAGCCAGCCCTTGGGCGAGGAACTGGGTGTGGATGGTGCCACCGCCCTCCACCATGAGCCGCCGCACGCCCCGGACGGCGAGATCGTCGAGCAGGGCTCCGAAGTCCACCGCCGACCCGGTGCTGACGACGTCGGCCAGGCCGTCGAGAGAATCACGGAGCTTCGGGGCCACCGTATCCGTGGTGTAGACAGCCTTCCTGCCACCGTGGTGCCAGAACTTCAGTTCTCGACTGAGGTCACCGCTGGCAGTGACGGTCACCTTCAGCGGATACTCCGGCTTCCCGGCGGCGACGCGGTCCGCACGGCGGTCCGGGCTGTTCACCAGGAGGCGAGGGTTGTCCCGGCGGAGGGTGTTGCCTCCGACGAGGATGGCGTCCGACTCCGCACGGACCTGGTCGACGCGGTCGAAGTCCTCGGCGCTGGAGAGCAGCAGGCGCTGGGCAGAGGCGTCATCGATATAGCCGTCGATGGACGCGGCGACGCTGAGCAGAACGTAGGGACGCTCGGTCATGAGTGGGGTGCATTCCTTCCTGAAACGCGGTCAAGCGTAGTGGGCGACGATTCCGTCGAAGGCGTCCCGGAATTCGATCACCTCGGGAACCGTATGCCAGCGCTGCAGGTCCATGTCGAGCGTGGACAGCTCGCTGAGGATGCGCGCCGAGCCGGTCTCTGCAGCGATGGGCAAGGCACGCAGGCCAACGACGGCAGCTTGCCGAGGATCGCCCGAGCGCGCGTGAGCGACACTCGCACGGGAAAGGTATACGCCGCGATCCCGCCGATATGTCGGCGGGATCGCACGGATGACCTGGGCAAAGCCCTCGGCAGCGACGCTGTGGTGACCGAGTACGGACATCGAGTGGGCATGCTGGGCCTGGACATAGGTCGCGTTCAGCCAACCGCCTCTTCGGCGGGGCGTGTCGTCGTTCAGGTCGCTGACCAGCTTGAGGGCAGTGTCGTACGCTCGCTGACACGCGGTGCTGTCACCTTGAAGCGCATGACCGTGTGCCCGGTAGATGGCTCCCATCGCCTGTAGGCGGCTGTGCCGAGGCGCCAGGTGCTGAGCGGCTTCCGCCAGGTCCACCGCCTCGGTCGGATCACGCATGTCGCCAGCCAGCTGTGCCTTGCGGACCATGACATACGTAACCAGCTCCGCTTCACCCGTCGCGTGAGCCCAGTCCAGTGCACGATCGGACCAGTGACGGGCAGCCTGGTGGTCACCTGCGTCCTGATGCAGCCAGCCACAGAACTCCGCGTACTCGGCCTGTACCTGAAGCAACGCCCGGCGGTCCGCGCCCGAGGCTTCGGCACGGAGCCGTTGAATGAGCCCGATGTGGTCACCGACGGTCTCGATCACAAGCCTGGGGCCGAGCAGGTTGTCGCACTCAACCAGCGTCCTTCGGAGTTGTCGCAAATGCTGGACGGGGTGGTTGTCCGGGACGAACGCGGTGCTGTGGGGCGTAGGTCCGGAAGGGGCGCCTGCGGCAAGGAACGCGGCCCCTGCGAAGCGCTCACGCAGCAGCGCGCGGCGCGGCATCGTCACGATGACGATCCTCCCCTCGGCGGTGCGGCAGGGCACACGGACTTCGTTGCCGTCTGCCGGGCCCAGCATGGCCTCATCGGGCAGCTGCGAGCCGTCGTGTCGACCGGTACCGGCCGCACTGTCCACATCAGCCGTGCGATTGTCCGCTTCGGCCAGCACCCGTACCAGAGCACGGCCCAGCACTCCGCCAGTCTCCAGCGCCGCGTCCAGGGCCTCGGCCAGTCCGGGTGTACAGGCCCGGGCAGCCTTCTCGATCTTCGCGATGAGATCACCGCTGACATGCACCAATGCGCCTAACTGGTCTTGCGTCAGACCGCGTTGCCCACGCCAGTGGCGCAACTCCGCGCCGAACCAGTCCCGATTGGACCGGCCCGGCTCCAACTGCCTGGGCGGCTGCGGCATGCGATCCCCCTTCGGCCTGCGATGTGGACACCCGCTGCCGTCCACATGCCGGACTTCACGGCGGGTACCGCCGAGGGGCTGAATGGTTCCACGACGTTCCGTACCCAGTACACACCGCAACGAGCGGCGGATACCGGGGTTTCCCTGACCTGACCCATCTGACCCACACCTTGCCGGGAGCGCTCGCTCCCGCCCAGGGGGAGCAATGCCGCTATCGGAACAACCACTCGCGCTGACCTGGCAGATGGACTTCACCCCCTACGCACGGTGCGTGTCACTCGTCCGAAAACAGGTCGTGCGTGCCATGACGGGGTGGGGATGCGCCGAGGACGACACGGCTGCGGCCGTGCTCATCTCCAGCGAACTCGTCACCAACGCGATTGAGCACGCGCATGTCCCGGGCGAACGCTTCGGCATCACACTCGCGGTCACCCGCCGGCACTGCCTCATCGAGGTGGCCGACCCACTGACAACCGCTCCCTGGATCACGTCCCCGTCCTTGGACGACGAACACGGCCGTGGTCTCAATCTGGTGGCCACACTCGCCGAAGACTTCGGCCACCACCGCCGCGCGGACGGCGGCAAGACCGTATGGGCCCGTCTCACCCTGACCGGTCCGGGCCGCTCGTCTCCACCCGTGGGCGGTATCTGAAACCCCCGTTCCAGCCGGACTCCCGGCGAAGGAACAGCCGACCGGAACGGGTCGGGCCACAAGGGCCCAGCACCGCACCATCCAGCGCCCGGACGGACCGAGTGCCGGTACAGCACAGAGGTCACCATGCGACAGCGGATCGACCTGGTCAAGTACGGCGGAGAGGACGACAGCGGCAGTAGCGGCGGGGACGACGACACCCCTGCCGGCGGCTGCGGCGACGGCGACGGCTGCGGTCGCAGCTAAGGACACAGCGCTGAACAGGGCAGTCCCGTCCAGCGGACGGGACTGCCCGCCGACCGCCCAGGAGAGACATGGCACCCCATCACCACGCGTACGTATGGATCGGACACGGTGACTTACTGGTGAAGCCAGGTGACGCACAGCGGCGCCCGGGACACCCGGAATTCCCGTCCACTCACGTAATGCCGCTCGAGAGCGCGGACTGGTTGCTGAAGGCCCCGGCACTGATCGAGGCGACGTTCACCGAAGCGGGAGAGGCGGCGGACTGGTACACGGGACAGCTGGCGTGGCACTCCGACACGCTTTCGGGCACCTATGCCCCGGTCGCCGACCCTATCGAGGTCGTACGACGGCTCGCGGCCCGTGAAGACATCGTCGGCGGCTGGTGGTTGACCGGTGGCCGGTTCCTCTCTCTCGGTCTGATCGCGTGCAGTCCGCACCGCGTGCGCCGGGAGTACATCTGCCCCGGGCCCTGACCGGGATGTCAGGTGAGGTGGGTGATGGTGAGGGTATCGGGGGGCGGGGAGGTCGTCGCTACTCCCCTTGGCACCAAGCGTCGCAGACGTACGGCGTGACCCGGATCACCGGATCGATCGTCCCTGGCTGCGGTACGGCCGTCCGGCCACGCCGGCGCCATGAACACATCCACGTATCCCTCCCCCGGCCACTGGATCGGCGGCCGGGCCGTCCCCGGCTCCGGTGCCACGATCGATGTGGTGAACCCGGCCACCGGCGGGGTCGTCGCCGCCGTGGCGGCCGGTAATCCCGGCGATGTCGACCGGGCCGTCGCCGCCGCGACCGCCGGCCTTCCCGGCTGGGCCGCGACCGGTCTCGCCGAGCGGGCGGCGGTGCTGTGGCGCGCGCTCGCTGTCGCCGGACGGCTGCGGGGCGGGCAGACGATGTGAACGGCGCAGCCTTCGATCCGCCGGCGTCCTTCGGCGGTTGCAAGCCGTCGGGCAAGGGGCGTGAGGCGGGCGCCTTCGGCCTGGCGGAGTTCCTGGAGGTCAAGTCCGTCCAGCGGTGAGCGCCGCCGCGGCCCGCACCCGGTCGAGGTCGGCTCGACGGATGCGGGCCACCGTTCTTCCCGCGCGGCTCCCGGGAGATCCGGTTCAGTCCGTGATGTAGTTCTGGAGGCCCGGGACGGTGAGCGTGCCGCCGAACTGGCCCGCCTGAGTCACCTCGACCTCCGTGAAGAAGGCGAACGGTACGTTCAGCGGAGGCGGCGTCCGCGGGCTGAAGGTGACGGGGATGAGCCCGAAGAGATTGCCCTTCAGCTCCTCGGTGTACATGGTCACTTCGCCGTCGCGGATCGTGGACGTCGAGCCCGCGCGGGCCTGCACATGGCCCGTCCTGCCCTCGGGATAGACCACGGTCTGGTGCAGGTCGCCGATGTCCACCGACGTGGCCGTGAACTTCAGCGCCTTCTTCAACCTGCCGCTGCCGGTCTTCACCTCGACGATGCCGTGGTAGTCCAGCCCGCGCAGCGTCAGCAGTGAGCTGTGCAGCGTCCAGGGATCGTCCGGCAGCAGCGGGATGCCCTGCTCCTCCTTGGCGGCGGCGAGCGCCTCGGGATCGGGAGTCGGGCAGGGGAAGGGCTCCTTGCCGTCGGCGCCCGCCGGGATGTCGTCGTCCTTGTGCGCGTCGAGTCCCTTGGCCTCGTCGTCCAGTTCCTCGACCGTGACCCCGGCCCTCTCGGCCGCCTCCCTGATGGCCTTCTCCGTATCGTCCACCACGGCGCCCGCCGCGCCGCCCGCGCCGTTCCCACCGCCCGGACCACCCGGACGCGCGGGGCTGTCCGGCGCCGGCCTCTGCGTGGACGAGGGCCTGGGCGCGGGCTCGGCGGACGGTTCGGCGGCGTCCGGCCTCTGCGGGGTGGCCGAGGGCGTCGGCGTCCGCGTGGCCGGCGTCTCCTTGCCGGGGATACCGAGGAGGTCGCCGAGTGCGTCCCCCAGCCCCAGCGGATCCAGCGGGTGCTTGGACTTCGCAGGAGCCGGAGTCGGAGCCGGCTTCGCGGTCGCCGTCGCTGTCGGCTTCGGCTCGGGCTCGGCTCCGGCGGGAGCGTCGGCGTCCTCGGAGTCCGGCCCCCACGCCGTGCTCTGCCCCGTACCCGGCTCCGCCGCTCCCGCCTCGGTTCCGTCCGGGGCCGACGGCGACTCGCCGGGCGCGGGCGACTGCGAGGGTGACCCGGACGGCGACTCCGACGGCGATCCCGAGGGCGAGGGCGACTCCGACGGGTCCGGATCGTCCGAGCGCGTCACACACGGTCCCGGCGCGAAGGGTATGTCCTTGCTGTCGTCGGCCAGCGCGAGCCTGGGGGTGAGCCCCATGCCCACGAAGACTGCCGTGGGCATGGCCGCCAGGGCGATGGCCTTGCCGGCGGGTATGTGCAGCTTGGTCAGGAGCGACTTCTTCGGAGCCGCGTGGCGCGGCCCTCTCCTCACCCGGGATTCATCGCCTCCGGCCGTGATCCGCTGGGTCTCTTCACCCCGCACTGTTCCTCCCGCCGTTGGCTTGGGCAGTCGTTTCCGTCACGTTCGGGTCCTCCCCGGCGCGCGGTGCGGGAAAGGGGTCGGCGGCCCTGCCGGGTTCCGCCCTTCCGGGTTGGGCACTGCCTGGTTCCGGCGCCTGGTGAGGGATGTGGTGCTCGGTGGCCGGACGGGGCGGCCTGCCGGGTGCCCAGGAGACCGAGAGCGCGCCGCCGAACAGGGCGAGCACGAAGCCGATGAGGAAGCCGCCGATGTTGGAGACCGGGAGGGAGACCAGTGCCAGCAGGATCGTGGCGACGCCCGCGAACACCCGGACGATGCTGTGGAACCACATCGTCAGCCCCAGGGTGACCAGCAGTACCCCGATGATCAGCGAACCCGCGCCCGCGGTGGTGGCCATGGCCATCGTGAGATGCCCGAGCCGCAGGTTCGCGTACGGGAAGTAGGCGATCGGCGCTCCGCTCAGCAACGTGAACAGGCCCGCCCAGAACGGCCGGGTACCTCGCCAGGCACGGAACCGAAGCCGCCAGTAGGTGAATCGTCCTCGGGGACCTGAAGACTCGCCGCTCATGGAAAACCGCTCCCTGGAACCGGTGTTGCCGTGAAAAAGTGTTCGGAGTGTGATCGGTGTTCGGAGTGTCCTCTGAGCGGGCGGGCGGGACCGTGTCCTACGCTCCACGCCCGCCCTGGGTGTGCTTAGTAGCACTCCTTGGCTTTGCCCGTGTGCAACTTCAGGCTCAGGTCGGTGAGCTTGAAGGTGCCGGCCGTGGTCGCCCACGCCGTCTGCTTCACATCGGTGAGCGTGGCCAGCCTGGCGCGCTGGGCGAACCCGAAGCGATTGACCTTGTCCTCGGTTCCGGGCTGGATCTTCGTTCCGTTGCCCGGGTCGCCCGCCGCCACACCGATGTCGATGTCGTCGAAGACCGCGTCGGCTTCGAGCTGTGCGACATCGAGGTAGATGTTCGTCGCCACGACCGGGTTGTCGACGTCCTGCCCGGCACGCAGCTCAAGGCTGACGTTCCCGAAGACCGGAACGTCCGGAGTGACCACCGACTGGCACATGTCGGTGATCGTGGCCTTGCTGAATCCGGAGACGGCGACCGGATGCGCGGTCTTCTTGCCCTTCAGATCCGTGCCGTCGGCGATGCTTCCGTACTGGACGAAGTTCTCACCGACCAGCTTGTCGGCAGTCACCTTGAAGCTCTGGCCGGACACACTGAACGAGGCCGCCAGCGCCCCCTGTGCCAGAGCGACACCTATCGCCGCCGTCGCGGCCACGCTCGGCACCATGACGACCGCGAACCGCTTCCATCTGGTCCCGCCACGCACTTGGGACTCCATGAATTTCCTCCTTCTCGGACGTACATCTCCGGATCGGGTTGGAGCCCGTCCTGGGATGGGAGAAGTGCTACGTCCTCGGGAAGGAGAGCGCCTGCCCCGGAGACGCGGACCGCGTCCGGAACCACGGCGATCACCCCCGAGCGACAACCACTGGCCACGCCTTCGCGCAACCTCTGGACAGGCCCTGCCGGAAAGGCAGGAACCCCCCTGTCCGGTCCGGCGGCGCTGCCGCCGGTCCGCCCGGTGGGGACCCAGGACCGACGGCACGACTGGTTGCCGTGCTGGTGCGGAATTGGACCGAGCGTCGCCGATCGTGGTCCATTCACGGCCTTGACACAAGGGGGTTCGTTACTCACTGGTAACGGCCCGATGGCCGACGGGCGACCCGGTGCCGCCGGGCGGCCACACAGGGTGCCGCCCGGCGGCGCGGCAGAAGCGGCGAATGGATCCCATAGCCGGACAGAACAAGGGAGGCGGCTTACTGCCAGTAACAGCAGTCATTTTTATCAAGATTTGGTAAAGCGCAGCCGCTGTTGCCACTGTGCCGCCGCGTCCGCGTGGTGCTGCGGAGAGGACGACGGGAACCGCCGGCCGACGCGGAACGCCGGGCCGGCGGCGGACATCAGAACAGCACTCTCGCGAGCGCCGAACGCGCCGCTGTCACCCGGGGATCGTCACCGCCGATCACCTCGAAGAGTTCCAGCAGGCGCACCCGCGCCGCCTCCCGGTCGTCACCGAACGTCCGGCGTACGGTCTCGACGAGCCGTCCGAAGGCGTCCTCCACATGACCGCCGACCAGATCGAGGTCCGCCGCGGCGATCTGCGCCTGGACGTCGTCCGGCCGCTCCGCCGCGTCCTTGCGGACCCGCGTCTGGTCCATGGCCTTCACCCGGCCGAGCAGTTCGGCCTGGGCGAGGCCGAGCTTGGCCTCCGTGTTGCCGGGATCGTCGGCGAGCACATTGCGGTACGCCTGGGCCGCGCCGGCGAAGTCGTTGGCGTCCAGCGCCTGTACGGCCGCCTCCAGCAGCGCGTCGTACGGACCGGCCGGGACGGGCCTGTCCGCCGGGCCCTGCGCCTCCGCGCCCGGATCGACGGCGATACCGGTGAGTCCGAAGCGCTCCTCCCCGACCTGGATCAACTGGTCGAGCGTCTGGCGGATCTGGGCTTCCGGGGCCGCGCCCTGGAAGAGCGGCAGCGCCTGTCCGGCCACCACCGCGAAGACCGCGGGGATGCCCTGGATCCCGAACTGCTGCATCAGCATCTGATTGGCGTCGACATCGATCTTGGCGAGGACGAACCGGCCGTTGTACTCCTGCGCCAGCCGCTCCAGCACCGGACTGAGCTGCTTGCACGGCTCGCACCACTCGGCCCAGAAGTCGATGACGACCGGGACCTCCGTGGAGCGCTGGAGGACATCGCGCTCGAAGCCCGCCTCATCGACGTCGGTCACCAGACTGGACGGGGGGACGGCGCCGGTGTTCCCCTGGCGGGCCGCCTCGGCACGGGCCTGCTCCGCCTTCGCCTTGGCCTCGTTGGCCGCCTTCACCGCGGCGAGGTCGACGACGCCGCTCATGGACATGTTCCTAGGCTGCATGAGTACATCCTCCCCCTTCCGCACGCACTTCAGGAAAGCGGTACGCGCACCGCGGTTCGACGCGTGGTCCCCACCCGCGTCCCGTGGTTGCCGCCGCGGGCCCCTCAAGGCCCGCCGGGGGCCTTCGTCATGAGCGTCACGGGCTTACGCTACGGCCCGTAGCGTAACTCCCGTTTCCGGACCGCGGGTGAGATCTTTCCGGTGAACTGGCTCACAACACATCTTCTACCGGCCGGTATGGTCGCCGTCATGTGCAGCCACAGCCGTTCCGCCGATGCGCGTACGTCCCGTGGTACCTCCCGTACGGGCCGCCCGCGCAGCGCGGACGCCGACGCGGCGATCCTGGCGGCGACCAGGGCCGCCCTGGTGGAGCTGGGCTGGCCCCGGTTGACGATGAGTGATGTGGCACGCCGGGCGGGCGTCGCCAAGACCACGCTCTACCGGCGCTGGCCGGGCAAGAGCGAACTGGTGGTGGACGCGGTCGCGGCGCTCTTCGACGAGCTCGAACTCCCCGGCTCCGACAGCCTCGTCACCGATGTCGAGGACGTGGTGCTCCAGTTCGCGGCGCTGCTGGAGCGGCCCGAGGCCAAGACCGCGCTGATGGCGGTGGTCGCGGAGGCCACGCGGGACGAGGCGCTGCGGCGGCGTATCCGCATCTCGATCGTGGACCGTCAGAAGCGGCTGGTGCTGCTCGGGCGCGAGCACGCGCAGGCCCGGGGCGAACTGCCGCGTGAGCCGGACCCCGTGACGGCCGCCAGGAGCGCGGACCTGATCTTCGACGTGATCGCCGGCACGGTGGTCCACCGCGCGCTGGTCAGCGCGCAACCGGTCGACCGGCAGTGGGCACGCGCCTTCACGGCCCTGCTGCTGGGCGGCCTGTCCGCCGTGACGACCACGCCCTGAGGCCCGGGGCGCACCCCGCTCCCGCTGCCCCACCGCCGTGCCCGGCCCCGCGCGTGCCCGGCCCCGCGCGGCGGCTACCGCGCCAGACGGCCCAGCACCGACGAGGCCGCCGCGATGCCGACGACCGCCGCGAACGCCAGCACGCCGTAGTCCAGCAGCAGATGGGACGGCGTACCGAGCAGCAGCCCGCGCAGGGCGTCCACCTGATAGCTCAGCGGATTGATCCTGCTGATCACCTGGAGCCAGCCGGGCATGATCGCCACCGGATAGAGCGCGTTCGAGGCGAAGAACAGCGGCATGGTGATGGCCTGGCCGATCCCCATCAGCCGGTCACGCGTCAGCACGATCCCCGCGATGGTCATCGACAGACACGAGAAGAAGGCCGAACCGAGGACCACCGCGACCGCGACGCCGAGCAGTTTCAGCGGATTCCAGGTCAGTCCCACACCGAGGGCCGCCGCAATGACGATCACCACCACGGCCTGGATCAGCGCCTTGACCCCGGAGGCGAATGCCTTGCCGCTGATCAGGGCGGCTCTCGGCGTCGGAGTGACCAGGAGTTTGGTCAGTATGCCCGCGTCCCGCTCCCAGATGATCATGATCCCGTAGAAGATCGCGATGAACATCGCGGACTGGGCGATGATGCCGGGCGCGAGAAAGTCGATGTAGGGGATGCCGCCGGTCGGGATGGCCCTGATCCGGGTGAAGGTCTCACCGAAGATCAGCAGCCACAGCGCGGGCTGGATGGCCCGGGTGTACAGCTCGGTACGGTCGTGGCGCAGCTTCTGGAGCTCGACCACGCACATCGCCATGACCCTGGCGGGCAGCACCTGCCAGCCGGTACGGGCGCGCGGCGGCTTGAGCAGCAGATCGAGCCGGGCGGGATCGAGGGCCTCAGCCGACCCGGGACGCTGTACGGCGCGTGTTCCTGACATCGCGGAAGTCGCCTCCTTCCTCGTCCAGTCCTCGGCCCGCCACCTCGCGGAAGACGTCCTCCAGCGTCGGCATGGCGTCGTCCCGCTCCGCCGGCCCGCCGGTCGCCCCGCCCGCTCCCGGCTCGCCCGGGGCCCCGCGGCGGCGTTCGCGCAGATCGGCCCTCAGCTCGTCCGGGGTGCCGAGGGCGTGGATCCGGCCGCGGTTCATCAGCCCGACCCGGTCGCAGTACTGCTCGGCCTCGTCCATGTAGTGCGTGGTCACCAGCACGGTCATGCCCGTGGCGCGCCGTACGGCGTTGATGTGCTCCCAGACGCTGGTCCGGGCGATCGGGTCGAGTCCGATCGTCGGCTCGTCCAGCATCAGCAGCCTGGGCGCGCTGACCAGCGCCTGGGCGAGTTCGAGGCGGCGGACCATACCGCCGGAGTAGGTCTTGGCCATCCGGTCGGCCGCGCCCGTCAGATCGACGGCCTCCAGGGCCTGTGCGACGCGTTCGGCCCGCTCGCGGCGCGGGACGTCGAAGACCCGGGCGAAGAGCGTCACATTCTCGCGGCCGGTGAGCTGGGCGTCGGCGGAGAGCTGCTGCGGTACGTAGCCCAGCAGGCGGCGCACCGCCATCTTCTCCCTGGCCGCGTCGTGCCCGAAGACCCGCACCATGCCCGCGGGAACGGGCAGCAGCGTGGTGATACAGCGGATCGCGGTCGTCTTGCCCGCGCCGTTGGGACCGAGCAGTCCGAAGACCTCGCCCGCGCGGACGGAGAGGTCGAGGTCGCAGACGGCCTTGGTGTCACCGAAGGAGTAGTCCAGCCCGCGGCAGCTCACGGCCTCGGTACCGGCATCGGCATCCGCGCCCGCGTCGGCCGCATCGCCGCCCGTGACCGCACCGGTGGTGTCGCCCGCCGTGCCGGCGGCGCCCGTGGCTCTGTCCGTCATACGCCCTCCACTTCCTCGTGCAGGTTCTGGGCGAGTCTGCGCAGTGCCGGAAGGGCCGCGGCCAGGGCCGCGCGCTCCTCGTCCGTCAGCCGCGCCACCTGCTCACGCACCAGCGCCGAGCGCCGTGCCTCCCAGTCCGCCAGCCGCGAGGTGGCCGCCTGGGTGGGCAGCAGCAGCGCGGACCTGCGGTCGGACGGATCGGTCTCACGGCGCAGATATCCGGCCCGGCTGAGCTGATTGACCAGCGTGGAGACGGAGTTCCCGGCGAGATACAGCTCCTTGGCCGCCGCCGACACCCGGATCCCGGGCCGCGCCGCGACCAGCCGCAGCAGCTCGACCTGCGCGCCGCGCAGCCGCGGCGCCGTCATCCCCTCACGCAGCCGGCGCCGGACCATGCGCTGGACTCCCGCCAGTACATCGGCGAGCGAGTCAGGAAACTCGGCTGCGGTCATACCTTCACTTTAGCTCTGACTAAGAGCTATCCGCCAAGGGTGCGCCGTGAAAAGGCCGCCGGCGCCCCGGCGAACGCCGACGGCCGCCCCCGGGAGCGAGGGCGGCCGTCGGTCGCCTGTGCGGGAGAACCGCGCGGCGGAGCGTGTACGAGGGGACGACGCGGCGGAGCGTGTACGTGGGAACCGCGTGGCGGCTCAGAAGCCGGGCGGCTCGGTGTACGTGCCCCACTCGTCCCGCAGGACACCGCAGATCTCACCGAGCGTGGCCTCCGCCCGTACCGCCTCCAGCATCGGGCCGATCATGTTCGAGCCGTCGCGCGCGGCGGCCAGCATGGCCTCCAGGCCGACACGCACCCGGGCGTCGTCGCGGGCGCCCTTGCGTTCCGCGAGCACCTTCACCTGCTCGCGCTCGACCTCATGGCTGACCCGCAGGATCTCCAGATCGCCGGTGACCGAGCCATGGTGCACGTTGACACCGACGACCCGCTTGTCGCCCTTCTCCAGCGAGCGCTGGTACTGGAACGCCGACTCGGCGATCTCGCCCGTGAACCAGCCGTCCTCTATCCCGCGCAGAATGCCGGAGGTGACAGGGCCGATCGGGTGACGTCCGTCCGGGTGGGCCCGCAGTCCGCGCTCCTTGATCCGGTCGAAGATCTTCTCGGCGTCGGCCTCGATGCGGTCGGTGAGCTGCTCGACGTACCACGATCCGCCGAGCGGATCGGCCACATTGACCACGCCCGTCTCCTCCATCAGCACCTGCTGTGTGCGCAGCGCGATCTCCGCGGCCTGTTCGCTGGGCAGGGCGAGTGTCTCGTCCAGCGCGTTGGTGTGCAGGGAGTTCGTACCGCCGAGAACGGCCGCCAGCGCCTCCACCGCTGTCCGTACGACGTTGTTGTACGGCTGCTGCGCGGTCAGCGAGACGCCCGCCGTCTGGGTGTGGAAGCGGAGCCACTGCGCCTTGTCGGTCCTCGCTCCGTACACCTCCTTCATCCAGCGCGCCCAGATCCGCCGGGCCGCGCGGAACTTCGCGATCTCCTCGAAGAAGTCGAGATGGGCGTCGAAGAAGAAGGAGAGCCCGGAGGCGAAGGTGTCCACGTCCAGACCGCGGCTGAGGCCCAGCTCCACATAGCCGAAGCCGTCGGCCAGGGTGTACGCCAGCTCCTGCGCGGCCGTCGCGCCGGCCTCACGGATGTGGTAGCCGGAGACCGAGAGCGGCTTGTACGCGGGGATGGAGCGGGCGCAGTGCTCCATCAGATCGCCGATCAGCCGGAGATGCGGCTCGGGCTGGAAGAGCCACTCCTTCTGGGCGATGTACTCCTTGAAGATGTCGGTCTGGAGCGTGCCGTTGAGCACCGCCGGGTCGACGCCCTGGCGCTCCGCCGCGACCAGGTACATGCAGAAGACCGGGACCGCGGGCCCGCTGATCGTCATCGAGGTGGTGACATCGCCGAGCGGGATGTCACCGAAGAGGATCTCCATGTCGGCGGCCGAGTCGATGGCGACACCGCAGTGGCCCACCTCGCCGAGCGCGCGCGGATCGTCGGAGTCACGGCCCATGAGCGTCGGCATGTCGAAGGCGACGGAGAGCCCGCCGCCGCCGGCGGCCAGGATCATCTTGTAGCGCTCGTTGGTCTGGAGGGCGTTGCCGAACCCGGCGAACTGGCGGATGGTCCATGTCCGGCCGCGGTAGCCGGTCGGATGGAGTCCCCGGGTGAAGGGGTACTCGCCGGGCCAGCCGATCCGCTCGAATCCCGCGTAGGTGTCGCCGGGCCGGGGCCCGTAGACCGGCTCCACCGGGTCACCGGAGAGCGTCGTGAAGTCCGCGTCACGCTTGCGGGCCTTGTCGTAGCGGGCCTGCCAGCGCTGGCGGCCCTCGTCGATCGCGTCGGCGTCCATACCTTCAAATTTACTAGGACGTCCAAGTAAATGTCGATGGCAACCGCCCACGCGTTCGTCCGCGCGGGCGGGGACGACGTTCGTGGCGGCCGTTACGCCTTGGCGAGGGCGGGATCGCTCTCCGCGAGCCGAACCCGGACCTCGCGGGTGACTCCGGGCTCGACGAAGAAGGACGCCAGGGGGATGCACCCGGCGGCCAGCACCCAGAGCAGCTTGCCGAAGGGCCACTTCATCTTGGAGCCCAGATCGAAGGCGAAGACCACATAGATGATGAAGAGCACACCGTGGATCTGGGAGATCAGCATCGTGTCGCCGGTGTCGAACCCGTACTTCATGACGATCGCCACGGTGAAGACCAGCAGCCATACGGCGGTGACATACGCCATCACCCGATAGCGGGAGAGCACGCTTTGTTTCATGGCCACGAGCGTAACGGGACGCGGCCGGCGGCCTTCGGGCGGCCCGCGCCCGGGCGGGCGGGGCGGCCCGCTACTCCTCGAAGTCCTGCGCCGCGACCCGCAGCGGGCGCAGCATGGCGAAGATCTCCGCGCACTCCTCTGCGTCGTACGCCCCGAGCCCGAACTCCATCTCCATCAGATCGCGCGTGGCCGCCTCCACCACCTCGCGGCCCTTGTCCGTGATGGAGGCGAGGGTGCCGCGGCCGTCGTTCGGATTGGGCCGCTTGTCGACCAGCCCCGAGGTCACCAGCCGGTCCACGGTGTTGGTGACCGAGGTCGGATGGACCATGAGCCGCTCGCCGATCTTCGACATCGGCAGCTCGCCCTCCTTGGAGAAGGTGAGCAGCACCAGGGCCTCGTACCGGGCGAAGGTCAGTCCGTACGGCTTGACCACGGCGTCGACCCCGGCGAGCAGGATCTGGTGCGCGCGCATGATCGAGGTGATGGCCCCCATGGCGGGAACGGGACCCCAGCGCCGCTGCCAGTGCTCGTCGGCACGGGCGATGGGATCGAACGGGAGGTTGAGCGGCTTCGGCACGGCATCGACCTTACCCACTGGTCATATAGCGGTCAGCCCCGTCTCGCCCTTCGGTCGGGCCGGTTCCGGCCGGCGGGACCTCTCGGTGTCGCAGCCCGGCAGCGTTGTGCCGTTATGTCACGATTAGCCATCTTTGTCCTGCCTATTCGTCGTACAGCCCGCTCGTCACACCAGTCACCACATCCAGTCCACCACTCCCCGGTGGTCAGTCGTCGTCCGAGGGGGCTGTATGTCCGGCCGCAGACCGCACCGTTCGTACTCACTCACCGTCGCCTTCACCGCCGCCGTCACGACCGTTCTGGCGCTGACGGCCGCCGCCTGCTCCTCGTCCCCCTCCGAATCCCGCCGGACCTCGGCCGGTGAGCGGACCGCGTCGGCGGTTCAGGGCGAGACGGACCGGGGCGAGACCGTCCCCACGGCCGGCGCGCCCTTCTGGATCGACCCGGAGAGCGACGCGGCGCGCCAGGTCAGACAGTGGGAGAAGGAGGGCCGCACGGACGACGCGAAGGCCCTGCGGCGGATCTCGGAGCGCGCGGTGGCGGAATGGCCGGCCGGCGACAATCCCGTTCCCCAGATCACCAGGGCGGTACGGGGCGCCGCCGGCCGACGGACGGCGGTCTTCGTCGCGTACAACATCCCGCACCGCGACTGCGGCCTGTACTCGGCGGGCGGCGCGCACGACGCGGCGTACTACCGGGAGTGGATCAACGCCTTCGCCGAGGCCATCGGCGACGCCCCGGCCATCGTGATCCTGGAGCCGGACGCCGTGCCGCATCTCGCGGACGGCTGCACTCCGGCCCAGCACCACGACGAGCGGTACGAACTGCTCGCCCAGGCGATCAGCCGGCTGAAGCGGCAGCCGAAGACCAAGGTCTACCTGGACGCCGGCAATCCGGCCTGGATCTCCGACCCGGCGAGACTCGCCGAGCCGCTCAAACGCGCCGGGATCGAATCGGCCGACGGCTTCTCGCTCAACGTGTCCAACTTCCAGACGAACGACGCGGTCAAGGCGTTCGGCACCCGGCTCTCGGGCCTCCTCGGCGACGCCCACTTCACCGTCGACACCAGCAGGAACGGCGCCGGCCCGCTCTCGGGCGACCGGGACGAGGCCTGGTGCAACCCACCGGGCCGCGCCCTCGGCACCCCGCCGACCACCGACACCGGCAACGAACTGCTCGACGCGTACCTCTGGATCAAGCGCCCCGGCGAATCCGACGGCCCCTGCCGAGGCGGCCCCACCGCGGGCACCTGGTGGCCCGACTACGCCCTGGGCCTGGCCCGCAAGGCGAAGGCCTAGTCCCGACCCGGCTACTTCACCAGGAGCCATTTCGCCTCGGACGGCGTGCCCGCCGTGTCCGTGACGAAGAGCATGTACCAGCCCGGAGGGACCAGGGTGCGGTCCTTGGGGACCTCTATCGTCACCGTGTCCTTGGTCCTGGTCAGGCCCAGTTCGATCGAGCGCTGTTCGACGTCCGTCGTGTGGGTGACGGCGCTCGGGCGCATCAGGCGGGCCTTGGCCACACGGTCGGGTGCCGCCGTGCGGAAGGTCGCCCGTCCGTCGCGGTCCGTGCCGCGCGGGCCGTCGCCGAGGGCCGGGCGGTTCCTGCCGGAGGCGCGGTCGCCCTGGAGGTAGGGGGGTGTGTAGATCTCCACGCGCTGCTCGAAGGTGCCGAGCTTGGTGTTGTCCGCGTCGTCGAAGAGCGGGTCCGAGCCGAAGGTGACGACACGGCCGTCCGGCAGCAGCAGCGCCTCCGAGTGGTAGTTGCGGCCCACGGTCGGATCGGCCGCGCGGCGGAAGGAGTTGGTCGCCGGGTCGTAGAACTGCGCCCTGAGGATGTCGCTGGCGCCGCGCCCGCGGTAGTCCGAGGAGCCGCCGGTGGTGAAGACCGAGTCGTCGGGCAGCAGCACACTGCTCAGATAGCGCGTGCCCTGCGGCAGCCGGGGCCCCTCCTGGAACGTCGGGCTCTCCGTGTTCAGGTCGATGATCGCCGTGCGCGGCGTGGCCTTCGCCGACTCCCCCACGCCTCCGCCGCCGAGCAGCATCACCCGCTGGTCCTGGACCGGTGCCAGCATCAGCGAGGCCGAGGTCTCGGTCTGGTCGCCGTCGGTGAGTCCGTCGACCGGCGTGAAGGTGTTCTTCGCGGGATCCCACACACCCGGCTGCCGGCCCTTGTCGGCGGGTCCGTACCCCGCGTTGGACCCCGAGTAGAAGAGCTTTCCGCCCTTGGTCAGGAAGAGCGCCGGGTAGGTCGGGAAGTACCGTTCCGGGCCCTTGGACCACTTCTTGGTCCTCGGGTCGTACAGCTCGTTGTAGCCGGTGACCACCGCGCCGACATCGTCCAGGCCCGAGACGGCGAGCACCCTGCCGTCGTCCAGACCGACCAGCGTGGGATACCAGCGGGCCTCCTTCATCGGGTCCACCGGGATGTACTTCTCGGCCGTCGGGTCGAACTCGTACGCGGACCTGATGCCCTGGAAGTCCTGCTTCTCCGTGGTGAGTTTCTGGGCCAGACCGTAGAGGTTGTCCGCGTCCTTGCCCTTGAGACCGACGATCTCGTACTGCGCGGCCTGGGTGGTGAGCGCCTGCGGCCCCTCCTTGACCGCCTCCACGAAGACCCGTGCCTCACCGGCCGTGACCTTGGTCTTCCAGGGCAGCATCCGGTCGCCCTTGCCGTATCCGACCTGGAGCTGCTTCTTCGCCCTCGGCACGGTGACATCGGTCGTGCTGACGTACTCGACGCCCGACGGGGAGCGGAAGCGGGTGCCCTTCTTGAACGTGTAGGACCGGTCCGGGTTCTCGTTCTTGACGCGCATTCCGCCGCCCGCCCGCCGGATCTCGCCGTCGAGCACCTCGTAGCGCGCCGTGCCGCCCGCCACCAGCAGCCGTCCGTCGGGGAGCTGGGCGTGGCCCGAGCAGAAGAAGTCCTCCGGGGTGGGGATCTTCTTGAAGCTGTTGTCGGCCGGGTTCCACAGGATCGTGTCGAACGATCCCTCGTCGAACTTCTTCTGGTTGTTGCCCGAGCCCGCGACGATCAGCACCTTGCCGGTGTGCAGCAGGGCCGCGTGGATCGCGTTCGTACGGAACTCCTTGGGGACCTCCAGCCTCGCCCAGGAGCCGTACTGCCGCTTGTAGCCCGGCTGCGCGATCTTGTACGCGTGGTACTTCTCCTGGGCGAAGGAGAAGGCCGCGGGGGCGTTGAGCCCCACGAGCACGACCAGCGCACCGCCGCCCAGCAGCGTCTTCTTGAACTTCTTCGACGGTGTGAACTTCTGCGACGGTTCGTACCCGTAGGAGGATCCGTCGGAGTTGGACCCGTAGGAGGCCATGGCTCAGTTCCCTCCGGTCGTCGTCACGAGCGCGGGCTCCGGCTCCTCACCCGGCTCGGGAGCGGTTACGGTGACGGCCGCGCCGTCGACGGCCCGGCGCTCCGCGGCCTCGCGCCGGGTGGTCCAGGCCCAGACACCGACCGGCGCGAGGGCGATGGCCAGGGCCAGCAGGGCCCAGGTGCGCATCGCCGCGTGGGTGTGGTCCAGGAACACCGACGCGAGCAGGGAGACGATCAGCACACCGGCCCAGTACAGATGGAGCCGGAAGGTCATCAGCCGGTCGGGACTGGCCCGGCCGCCCTTGGGGGTGACGACGAAGCCGCCTCGGGTGCGCAGTACGGCCGAGCCGAGCGATCTGAGATAGATCGGCGCGCAGAGCGCGGACATCGCCATCCCGGCCAGTCCGCCGGAGCCCTCGGGCTCGTGCGGCGAGACATTGTGCCGGCGGTTCCAGAGGTAGAGGCCGATCTGGAAGGCGGCTGCGTCGCTGTAGAGCATCAGCAGCACCGAGGAGGAGACCTGGGTGCCGGAGGCTCCGAGCCAGAGGAAGAGTACGCAGCTCAGGATGCCGAGGAACCAGTTGACGGCGGTCATCGGGTAGTACACGAGCATCAGCGTGTAGCTGAACAGCCGGCCGCGCGGCATCCGCAGAGGCGCCTTCCGGTACTGGGTGAAGAGCGTCTCGTACGTGCCCCGGGACCAGCGGAGCTGCTGGGTGAAGAAGTCGGTCCAGGACGCGGGGCCCTCGCCGACGGCGAGGACGTCGGGGGTGTAGACGGAGCGCCAGAACCGGCCGGTACGGGGATTGAGCCGGCGGTGCAGTTCGAAGCCGGTGGCCATGTCCTCGGTGATCGAGTCGTACAGACCGCCGATCTGCCTCACCGCCGCGATCCTGACGACATTGTTGGTGCCGACGAACATCGGCGCGTCGTAGCGGTTGCCGGCCCGCTGGATCAGCGCGTGGAAGAGGAACTGCTGCGACTCGGCGGCCTTGGTGACCGGTGAGGTGTAGTTGCCGTACACCTGGGGGCCGACGACGAAGGCGATGTCCGGATCGCGGAAGTAACCCATCATCCGCTCCAGGAAGTTGGGGAGCGGTATGTGGTCGGTGTCGACGGAGGCGAAGAAGTCGTACTCCTCGCCGTGCATCGCGATCCAGGCGTTGTAGTTGCCGTGCTTGGTGCGGGCCTTGTGGGAGCCCTTCGGCTGGTTCCACTCGGGCACGCCGTGACGGGTGAAGTGACGGACTCCCAGCTCCTCGCAGAGAGCCCTGGCCTCGCTGTCGTCACCCTCGTCGAGCAGCCAGACGTCGAGCGGGCCGCTGTGGCGCAGCCGTACCGCTCCTTCGAGCGTCGCCCTCGCCATGGAGAGCGGTTCCTTGCCCGGCACGTACGTGGTGAGGAACGCGACCCGGGTGCCCGCCTCGGCGGGCACGGGTATCGGGTCCCTGGCCACCAGCGTGGCATGGGCCACGGAGGTGACGTTGACCAGCATGAAGAAGGCGATGAGGCCGATCGCGCCGAGCATCACCTGGTCGAAGACGACCAGCCAGCGCTCGCCGCCCTCGCGTTCGGTCCGGTGCGTGGGCCAGACCAGATAGACCAGCAGGACGCCCGAGAGCACCGGGGCGAGGGTCATCAGCAGGACCGCGCGTATTCGGTGCGGCTCGCGCGCGAGCAGACTGTGATACCGCACCCGGTACGCGCCGGGCCCGTCCGGCTCCGTCAAGGGACCGGCCAGGCAGCTGTACGTGTCGTAGTCGTAGCCGTCGGGCCGCACGGTGCCTCCAGCAGATTCGCGAGGTCGATATCACCACAGAACGGGACAACGACCTGCGTGTCGACCGGGAGGCGTCCGTGCGAGCGGTTTTCCGGGCGTGAGGTACCGCTTACGGCTGCGGGCGGTGGCGTGGACGGGCGTACGGAACTGACACTTCCACGTTGGGCGGACAACGGGGCGCGGAGGCGGCGGCTTCCGTCACGGCGCCGCCCGCCCGTCGTGGAGCCGGCGCCCGGCACGCGCCGGCGCTCAGGCGGAGAGGTGCCGCTCCACCGTCTCGACCTTGGAGGTGAGCGCGTCCGTGACACCGGGCCTGATGTCGGCCTTGAGGACGAGCGAGACACGCGGCGCGCGTGCCTCGACGGCGGCGACCGCGCGCCTGACCACGTCCATCACCTCGTCCCACTCGCCCTCGATGGAGGTGAACATGGCATCGGTGCGGTTCGGCAGTCCGGACTCGCGGACCACCCGGACGGCGTCGGCGACGTACTCGCCGACGTCCTCGCCCACACCGAGCGGCGAGACGGAGAAGGCGACGATCATGCCTTCACCGCGTCTTCGCCACGGGTGCGCGAGGCGGTGACCTCGTCCTCGGCGGCGCGCTTGAGCTTCCGCTCGGCGAAGAAGCCGCCGGCCGGCAGGACGGAGAGCACGAAGTAGAGGGCCGCCGTCCCGAAGGACCACTTGGTGCGGTTCCAGGCGTCCAGCCAGAAGACCACGTACAGCACGAAGAGCAGACCGTGGATCGCGCCCATCACGGGCACCGCGTTGAAGTCCGTCGTCCGCTTGAGCACCGAGCAGACGAGCAGCAGCAGGAAGGACACGGCCTCGGGCGCGGAGACCAGGCGGAGTCGATGGAGGGAGGAGGCGGTCTTGATGTCCACGAGGGAGGCACCTTCGTCGTCGGGGGGCAACATCGTCGGAGGCAGCATCAGGGCGGCGCGATCTTGTGAACGCACGCACAAGCGCGACCATTGTGGCAGTCCCCTTTTGCCCGACCGTTACCAGGGTGGGACGCGGCCGGGACGGAAAGACCTGTTCGTCCCCGCCTCGGCCCATTACCTTCGATCCGTGGCTCAGTTCCGACTGCAAGGCAGCAAGGTGCTCGCCGTGGACATGTCCGGCGACTCCGTCAAGGCGAAGAACGGCTCGATGGTCGCGTACGACGGCCAGATGGCGTTCAAGAAGATGTCCGGCGGCGGTGAGGGCCTGCGCGGGATGGTGACGCGCAGGCTCACCGGCGAACAGATGACCGTCATGGAGGTGAGGGGCCAGGGCACCTGCTACTTCGCCGACCGCGCGAGCGAGATCAACCTCGTCTCGCTGCACGGCGACAAGCTCTATGTCGAGGCCAGCAATCTGCTGTGCACCGACGCCGGGCTGCGGACCGGTACGACCTTCACCGGACTGCGCGGCGGAGCGACCGGCAACGGCCTGTTCACCACCACCGTCGAGGGCATGGGGCAGGCCGCGATCATGTCGGACGGCCCGGCGGTGATCCTGCGGGTGACGCCCCAGTACCCGCTCTCGGTCGACCCCGGCGCCTACATCGCGCACCAGGGCAATCTCCAGCAGCACTTCCAGGCCGGGGTGACCTTCCGCACGCTGATCGGCGAGGGCGGCGGCGAGGCCTTCCAGATCCGCTTCGAGGGCGACGGGCTCGTGTACGTGCAGCCGAGCGAGCGCAACACGATCGGGGGTGACGTCTGATGCCGTTCCGTGAGATCAACTCGAAGATGGTCGAGGCCGTGGTGGTCCCCGGCCAGAAGATGTTCAGCCAGCGCGGCGCCATGCTGGCGTACCGGGGCGAGGTCAGCTTCACGCCGAACATGCAGGGCGGCCAGGGCGGTCTGATGTCGATGATCGGCCGGCGGGTGGCCAACGAGGCGACACCGCTGATGACGGTCGAGGGCAACGGCACGGTGCTGTTCGGCCACGGCGGCCATCACATCCAGGTCATCGGGCTCGCCGGCGACACCCTGTACGTCGAGGCGGACCGGCTGCTCGCCTTCGACGGGACGCTCCAGCAGGGCACGATGTTCATGGGCTCGCAGGGCGGGGTCATGGGCATGGTGCGCGGCCAGGTGACCGGCCAGGGCCTGTTCACGACCACGCTCAAGGGCCATGGCGCGGTCGCCGTGATGGCACACGGCGGGGTGATCGAGGTGCCCATCGGCCCGGGCAGGGATGTCCATGTGGATCCGCAGGCCTATGTCGCGCACCACGGCGACGTACGGAACAAGCTCTCCACCGCGCTCGGCTGGCGCGACATGGTGGGGCGCGGCTCGGGCGAGGCCTTCCAGCTCGAACTCAGCGGCAGTGGTGCGGTGTACGTCCAGGCGTCGGAGGAGAAGCTGTGAGCGCGCCCGTGATCTTCGACCCGATGACGCTGCCGAGCGACGACAACGTCAACGCGTACACCTTCTGTGTGGAGCTGAAGGGAGGCGAGTGGTTCCTCCAGAAGGGCAAGATGATCGCCTACTACGGGCGCATCGAGTTCAACGGGATCGGCCACGGCCGCTTCGAGCGGCTGCTGCGTACGAGCTTCCACTCGCCGCTGCACGCCAGTGACTGGGTGGTGGCCCAGGGCAGCGGCAAGATGCTGCTCGCGGACCGGGCCTTCGACGTCAACTCGTACGACCTGGAGGACGGCAATCTCACCATCCGCTCCGGGAATCTGCTGGCGTACCAGCCCACGCTGGCGCTCAAGCAGTCGATCGTGCCGGGCTTCCTGACCCTGATCGGCACGGGCAAGTTCGTGGCGGCGTCGAACGGTCCCGTCGTCTTCATGGAGCCGCCCATCAGGGTGGATCCGCAGGCGCTGGTGGGCTGGGCCGACTGCCCTTCGCCGTGCCACCACTACGACCACGGCTATATGACCGGAGTGCTGGGCGGGCTGCGCTCGCTGACAGGGCTCGGGGGAACCTCGGGTGAGGAGCACCAGTTCGAGTTCGTCGGAGCGGGTACGGTGCTGCTCCAGTCGACCGAGATGCTGATGGCCGAGCAGGCGACCGGCGCGGTGCCGCACGAGCCCGGGGTACCGGGCGGCGGCGCGGGCGTACCGGGGTCCGGCCACGCGGGTCAGGGTGCGGCGCCCAGGCTGCCGGGGCAGCTCGGGGACCTCCAGCGTCGCTTCGGCCTGTGAGCGATAGGCTGCGGAGTGTGACGCCGGGCGCGGGTGCGGCGGCGTCACCACGCGGAGACTTTGTACAGAATTCAACTTCTTAGGTAGAATCCCCCCATGGAGACCGAGACCGCCACCCGCTGGCTGACCGACGCGGAGCAGTGCGCCTGGCGCACCCACCTCGATGTCAACAAGCTGCTGACGCACCAGTTGGAGAAGGACCTGCAGCCGTTCGGACTGACCTTGAACGACTACGAGATCCTGGTGAATCTCTCGGAGTCGGCGGAGCGTCGCATGCGGATGAGTGATCTCGCGGCGACCACGCTCCAGTCCAAGAGCCGGCTCTCCCACCAGATCACGCGGATGGAAGCGGCGGAGCTGGTCCGCAGGGAACACTGCGAGTCGGACCGGCGGGGGCTCTACGCCGTACTGACCGACCACGGCATGGAGACGATGCAGAAGGTCGCGCCGCACCATGTCGCGTCCGTGCGGAAGCACTTCATCGACCTGCTGCCCCCGGAGGCACTGACGGAACTACGGGCGTCCCTGGGCCCGGTGGCGGAACACCTCCGAGGACGCCGCGGCAAGCTGTAGTTTTGAGGGCTCGGTTCGCCTCCGGGGCGCTTCATGTCGATGCCGACAGTCGACCGTGCTCGACCCCTCGTACCTCGGGGCCTCCGCGCGCTCTCCCTTTCGACAGCGGCGCGCCCCTTCGGCTCACGCACCTCTTTTTTGAGGGCTCGGTTCGCCTCCGGGCGCTCTATGCCACTGCCGCC
>NZ_MAUD01000127.1 GCF_001700515.1 Streptomyces lushanensis
CACCACAGCTGTTCGGGCGGGAACCGGGCAGGTGGACCCGGGCGGGCTGGCGGTCGGGCTGGTCGGACTGGTCCTGTCGGTCGTGGGCCTGCATCAGGCGAGGCTCCCCCAGGCATGGCAGGACACCGACACCGCCGGACTCGCCGACCGCCTGGCCGACGGCATCAGGGAACGCGAGGAGGAGGCCCGCCGGAGACTCCTCGGGGACAGCGACCGCACCATCAACGTCGAGTTCACCTTCCTGCCCTCCCCCGCCCGTCACGCCACCGGCGCGGCACCCCACGGCACATTGGAGGACGTCGCCACCTACTACCAGGCTCTAAGGTCCGGCCGCCTCGTCATCACCGGCGCACCCGGAGCCGGCAAAACCGTACTCGCCCTTCACCTCATGCTGCTTCTTCTCGCCGACCGCGGGCCGGGCGGTCCCGTTCCCGTACGACTGGCGCTGTCCACCTTCGACCCCGGCCGGGACAAACTCGACGTCTGGCTCGCCGACCATCTCACCCGTACCTACCGGCTGCGCCCCGCGGCGGCGTCCGCCCTTGTCACCGCCCGGCTGATCCTCCCCGTGCTCGACGGGCTCGACGAGATGGACGCCAGTGGGACTCCCGGGCACGGCTCCCGCGCCGCAGCCGCTCTGGAGGCCATGAACAGCTACCTCCACGGCACCGTCAAGGGCCGCCTCGTCCTCACCTGCCGCAGCGCCCCCTACGTCGCTCTCGAAGAGGCGGATCTGTGGGCGGAGGACGCCTCCCGTGTCGACATCGCCCCCGTCGGCCCGGCCGCGGCCGAGGAGTTCGTCACCGCCCGCGCCCGCAAGCCGGCCCGCTGGGAACCCGTCCTGGACGCACTCCGCGCCGCCCCCTCCGGTCCACTGGCCGAGGGCCTGTCCACACCGTGGCGGCTGACCGTGGCCCTGGCCGTCTACGACGAACGTCACCTCGACCGCGGCTGGGTCCGTGATCCCGTGGATCTTCTCGGGCCCGCCCTGCGGACCCCCGAGCAGATCCGAGATCACCTGCTCAATCTGTTCATCCTCGCCGCTTCCTCGGCAGGCGGCACGACAGCGCCCTACACCCAGCCGCAGGTACGTACCTGGCTGACGGTCCTCGCCCGCCATCTGCACGCCAACACCGTCAGCGCCCGCGAAGTGGCCGGACGGCGTCTGTCAGGCACCGACCTCGTACTCCATGAACTGTGGCCGCTCGCCGGCCGCCGCGCCCGGACCGTCCACGTCCTGCTGACCATCACGGTGTGGGCCATCGCCGACCTGCCCGCCGTCCTGCTCGACGACCTGGGCGTGTACGCGAGGAACGTGACATTCATGGTGCTGGCCGGTCTGCTCGTAGGAATCCCTCCCTGGCCCGTACCGTCCCGGCTGGAACGGGCAACTGCCGGGACCCCCGCGGGAAGACACCAGCTCGTGAACGGGCTCGTGGGCGGGCTCTTCTGGGGAGGGCTCGTGGTCGTGGCCGACCTGGGGGATGTCGTCGGGCCGGCGATCGGGCTCGCGTACGGATCGGTGCTCGGGCTCGCCGGCGGAGCGATGGTCGGAGCCGGGCTGGCTGGTGTGCTCTCGGACGCACCCGAAGTGCGCGGGTCACGCGGAAACGCGTCGCCGCGCGGCGTGGTGCGGGACGACCTCGTGACCGGGTTCGCGACCGGTCTCGTGGTCGGGCTCGGGTTCGTCCCCTTCTATTGGTTCGCCCTGGACCCCGTGCTCGCGCTCGGGGCCGTACTCGTCTTCATGCTTCTGTTCGGTCTGGGCGGCGGGCGTGCGCTCGCACTCCTCTACAACCGCCTGTTCAGATGCGGTTACCGGGGCGCGCTCGACTCGCTGTTCAGGCCATGGCGTGCGTTCGGGCTCCTGTTCAGGACCGGCGCCGGTCCAGCCCTGGGCGCCGCGGGTGTCCGCTATCTGGCCTTCCTGCTCTGCACCCGCCGATGGTGGTCCGCCCGGCCACTGCCCTGGCGCCTGGGCCGTTTCCTCGACTGGTGCTGCGACGCGGGTCTGACGCGCACCGCCGGGATCGCCTACCAGTTCCGCCACCGCGAGCTCCAGGACTTCCTCGTCCGGAGCCATGTCCACCACGATCCGCCGGACCGCCGCGTCCCCGCACGAACAACACCGGAAGGCCATGTTCTTCCAGGTCACCGTTGATGTCCGGACAGCACACGGGCCGGGCGGGAATCGCGGCGCGTTCGTCGGCGCCCCGGGTCAGCCCGTGGCGGTGTTGTAGTTGACGATTCGCTCCACCATGAGGGCGACCGCACCGGCCAGCGGGCTGTCCGCCCCCTTGCTCACCACGTCGGGCAACCGGTGCGCCTCCTTCTCGGCGACTGCCACCATGCCCCAGAAGGCATTGAAGCCCGAGGGATCCGCCGGCTTCTCGGTGGCCGCGCCGACTCTCACGACGCCGCCTTCCTCGGCCACGGCCAGCGCGCCCATCTGCCGCAAGGTACCGGGGTCGTGCTCTTCGGCGGCCACCACGCTCCACCCCGTCACGCCTGTGTGCCGCAGTGCGGCCAGAAGACTGCCCGCGCTGCCCGCGCCGGTGACAACGATGTCGGGCAGGACAAGGGCCACCGGGCCCCGCGTCATCGGCAGGGCGGACCGGATCGCCCCGTCGAGCCCCGGTTCGAACGACTCGTCCTGGTAGACGAAGACCATGTGAAAGGTCTCGGCGTAGCGCGCGAGATAACTCACCGTGTCCAGCTTGTGCGTGCCGAACACGACGACCAGGCGTACATGGAGTCCGCTTTTCACCACTTCGACAACGGACTCCAGGCTGCGGTCCAGCACAGTGACCCCGGGAGCCAGGCAGTGCAGTTCCTTCGAGTAGGGCGCTCCGAAGCGCGTTCCGAATCCGGCACAGGGAAGGATGATCGAAACATCGGGGACGGACACGGACGAACCAGGCATTGAGCGCTCTCAGTTGTGTGGAGGATCGGGGAACCTTGCGCGCCTCGCCGGGTACGGGCGGCCCCCGGCCGACGCCGCACCGTCGGTCCGGAAGCCGCGTCGGGGCTCACCGTAGTCATCGAGGACGGCTCCGCGCGAGAGGGCGAGGCGACTGTGCCCGCGTGGCCTGTCCAGTGTCGACCGGTTCCAACTCCGCTCCTTCGGCACTCACTTGTGCGTCCGTCCGGACGAGGGCAAGGCGTGCACGAGCCCGGGCACCTGGGTGTTCGGGGAGCACCGCCGCGTTCGGTACCACGCGACGTACACTGCTGCCGCACACGCGCGACGGCCTACGCGTCGCCGTCGACGAGGACCGCTCGAAGTCTGGGCGGGCACGGGCCGAAACGCAGGGGAAGACAGAGCGAAAGAGGACGCGGAGTGCGGGTGCTGTTGTCCACATACGGGACGCGTGGCGATGTCGAACCGCTGGTGGCACTCGCGGTGCGGCTGCGGGAGCGCGGCGTGGAGGTGCGGATGTGCGCCCCGCCTGACGAGGAGTTCGCCCAGCGGCTGGCAGGTCTCGGGATGGAACTGGTCCCGGTCGGGCCACCGGTACGGGCGTTGACGCGCGGGACGACTCTGCCGTCGGCGGCGGATCTGTCCCGGTACCGGACCGAGATGGTCGACGCGCAATTCGATGTCTTCCCTGCGGCGGCCGAGGGATGTGACGCGCTGGTGGCGGCCGGCCTGGCGCAGATTGCCGCGCGGTCCGTGGCCGAGGCCGCGGGCATCCGCTACGTGTACGCGAGCTATTCGGCGGTCA
Source organism: Streptomyces lushanensis (assembly GCF_001700515.1). GTDB lineage: Bacteria > Actinomycetota > Actinomycetes > Streptomycetales > Streptomycetaceae > Streptomyces > Streptomyces lushanensis. Next base: position 3,726 of record NZ_MAUD01000127.1, read on the forward strand.
ATCTTCCGTCGCCTCACCACGCGCCGCCGCCGCGGCCGGGCTGGCCGGAGCCGGAGGCGGACGACAACCGGACGCTGTGGGAGCGGGACGCCCACCTGGTGAACGCGCAATTCCGCGAGAGGCTCGACGGCCACCGGGCATCGATCGGTCTGAAACCGGTGGACGACGTCCGCGACCATGTCTTCACCGGCCGGCCGTGGCTGGCGGCCGATCCGGTCCTGGGACCGTGGCGGGAGACCCCGGGCCTCGACGTGACACAGACGGGTGCGTGGACCCTGCCCGACGAACGCCCGCTCCCCGCCGAGCTGGTGACGTTCCTGGAGGCGGGCGCACCGCCGGTCTACGTGGGCTTCGGCAGCATGCGCCCGTCGCCGGACATCGCCCGCAGGGCCATCGAGGCGATCCGCGCACAGGGTCACCGTGCACTCGTCTCCCGCGGCTGGGCGGACCTGGACCTGATCGACGACCGGGACGACTGCTTCGCCGTCGGCGAGGTCAACCAACAGCGTCTGTTCGGCAGGGTCGCCGCCGTGGTGCACCACGGCGGCGCTGGTACGACGGTGACGGCCGCCAGGGCGGGCGTGCCGCAAGTGGTGGTGGCTCTCCGGCTGGCGGACAACCCGTACTGGGCCGGCCGGGTGGCAGACCTGGGTATCGGCGCGGCACCTGATGGTCCGAGCCCGACCGCCGAGTCCCTGAGTCTCGCGTTCAGGACGGCCCTGGCACCCGGGACCCGGGCGCGGGCAAGGGCTCTGGGTGCCAAGATCCGCACCGACGGAGCGGCGGTGGCCGCGAGCCTGCTGCTCGACACCCTCCGGTGAGCGAGGCCCACCGGCGGCCGGCGTGGCCGAGTCCGGTTCGGCGCGTGCCTGTGCCGCCGGGCGCCGACACCTGAAGTTGGTGGTCCGCCGGCATCTACAGTCGGTGGTCGTAGATGTTGAGCGCGCTGGTGATGTCCGACCCGTCCACCCAGAACGTTCCCGTGTTGCCGTACATGTCGTACGCGACGATCATCGGACGGAACCACTCCTTCCATGTGTCCAGCGGCCCGTTCGGGATGTGCCAGCCGTCGCCGCCGGTGGTGGAGTGCACCCATGTGAAGCACAGGTACCGCTCGGGATATTTCCTGTCGTAGATCTCCGCGTAGTCCCACCACTTGTTCCCGACAGGGAAATTGACGATCTCTCCCGAACTGTACCCGTCCTGCGAGGAGTAGTACGCGGAGTCGTGCGGCTCCTGATACCAGACATAGCCGCCGTAGAAATTCTTGTGGCGGCTGTCGGGAGTGATGTTGCACGCGAAGAACCCGTCGTAACCGTCCTCACTGAAGTAGGAACTCACCGAGAAGGTGACGAAGTAGTTGTCCACCACTTTCAGGGCCAGATAGTAGTTCCAGGCGTCCGTGGTCACATACTTCGTGTTGCCTCCGTATTTGGTTGACGTGTGCGAGTAGTCCCAGCTGATGTCTCCCTTCATATAGGTCACGGCCGTCTGCGGATTGAGGGTGATTTTGCTGTGGTAGGTTCCGTTCAGAGAGCTTTTGATGGTGGCTCCGGAGTCGGTCCTGACCCGGACGCCGATCGACTTCACATTCATCCCGGGCGAGCAGTACACATAGAACGTGACCTGTTGGGTCCTGTCCTCGTTGGCCGCGGCTTCGGCGCTCTCGCTGAACCCGCCGGGTGTCGCGTTGAACTTGTTCGCGGTGTCCGTGTAGGCCCAGCCCGAGCCGCCCTTCCAGTTGAGTGTCGACTCGTCGACGTAGTCGATGAGCCACAGATTGGCGACCAGGTGCTGAGGGTCGACCTGGACGGGATTTCCCTTTTCGTCGGTCGGCTCGACATTGATGGTCACGCCGATCGTGTTCCGCCCGTTCGCGTAGATGTTGCAGTTCTGGTAGCCGCTCGTGAGTATCACCGAGAGCTTCGACACGCTCGTCCACGTCGACATGTTCTGCCTCTCCTGTTCGTGTGAGATGGTGCGGCGAGTGTGAGGCCGCGGCGAGCAGCCCCGGCCGCCTCTGTCAAGAATTCACCGTTCCTGCGGGTGACGGGCCGTCACTCCTCATGGAGTGACGTACGAGACCGTGGGTTTCAGTTTGAGTATTTCTCGCAGACGATTGTCGTTCCGGCTGTAGCAGAACGCTGCGATGACCGCGGTGTCCTTTCGGTTGAGAATCCGTTCCAGTTTGCCTTCGGGCAGGTTCGGCGTGTCGTACACCTTGACGCTCGAACCTTTTTCCAGGCGCTGGAACCTCAGATCCGCCTCATAGAATTCCGAATCCCGGTGGGCAAAGGTGCGGAGGCCGTCCTCGGCGCCGTGCGTGCCGGACAGGATGGCGACCTTGGGGGCACGCACCTGCGCACTTCTGATGACCTCGGGAAGTTGGCGGCCCACCGCCTCGTATTGAGTGACGTACACTTCCTGGCGGTGACGGTTTTTCACGGCCTTGAAATTTCTGCGTTCCTTCCACTGTTTCTCCGTGATCGCCTTCTGCTTCGGCTTGCTGTGGCCGGCTCCCCGCGTCGTCCCCGTCTCGACACGTCCGGCGTCCTCCGCGTCCTCGGCGAGCTCCGAGATCCGGCTCGTCCACCGGGCGGCGGTCACGCCCGCTTCGGCGAGGCCGGCGAGGCCGGTGCCGAGGGAGACCCATCCGAGGACGGACGAGGCCTTGGGAGACGCTTCTTCCAGCGCGCCACTGGCAATGGCGGTCACGTCGGAGACGACACCGACGGCGCCGACGACCAGTGTCGTGGTCTCGGCGGCGCTCACCGCTGCCATGACCCCGCCGGCTGCCGCGATCGACGCGCCGGCGGTCACGACCGCCAGGGCCAGGCCCGCGATGCCCAGGCCGATGCCCAGCCAGGCCATCCAGCTCAGATGCCCCGAGGGGTCGACACGGTTGACCGGGTCGCCCAGGCAGTACGCGTAGGGGTTGATCCCGCCCGCGCCGAAGGGGCTCAGCTCATCGGGCGCGGTGAACCGCATCATGCCTGGGTGGTAAGGGCGGTAGCCGTTGCCGAGGTGGTACCACCCGAGGGCCGGATCGGTCCGTTCACCGTCGAAGCCCAGGACGCTGCTCGTGACACCCGCCGGGCGGTCGCCGTACGGAGTGCGGGAGTACTCCTCCCGCTGTTGGCCGGCGCCCGTCACGAGCACGGTGCCCTTGCCGTCCGACCCCAGCAGGAGCGTTTCGGCCTGGGCTCCCTCACGGCGCTGGGCCACATACGCCTGTTCGAGCTGGAGGAGACGGGTGGACCGGTCGCCCTCGATCACCGAGGCGAGTGACTCCCACTGGTAGTAGAGGACACTGGTGCTGCCGTCGGTGGTCTGGGTCAGCAGCCGGTTCAGCGGGTCGTATCCGTACCGGCTCGCCGAGCCCACCGACTGCAGGCGTCCCAGGGCGTCGTAGGTGAGTGTGCGTCCGGCGTCGTCCGTGGTCAGCCGCCCGGCCTCGTCGTAGCCCAGGTCGATCCGGGAGGGAAACGAGGGGTGGGTGTGGGTGATGCCGGTCAGTTGGCACGGATCCGACGCGTTCTCGAACAGGTACGTCGCCGTGTCGGAACCGTCGGAGAACTCGGACCGGCAGCGTGTGACATTGCCGTAGGCGTCGTAGCCGAACGTCTGCCGGGTGACCGCGTTCCCGCGCTCGTCCAGCGGGGGCGCCTGCCCCGCGCAGTCGTAGGTGGCGAGCTGATTGCGGCTGGTGTAGGTGAAGGACTCCTCCCGCAACGTCGTCCCGCCGCGCGAGAACGTCCTGCCGCCGAGGAGGTCGTCCGGTTGCCAGGTCTGTGTGAGCGTCCACGACACCCCCTGGCTGTCGGTGACGGTGCGTTCCACCTCGCGGCCGAAGTCGTCCCGGGTGAGCGACGTGGTGAGCGTCTGTCCCGACTGTGTGTCCTTGGCCACCCACGTGGCCGGTCGGCCGATGGTGTCGTAGGTCAGTGACACCTGAACCGCGGGGTCCGCGACGGCCGAGACGCGGCCGTAGGTGTCCCGGGTGATCTGCTGGGTGGTGCCGTCCACCCCGGTGCAGCTCTGCTGGAGGCCGCCGACCGTGTAGCTCCAGCTCGTGGTGCGGTCGGGCTGGCCGGAGAGCTTGGTGGTCTCGGTGCGGGGGCGGCCCGAGGGGTAGTAGTCGCACACTGTCGTCGCATCGCCGGACCGGGCGTTCGTCAGCGAGCCGGACACCGGGTCGCGTGTGAACACCTGTGTGAGAGAGCCCGCCTGGACCTGGGACAGCGCGTTGTCGAGCTCGGGGACGAACTGATGCGAGTTGAGCAGGTCAGGTGTGATGACCGAGGAGGGAAGAGGGTCGGCGGCCCGGGTGTAGTCGTAGTCCCAGCTGCGTCCGCCGGAGTTGCTGGTGGTGAGCCTGCCCAGGCCGTCGAAGGTCTGTGTGCCGTACGAGGCTCCGTTCACCGCGATCCCGGTGACCAGCGCGTCCGGCGAGGAGGGCGCGTAGTCGCGGGAGACCTGGGTTCCGTCGGGCAGTGTGGTGGTCACGAGGCGCCCGCGCGCGTCGTAGTCGTACCGCGTGGTGTTCCCGGCGGCGTCGGTCTCGCGGCGCTGCCTGCCCCAGCCGTCGCACTCCCACGTCTGACGGCCCGCGGACGCCCCGGTCAGGTCGAAGCGCTCCGCGCTCACCGCCTCGCCCCAGGAGTTGTACGTCGTCACCACGGTGCCCGTGGCCGGAGCGCCGCCACCGAGCTGCTGGCTCGTGGTGGTGAGCCGGACCGGATCGGTACGGGTGAGCTCGACCGCGCCGTCGTTGAAGGTGGTGGTCGACAGCCGGCCCCAGTCGTCGTAGGAGAGGGTCCGGGTCAGCTCGACCTGGCCGCCGTCGCGCACATGGTCCAGCTCCGAGACCGACGATGTGCGGCCCTGCTCGTCGTAACCGAGTGTCCGGACGGTGTACCAGGCGCCGTCGCCGTCGATGTCCTTGCGCTCCCACCGGACCGGCCGGCCCGCGCCGTCGAGGCTCTCGCGGAGCTGGTTGCCCAGCGCGTCGGTGAACGTGACGACGAACGGGGCCTCACCATCCGTGATGTACGCGTAGCTCTCCTCCGCCTCGTGGAGCGTGCCGGGGTTCACGGTACGGGTCAGCACACGGCCCAGGCCGTCATGGGTCACGGTCGTGACGTTGCCCTGCGGGTCGGTGGCCGACCGCAGGCGACCGGTGAACCGCGAGCGGGTCTGCGACCGTGTCACCGTCAAGTCGTCGTGGCTCGTGAACGTGTGGCTCTGGACCAGCGCGTCCTGCCGCGCCGAGAAGGCGAAGGAGTGCGTCGCGGTGTACGACGCGCCGCCGTCGCCGTCCGGGTACGCCGTCTCGACCAGGCCGGTGATCCGCCCGGACTCCGCGCCCGAGGTGCTGTAGGCGAACGTCTTCCGGGCGAGGAGCAGGTCGTCGCCGTGATGGGACTCCTCGGACTTCAGCACGGCGGTGCTCACCCGGGGATCGGGCAGGTCCGTGTACGCGGCGTAGCGGTAGGAGGTCCGGTGGGCGGGGGCGTCGAAGTCGGTGCCGGGGGGTGTGCGGGTGACGGCGGCGAGCAGGCGGGTGAACCCGTTGGGGTCGGGCGGGCAGTCGCCACCGCTTCCGTCCGCGGGGTAGTACTCCCAGTCGGTCCGGATACCGTCGGGGCCCGTCCGGCTCTGCGGGTTGCCCGCCGAGTCGAAGCTGGTCTCCGTGACCTCGCTGCGGGACCGCCCCTGCGCGTCGGTCCAGGTGACCGTACGGGTCTTCGGGAGCTGGAACTGCGCCGGCTGCTCGGCGAAGGTCTGCCCGACCACCGCGTAGTAGTCGATCTCAAGTGACCGGGAGGAGCCGTTCTGCTGTGCTGTCTCCCTCGTCTGCAGGTGGTACTGGTCGTACACCCGGGTGATCGTCGTGGTCCGGTCCCCGCAGACGCGGGACTCCGTCGAGCCGTAGGTGTAGCTGCTCAGGGTGTCGTCGTAGAGGTTGTCCCGGTCGGGATCCCAGCTCACGCCGGAATTGCCGCCCAGGAAGTTGTTGTCCGTGTAGTCGTAGGTGACCTCGATCGGTGGCTGCCCGCCGCCCGGCGTACGGACGAACCGGTGCACATAGGGCAGTGGCGGAAGGCCGGCGGAGTCCGGGAACTGGTGGCCCTGCCCGTCGTTGCGGTAGGTGACCGTCTCGGACATCCCGCCCGGCACGGCCACACCGGTGATCCAGGGACCCCACTCCCCCTGCTGCCCCTGTGAGTCGTAGGTGAAGCTCCACACCAGCGGTCCGTCCTGCCCGAGCCCGAAGTGGCGCACACTTCCCAGCAGCCCGTTCTGGAACCACAGTTCGACGTCATAGCCCTCGGCCTGGCCGGGCAGGACACTCAAGGTGGCCTTGGAGTCACCGTGGACCACGGTCAGCAGCGTGTCGCTCTCGTCGTCGACCTGCGTCAGGCGCGGCTGCGGACCGGTGAAATCCCACGTCAGCGTCAGGCGGCGACCGGCCGGCGTCAGCAGAGCGGTCGGCACCTTGAGGGCGAACGCGTTCCCCGGCCCGGTCAGGATCTCCACGTCACCGGACTTGTGCGTGATCCGGTACACGTCCTGGTCCTCGTCCTTCGCGACGTGGACCGTATCCAGCTTGTTCTGCTTGAGGATCACCTCGTCGCCGGTCTCCTGGACCTTGTAGCGCGCGCCCGTGGACAGGGCCAGTACCTGATCGTCGGTGTCAAAGGCGGTCAGCCCCAGCGAGACGCCCTGCCCGAATCCCGCGTCGGCTCCGGAGAGCGGCGAGTAGCTCATCTCCAGCGGCAGTGACGGGCCGAGGTTGCCGTTGCCGACCAGATCACCCAACGCGATCCGGACGGTGAACAGACCGGTACGGGGATCGACTCCACCGGACACCGCACTGCCGAAATTGGTGGCCTGCGTGAAGAAATCAGAGCTCGAACTCATACCGGAAACCCCCCTGTTGGCAATGTGCGACACGTGCGAAATCAACCGCCCGAGCAGAGCGCGACGCATGGAATCCCGCCGATCAGCACGGCAGGACCCCGCATCCCGTTACAGCAAATTCCACAACTACTGACACCGTGCAGGAGATACTGATGTGACCGTTGCCTCGGAATGGGGAATTCACTCAGAGGTGGAATCGTTCCGGACGAGCAAGCGGAAACCGCGGCGGTCCCTTCCACCGTCGCGGATGCTTCCGCAGGTCGGCGGAGCGCGGAACATACCTGGTGAGGCAACGTCAGCGGCCATCGGGTGAGGAGTGACCAATGGATAGTTGTGGTGACGTCAGCCACCACGTTTCGAGGTCCACAGCGTAATCGCGGCCTCCGGCCCGGTCCAGATCCCGAATATGCGACTGGCCAGAACCGGCCGCGTCCGACTCGGCGTCGAAGGCCCTTCCAACCGCTCCGGGACGGCTTTCAATTCGGCTCCGCACAAGCCGAGAAGGGAGGTCGAACCAAGTCGGCTCCTGCCTCACGGACGGGACCCAACATGTCCGAGAATATGAATACCGATCGACCGGGCGGCCCGGCCGGACCGGGCCGCCCGCCGCGGTCGCTCCCTCCCCGCGGGCACGTCCTTCCGGCCGCCGCCCCGGACCACTTACGCGAAGCCGCGCAGCAGTGGCAGCAGTTCGTCGGCCGTCCGCTCCAGGGCCGCCCGGTGGCTCGGCTCGTGCAGGTCGGCGGTGGGCAGCCGCAGTACCAGGTGGCGGGCGCCGGCCGCGACATAGCCGGCGAGCCACTCGGCGGTCTGCTCCGCGGTGCCGCCGAAGATGCCCTGGGTGGTGCGCATGGTGGGCAGGTCGAGGCGGTAGTAGGCGCGGAAGTAGGCCCGCAGGGTCTCCTCGGCCTTCTCGGCGCTGTCGTCGACGGCGACCGACAGATAGACGGCGGCGGTGACGTCGGACTCGGGGCGGCCTGCGGCCTCGCGGGCCTCCCGCACCCGCAGCCAGCCCTTGGCGTACGCCTCCGAGGTGGTGCTGGTCGGCATCCAGCCCTCGTACTCGCGGCCCGTGCGGGCGAGCATCTTCTCGCCGGAGTGCGCGATCCACATCGGCGGACCGGACGGCTGCTCGGGTACCGGCAGCAGGGTCACGTCGTCGAGCCGGTGGTAGGGGCCCTCGTACGACACCGGCTCCCCTTCGGCGCGCCACAGCGCCCGGCAGATCTCCATGGTCTCCCGCATCCGGCCCAGCCGTTGCCCGAACGGGATGCCGTACGCCTTGAACTCCGCCTCGGCGGCGGGAGAGTTGAAACCGGACCCGAGGCCGGCGATCAGGCGTCCGCCGGAGATCCGGTCCAGGCAGGCGAGTTCATGGGCGAGGTGCACCGGCGGGCGCAGCGGCAGCAGTACGGCGGTGCCGAGCTGGACCCGCTCGGTGGTGGTGGCCGCGGCGGTCAGTGCGAGCAGCGGGTTCATCCGGGAGCGGGCCAGCGGGGACTCACCGGCCCAGATCGAGTCGTAGCCCAGCTCCTCCGCCCTCTGCGCGAGTTGCCCGAGGTGGCGGGGGTAGTCGCCGCGTTCGACAACGGATTCGCGGCCGGGCAGGACGACACCGACGCGCAGGTCTGCGGGTGACTGGGGCATGGGGTGCCTCCGTGAGTTCGTGTCTGCGGGGCGGCTCAGGCGAGGACGGTGTCGGTCCTGCCCCGGCGCACCACCGGTCCTCGGGCGGGGAGAGCGGCGAGGGCTCGCTCATCGGGCCCGCGCCGGGCCGGGGACGAGCCCTTCGATCTCGACGAGCAGGTCGTCCCGGCACACGGCCACATTCAGGTACTTGGTCTCCGCCTCCGGGCCCAGCGCTTCGCCGCACACGGCGCGCACCACCGGCAGGTCCCGCTCGTGGCGGACGTACACCTTGGCCAGGCGGAGGTCCTTGAGTTCGTGGCCGCCGTCCAGGCCCGCGACGGCCAGGCTGGGTCCGCCGATCAGCTCGGCGATGTTGTCGAGGACCACATGGGTCTGGGCGGCGACGTCACCGCGGTGGACGGTCTCGTGGCCGAGGATGCTGGCGGTCCCGGAGACGTAGAGCGTGCCGCCGGGCTCCACCAGGGTGGCACGGGCGAAGCTCGGCGGCTTCGGGCCGTACCGCTCGGGATAGTTGTAGGCGGGGGTCTGGCGCTGGTTCTCCAGGTGCCGGGGGCTCGCGGTGCGGGCAGCGAGCAGCACGAAGGAGATGCCCTCGCCCCGGGTGCCGATGCCGGTCGCGGCCGGCATGTGACCGATGCCGTCGCCGTAGTAGGAGGCGAACGCCTCGGCGCGGCCGGACACGAAGTCCTGGTAGACCTCAAGACCTTCGGAGTTGGTGCCGAGGATGTCGCCGACGAAGTTCCACATGCGGAAGACATGGGAACAGCCGCGCTCCGCGACGAGTGAGAACGCCGTCTCATAGGTGGCCCGCACCGTGGGCGCGTACACGGGGCGCGGGGCGATGGTGCCGGCGACGAAGAGGTGTTCGCCGTCGTCCGCGAAAACCAGGCCGTCCCGGCTGCCGGTGACCGGCTCGGCCGTGGTGGTCCACACCTCGCGGAAGGCGTCGAAGCCCGTCGAGGACATGGGGACGGCGAGTTCGGGATGTCCGTGCGGGTCGAAGGCGAGGCCGAGGCGCTCGCCGAACGCGACCGTGCCGAGGACGTGCCGACCCGGGATCGGCCGGGGTGTGCCGATGAGGGGGGCGAAGTATGCCTGTAGGGAGGGGAGTCGGTTCACAAACGTGCCTCTCGGTGGTGGGAGGGCGCGTCCGCGCCGCACGTGGGGGCCTCCTGGGCACTGCGGCGGAAGCCGGGGACGTGCTCGGCCGGGCGCGGCGCACCCCCGGTACGGGGGCACACCCCCGGTACAGGACCGCGCCGTGGACGGTGGTGCCGTCGTCGCACCGGCACACGAGGGGAACCGGCGGGCGGTCCCCCTCGTCGGTGACGGACAGGGTCACGTGCTCGGTGACGACGGGATCACGCGCCCGTCGGCCGCCGGCAGACTCAAGCCCCGCCGTACGGCGGCTCGGTGCTGTACAGCCGGCCGTATCCGGTGATCGCGCGGGCCGTTTCGGCCGCTCCGGCCAGGTGCAGGGCGTGCCAGAACAGGACCTGGTTGGCGGTCAGGACCGCGAAGCCCAATTCCTGTTCCAGGGCGTTGATGACGCCCACCGCGCGGATGCCGTTGCCGGCCACCAGGACGGCGTCGGGCCGGTGCCCGGCGACCGTGGTGCGGATCCACTCGGACAGCGCCTCGGGGGTGATCAGTTTCTGGTTGCTGGGCAGCCCGCACGGGCCGTGGTGGACGACGTCGAAGCCCTGTTCGGTGAAGTAGTCGGCGCCGAGCCCGGAGAGCCGGTCGTCGAACCACGGCGGGTTGACCAGGGCGATCCGCCGGGTGCCGAGTGCGGTGAAGCCGGCCACGGCCGCCGAGGTGGTGCCGGTGAGCGGCAGGCCCCGTGTGTGCTGCGCGAGCCGCGCGAACAACTCCTTCTCGCCGCTCGCTCCGAGGATGTAGGCGGAGCTGGTGAAACCGAGCGCGATCGCGTCGAGCGGGGAGGCGGCCAGCAGCTCGACCGCGTCGTCGATGTGCGGCGGCTGCACGAAGGCGCGCACCGGATCGTGCGGAATCTTCGGATCCATCTCGCCGCCGGCCCGCATCGCGCCGAAGTACACGCGCGAGCCGTGCACGAACACGTCGTCGGGCGCGATCGCCTGGAACTCCGACTCCGGGCCGACGTCCGCGTGCGGTACGACCACGCCGATGCGCGCCCGCGCCTCCCATCCGTCCTTCTGGGCCTGGATGGTGCTCATCTGGATGTCCCCTCGTCGTCGGGCCGGGTCCCGGACGCCTCGGCGGCCAGCGAGCCACCGTCGACGGTGCCGGTGCCGGTGGTGTTGAGGAAGCCGGGATGCTTGCGGCGCATGTTCGCCATCACGAACTCGTAGGGAACGTCGTCGAAGCTGCCGTGGTCGACCAGGAACTCCATGCTGTGGAGCTCCTTGTCGTCGAAGGGGTGGTACAGGCTGTCGGCGGTGCCGTCGAACTCCAGCGGCGTCATCCCGTACAGCCGGCACAGGATCTTGTTGAAGACCGGGGTGGCCTTGACCCACTTGCCGTCCAGGTGAACGGCGTTGAGGCCGTGGAAGAAGACGTCCCCGCCCATGTGGCCGCGCAGCCGGTCGGAGGCCAGGTGGTTGCGCACATCGCCGTAGTGGACGCGGGCGGGAATGCCCACGGCCCGGCAGGCCGCCGCGTAGAGCGTCGACTTGTGCAGGCAGAAGCCCTTGCGGATGGAGGCGGTGTGACTGGCCCGCAGTCCCTGCGGGGACAGGTCGGCCCCGTACACCTCGTAGAAGACCTCGTCGCGAACGGCGTAGTAGAGCTCGACCGCCAGCCTGCGCTTGTCCGCCCCGCGGTCGGTGACCGCCTCGTCGACGAAGGACTGGACGCTGTCGCTCTCGTAGTCGAGGAAGTCGGTGGGCTCGGTGAGCCGTCGGAGATCGTCGGGAGTGACTGTGGTCATGGTGACTCCTTCATCGGTTCCCGGCTCACAGGCCCAGGAGGGAGGCGATGCGGTTGCGCTGGATCTCGCTGGTGCCGGAGTAGATGGTTCCGCCGACCGCGTTGCGGACGTCCCGCTCGATGCCGGTGGCGGTGAGATAGCCCTGGCCGCCGAAGATCTGGACGGCGTCGAGCGCGGTGCGCTTGTTGGCCTCGCTGACCACGGTCTTGGTCGCGGCGACGTCGAACGCGGCGTCCTTGCCGGCCTCCACCTTGGCGCCGGTGTCGGTGAGCCACTTGCGGGCGGTCTCCACCGCGATCTTCATGTCCGCGATCTTGTGCGCGACGCCCTGGAAAGCGCCGATCGGCTCGCCGAACTGGCGGCGCGACTTGGCGAATCCGAGCACCCGCTCCAGACGGTGCTCCATCTCGCCGAGTGTGAGGGAGAAGGAGAAGAGGATCTCCCGCCTCATCACATGGTCGAGGACCAGGAAACCGGCGCCCTCCTGGCCGATGCGCCGGGTGGCGGGCACGCGCAGCCCCTCCAGGGTCACCTCGCTCAGCGGGGAGGTGCGCAGTCCCATCTTGTCGAGGGGCTCGCCGACCCGGAGGCCGGGGGTGTCCCGCTCGACCAGGAAGACACTCAGGCCGAACGGACCGGGCTTGCCGGTGCGTACGTACAGCAGGAAGAGATCGGCGATCGGGGCGTTGGTGATGAACATCTTGCCGCCGTCGATGACGTAGTCGTCGCCGTCCCGGGTGGCGGTGGTGGAGATGTTCAGGGCGTCGGAGCCGTTGCCCGGTTCGGTGATGGCGTGCGCGGTGATCAGATCACCCGTCACGATCCCGGGCAGGAAGCGGGACTTGAGCTCCTCCGAGCCGAACGCCTGTAATGGGATGCCGACACTGACGATCTGCGTCGAGGCGGAGAAGCTGAGACCGGCGTCGCGGCAGGCGAGTCCGAGGCCCTCCAGGGCACGCATCGTGTCGGTCAGGCTGCCGCCACGGCCGCCGTACCGCGTCTCGAACGGTAGGGCGAGCAGTCCTGAGCGCTGGATCACCTTCCACTTCTCCCGCGGGAACTCCGCGCGGGCGTCCCACTCCTCGACGTCCTGGTTGAGTTCGTCCGCCCAGGGGGCGGCGAGGGTGTACGGGTCCGGTTCGGTGTCGGTGGTCCGCGGTGCGGACGGTGCGGGTGTCATACGTGTGCTTCCTTCCGGTACGTCGTTGGCCGGTGCCGGGGCCCGCGCCGCTGACGGCGGTGCGGGCCCCGGATCGCGAAACTCAGTACTGGGAGAAGCCGTCGGGAGACAGCGTGTGCCGCTCGTCGCCGCGAAGGGCTGGGCTGAACACCGAGATCAGTCTCAGGTCTTCGTAGTCGGAGGCTCTCAGGTAGTGCGCGTCGTTCTCGTTGAGGGCGTATATGGTGCCCTCTGTGATCTTGTAGGATTCACCGGCCGCCGTGACGACCTCGCCGGAGCCGCCCGTGCAGTAGCAGGCCTCGAGATGACGTCGGTACTGCAGGGCGCTCATGGTGCCCTTGCGGACCACGGTCTCGCACACCGTGAAGCCCATGCCGTCGGCCTCGGTGAGCAGACGGTAGCTGGTGCCGTTGCCCCACTCGACAGGGACGAGCTCGCTGGTGCTACGGACGATCATGACGTTCTCCTTGTGTGTGATAACATCTTGCGGGGAAATCTTTCGGAAATTCCTGGGAGCTTTTTCCGGTCATCTGCGTTTCCGGTCCGCAGAGATCCGGCCGCCGGCTCAGGCGGCGGTCTTTGTCGCGTTCTCGACGAATGCCGAAATGGCGTCGATGCTGCGGAAGTTGTCCGGGGTCATCGGGATGTCGTCGATCAGGATCGAGTAGGTCCGGGCGAGGTGCGAGACGATCCGGACCACGCCCAGGCTGTCGACGACACCGTTGTCGATGAGGTCGAATCCGGCGGTCAGGTCCGCCGCGTCCTCTCCGTTGAGGAACTCTGCGACGACATAGCCACGAATTTCGTCCGTCAGGGAGCTCATGCGGGATTTCCCTTCTGTCGTGCTGCCTTGATGAGATTGCGGTCGGGCTTTCCGGTGGACGTACGCGGCAGCGGGGCGTCACCCACGTGCACGGAGGACGGGATGGCATGGCGGGGCAGGCGCTCGGCGCTGTGCGAGCGCAGCCGCAGTGAGGTGAGCGAGGTGCCGGGCCGCCGGGTCACCTGGGCGTGCAGCCGGTAGCCGGCCTCACGATCGGGGATCGCCACGACGGCGGCCTCGGCGACCTCGGGGTGAGCCGCCAGGACGTTCTCGACCTCCTGCACATTGGTCCGCACCCCACGGACCTTGACCTGGAAGTCGGTACGCCCCTGCAGCCAGTGCAGGCCGTCGGCGTCCCGGGTGACGAGGTCGCCGGTGCGGTAGAAGACCTCGTCACCGCCGTCGGGGGCGGGAACGAACACCCCCTCGTTGCGGGAGCGTTGGAGGTACCCGAAGCTCTGGAACGGTGTGGTCACGAGGAGTTCACCCGTACCGGGACCGTCGAGGACCTGTCCCGCGCCGTCGAGCAGCAGGGCCCGCACCCCGGGCAGCGGCCGGCCTATGGGGATCCGCTCACCGGCTCCCGCGGGGTCGACGTCACAGATGAAGCTGTCGTTGGTCTCGGTGCATCCGAAGACGTTGTGGAAGCCGGCGCCCGGGAAGGTTGTGCCGAGCTGCCGCAGCAGCGCCTGCGGCAGTGCGTCTCCGGTAGTGATCACCGTACGGACCGACGGATGGACGGCACCGTCCTGTGCGAGCAGCCGGTGCAGCATGGGCACACCCTGGACGAAGCCGACCTGGTGCCGAGTGATCAGGTCCTGCAGGTGACGTGCGTCCGCGCTCGATTCCTGTTCGACAAGAACGGTGCGGGCGCCCAGCCGCAGCGCGGTCCACACGTCGAGCAGGGAGAGGTCGAAGTTCAGGGGTGCGTAACTCAGCAGGGTGTCGTGCTCACTGAGGTGGAACCGGCCGGTCGCCCAGTCGGCGAACCGGCCGAAGGCATCCCCCGGGATGGGCACGATCTTCGGCGTACCGGTGGAGCCGGAGGTGGTGAGCAGCAGTGGTGCCACGGCGGGGTCCACGGTGTCGAAGTCCCGGGCGGCCTGCTCGTCCGGCACGACCGGGGCGGTGTGGAGCAGGCCCTGGTCGTCGACGGTCAGCACCTGGGAACACCGGGCCTGCGCGGCGAGCACCGCACGGGCGGAGGAGCCCAGTTCGGGCGAGGGCGCCAGGACCGCGTAGCCGTCCCGGAAGGCGCCGATGAGCAGAGCGATCGTCGTGGGCGTCTTGTACGCGGGCACACACAGCGGCTGCCGCCGGTCAAGACCCAGACCGTCCAGGGCCTCCGACAAGTCCTCGGCAAGACCGATCAGCTGACGGTACGTCACCTGCTGCTCGCCCCGGATCAGGGCCACCTGATCGGGCCGGCGCCGGGCGTGCGCGGCCAGCACATCAAAAAGGCCGGATAACGGCACAGTTCCCCCATTCATGCACTTGTCCATGCAAAAGCGGTCATGCCCCCAGGGGGGTGACGGCGCGTGAGTCGCGCCGAAGAACTCGCGGAGCCCGGCGGCCATCTGCCCGGCCGGCCCCGCACCACTCCCCCGTGTGATCGAGCCGCGACCAACCGTACCTGCGATGCATGCAGAGTCAAGCATGTAGTTGAGCGCCATCCAGTGATGCACATCACTGAAGGCGGGTCGGAGCGCCGAGCTTGCTTGATGAACTATGTGCGTTTCAGGTTGATGTGATGCCTTTCATCTCGCCACGGTGTCACAGCGCTCGCGGAAGGGTTCGCCACACGGGGCCGGGCGTTCACCCGGGGCCGCCCGGCGGGGTACGGAAACGCCGAAAGCCGTCCCGGGGGACG
>NZ_MAUD01000128.1 GCF_001700515.1 Streptomyces lushanensis
GGCGGGCGGCCTGGCTGTCGGTCTTCTCCGGGATGGTGTGCCGGATGCCCCGGCGACGCGGGTTCTCGCGGACGGGGCCGTTGCGGTATGTCTTGTCGGCGGCCAGGCTGTCGGGATTCCTGCGTGGTCTGCCCGGACCGGTCCGCGGCACTCGGATCTTCTCCACCACGGCAGGGAACTGGGTGCAGTCCGTCTGCTGACCTGGAGTGACGATCAGGGACAGAGGGCGGCAACGGCCGTCCGCGCTCAGGTGCGGCTTGCTGGTGAACCCGCCACGCGAGCGGCACGGACGCTGCCCCGGTACGTGGTCTACCGCGTCAACACCTTAGTGGTCGGCTCCGGAAGTCCTTCGGGGGTTGATTCCGGGGCCGGGCGGTGTGTGTCGCATCGTTGGACGTCCAAGGCGGTGGGGTGGAGGCTGTCTCGGCCGCCTGCAGAAGGGGGGCCTGGGAGACCCCGGTTGATCCGGGCCTGGTTGGCCCGAAAGCTGGTGGCGAAGCTGTGGCCATGACCGACAGCAACAGCGATGTGACCGGCTTCTACGACCGTGTCGTCCTGATCACCGGCGGAACCAGCGGGATGGGCCTGGCCACCGCGCGTCTGCTCCTGGAAGCCGGCGCCCATATCGTCATCACCGGCCGCGACGATGCCCGCCTCGACCGCGCAGCCGAACAACTGGACAAGGCGTCCGACCAGGGTGCCCGGCTGTTCACTGTCCGGGCCGACTCAGCCAGCCTCACCGATCTCAACCGCTTGGCTGCCCTGATCCGTGAACGCCACGGGCGTCTGGACGGGGTGTTCGCCAATGCCGGGGTCGGAGTGTTCCAGCGCAGTGGCGAGGTCACTGAGCAGGACTTCGACCTCAGCGTCGACGTCAACTTCAAGGGGGTGTTCTTCACGGTCCAGAAGGTTCTGCCGCTGCTCGACGCAGCGGGTGGCGGTTCCATCGTGATCAACGCCTCGTGGACTCTGCACCGGGGCCTGGCCGTCGCACCGGTGTACGCGGCCACCAAGGCCGCCGTCCACAATCTGGCCCGTACGCTGGGCAGTGATCTGGCCGGGCGCGGCATCCGGGTCAACTCGATCAGCCCGGGCTACATCGTCACCGAGATGTTCGATGCCGCCAACCCGGACCCTGCCTCGCACGATGCCATCCGTTCCCAGGTGCCGCTGGGGCGGCTCGGCCAGGCCCAGGACATCGCCGAGACCGTGGCCTTCCTTCTCTCCCCGCGGTCCTCGTACATCACCTCCCAGGACATCGCCGTCGACGGGGGCCTGGTGACCGCCGTCCCCGCCTCCTAACGGAGGGTGTGGTTTCTGCCTGGCCCCGGCAGGGCCAGGCAGCCACCCATCACGACCGGCCACAATCGTCGTATGAGCACAGCTATCAACCTGGGTGAATTCCTCCGCTCCCGCCGGTCCCTCTTGCACCCCGAGGACGTTGCCCTGCCGGACTTCGGAGGCCGGCGCCGGGTCGCGGGCCTGCGCCGCGAGGAGATCGCGCAGCTCGCCGGAGTGAGCGTCGACTATTACACCCGGATGGAACAGGGCCGCGTGCCCAACCCCTCGGGCGCGGTACTCGACGCCCTCGCCGGCGCGATGCGGTTGGACGGGGATGCCACGCGGCACCTGCACCGCCTCGCCCGACCGCAGCCCTCCGCCCGGCACGTTCCCCGGCGCCAGCCCCGGCCGCAACGCGTGCGCCCCATGCTCCAGCGATTGCTGGACGACCTGGTGGACATGCCGGCGATGGTGATGGGCCGGCGCATGGACATACTGGCCTGGAACACGGCAGCGGCCGCCCTCTTCGGCGACTACGCGCCCCTGGACCGCGCTGAGCGCAACATCGCCCGGATCACCTTCCTCGACGAGACGTCCCGGGAACTGTATGCCGACTGGACCTCCTGCGCCCGCGAGAACGTGGCCTACCTCCACATGGACGCGGGACGGCACCCCGAGGACCCCCGGCTGGCGAGCCTGATCGGCGAACTGTCGATGAAGAGCGAGGACTTCCGTCGCTGGTGGGCCGAGCATCCAGTGCGGGACAAGACCTCGGGAACCAAGCGATTCCACCATCCGTTGGTCGGCGATCTGGAACTGGCCTACGAGACCCTGCGCGCAACGGACGACCCCGATCAGGCCTTGATCACATATGCCGCCGAGCCGGGCAGCCCATCGCACGACGCCCTGCGGATGCTGCTGGCCTGGGCCACTGAGGCTCCCTCCCCCATGCCGGACGACGACCGCGCGCGCTGACCTTCCGGGCAGTCCGGGCCTCACCGCCGGCGACCTGAAGCGACGTCAGACGCGCCATCGGTCAATGCCCCGACCAGCACATCGACGAACAGAGCACCGCAGACCGGCAGGCCCGGTCCCGACGGATATCCGCGCACCGATCCGTGTTGCGTGGCGAACCCTGCTCGCCGAGGCGGGTGCAGCAGACGACGGGGTGGCGTGATCCACCTCTCCCGATCGGCCCGCCCCTCATACCCGTTGCCCCGGCCTGCCCGATAGTCCCGACCGCCACCGAGCGCAAGCGGTTGAAGAAGATGGCCTACGTCCACAAGACCGAGTACCGGCTGCGGGTCCGCGCGCAGATCGTCCCGCACGCGGCACGGGGGCGCTCCAACGCACACATCGCCCACGACACGGGCCTGCGCCTGGACACGGTTCGCGCCTGGCGCGGCCGGTTCGCCCACGGCGGACTACCGGCCCTGGCCGACCGCAAGCGCTCAGGGCGCCCCGTTCCATCACCCTTGAGGGTCACGGTACGGTCTGCTGCATCTCGATAGGTGCCGGCCAGATCCTGACTGGCCAGCCCGTCCGGCCGCTGGCCCTCCCCCGGGCAGGGTGAGTATCGGCCGAAGCACCCTGCCGCGGTCGAAACACCGCGGCTGTACGGGGTGTCGGACGCGGACGAGTTCGCCCGCGCCTCGGCCCAGCATCTGCGCGCCACCGCCGCCCGTTACCCGGACGATCCCGGGGTGACCGGGCTGGTCGGTGAACTCCTCGCCGGAAGCGAGCAGTTCATCCGGCTGGGGGCCTCCCACGACGTGTGTGCCGAGCCCGCCCTCCGCAAGACCTTCACTACCCCGTGCGTGGGAGGGCTCCGTATCTGGGTGCACTCAGCGCTTGAGCGACTCCGCGTCCCCCATCACCACCACCGGCTTCTTCTTCGGATCCAGCAGGCGCAGCAACTCCTTCATCCGGCCGCGCGGCAGCGAGACGCAGCCCTGGGTGGGGCCGCCGTGGTCCACATGGAGCCAGATGCCGCCGCCCTTGTCCGCACCGAGCGGGCGGGTCCAGTCCAGCGGTGTGTTGCCCGGCACACGGTTGTAGTTGATCGCCACGACATAGTCGAAGGACCCGGCGAGCGAGTCGCCCTGGAAACCGGTGCCCGAGATCGAGAAGGCCGGACCCCGGTCGTACGGGAGTCTCGTCCCCGGATCGGGCAGCAGACCGCCCGCGTCGGTGAGGCCGTACACACCGATCGGCGTGCGCAGATCGCCCCGGACGTGGTCGTCGGTCCAGCCGCGCTTGGCGTTGTGGGAGGGCCACTCGTCGCCGGCGGGTACCCAGCCGGCGACCGGGTCGCGTTCGTAGACCCGCACGGTGCCGGTGTTGCGGTCCTTGCCGACGCCGGTCGCCACGACGGCCTGGTTCGTCTCCGGGGGAATGGCGGCGAGGGTCTTCGGGCCGAGGCCCGGTATCACCTTCGCCTCGGTGCTCCGCGGCTCCGGGGTCCGGGACTCGGCGGTCCCCGGTTCGGGGGCGGACCGGCCGACGGAACCGCCGGGGGAACCGGCGCCGGCCGTGCCGTCGACGCCCTTCCCGTCGGCAGTCGTCCCGCCCGGCGCGGATCCTTGGCCGGCCGCCGCGCCTCCGCAGCCGGTGAGCAGCAGACCGGAGGCCAGCAGGGCAGCGGCCAGCCGTGGCCCTCTGCGGACAGAACCGACAGACATACAGGAACCTTTCGTTGTGCGTGGGGCGTGTCCGCCGGCACCCGGAGCGGCTGCCGGCCTACGGGCAGCCGCACGGGCGGACGAGCCGCGGCTCAGCGCATCGGGCAGAAGCGTGCCGACCGGCACGAACCCGGTCACGACCGCGACGGCGGCGCCTGATGTACGCCGTCGGCCTCGGTCTCTCACTCCTCTCCAACACGATGGGAGGCCGGTCGGGTTGCCCCGGCGGAGAAGAATCCCTGTGCGACGTCGGTCACTCCGGTCACTCCGGGGTCACCCCGGTCGCTCCGGCCGCACGTGACACCGGGACCGGCCCGCGTTCGTGCGGCCGGAAGCCGCCGACGACGGGACCCGGACGTCTTCGGTGCCGTCCGCACCCCGGGCGTGCCTGGGGGTGACAGGGCCAGGCAGCGGACATGTCCGGTCGCTACGGTTGACGTCATGGACAGCAGCGGAAACCGCGTCGGCGAGTACCTCCGCGCCCGGCGCGATCTGGTTCGGCCGGAGGACGCGGGACTGCCGGTCGGCGGACTCCGTCGTGTGCCCGGACTGCGACGCGAGGAGGTGGCGATGCTGGCCGGTATCAGCGCCGACTACTACCTCCGGCTGGAACAGGGACGCGATCATCGTCCCTCGCCGGAAGTCCTCGACGCACTGGCGCGCGTCCTGCGACTCGACGCGGAGGCGACCGCCCATCTGCACCGGCTGGCGCGCCCCGTGCCCCGGAGGCGGACGGCCGCGAAACCGGAGCGGGTGCCCACGAGCATCCGCCAGCTGATCGACGGCTGGCCGGACAATCCCGCGTATGTGCAGAGCAGGTTTCTGGACGTACTGGCGGTGAACGCGCCGGCGGCGGCCCTGTCGCCGAACTACGCCCCCGGAACCAATCTTCTGCGGGCCGTCTTCCTCGATCCCGCGGAGCGTGCCCTGCGCAGGGACTGGGAGGAGGCGACAGCGGAGGGAGTCGCCGCCCTGCGAACCGCCGTCGGGCCCGACGCCGGCGATCCGCGTCTGGTGGAACTGGTCGGAGAGCTGTCGGTCCGGAGCGAGAGATTCCGGCAGCTGTGGGCACGCCATGACGTGCGGCCGAAGAGGGGCCGCGTCAGCCGGCTTTCCCATCCGCAGGTCGGCGACATGGATCTCCACTCCAACAAACTCGCCATCGGCGGCACCGAGGGCCTGATCCTGGTCGTCTTCAACGCCGAACCCGGCAGCCGAAGCGCTGAACTGCTGGCCATTCTGGGCAGCCTGACCGCCTCCGGCGGCACTGCGGCCCAGAAGAATCCGCCCACCCGTCCGCCCGCCGACCCGATCACGGACCCGTCCGGCGGGGAGAAGGACTGAACCGTCGGCGCGCGTCAACCGGTCGGAGCCGGAGCCGGACTCGGCACCGCCGTCCTCCGCGCCGCCTTCATCCGTGCGGATCCGCCGCGGAGCTGAGGTCGTACGCGGACACCGGTGTCAGTTCCTGTTCGGCCCATACGGTCTTGCCGTCCGCCGTGTACCGGGTGCCCCGCCGGTGGGACATCTGCGCGACGAGGAAGAGGCCGCGGCCGTCCTCGTCGGTGGTCCGCGCGTGGCGCAGGCGCGGCAGGCTGTTGCTGGTGTCGGAGACCTCGCAGCTCAGCAGCTGGTGCCGGATCAGACGCAGACCGATCGGGCCGGTCGCGTGGCGGATGGCGTTGGTGACCAGTTCGCTGACGATCAGCTCGGTGGTCATGGCCAGGTCCTCCAGTCCCCACTGGGCCAGTTGCCCCACGGCCAGGGACCGGGCGGTGCTGACGACGGCCGGGTCGGGCGGCAGTTCCCAGAAGACCGTCTGGCTCGGGCTGAGTGTGCGGGTCCTGGCGAGGAGCAGCGTGACGTCGTCGTACGGCGCCGGGGTCCCCAGCGAGTCGACCACGGCCGAGCACAGCTCTTCCGGCGGAAGGCCGGCCTGCGCCGCCAGTACGGCGCCGAGACGGTCCATCCCGGCGTCGATGTCCTGGTCACGGCTCTCGACAAGACCGTCGGTGTAGAAGGCGAGCACGCTCGCCTCGGGCAGTTCCAGCTCCACCGACTCGAAGGGCACCAGTCCGAGGCCGAGCGGTGTTCCGGCGGGAAGGTCGGGGAAGGTGACATGGCCGTCCGGGTCGACGATCGCGGGCGGCGGGTGCCCGGCCCGTGCCATCGTGCAGCGCCGCAGGACCGGGTCGTACACGGCGTACAGGCAGGTGGCCCCCAGGACCGCGGTGGCCGTGCCCTTGTCGTCGGCGTCCTCCTCGATGAGGCGGATGGCCAGGTCGTCCAGGTGGGCCAGCAGTTCGTCGGGCGGCAGGTCCATGTCCGCGAGGGTGTGCACGGCGGTACGGAGGCGGCCCATGGTCGCCGCGGCGTTGATTCCGTGCCCGACCACGTCGCCGACGACCAGCGCCACCCGGGCGCCGGACAGCGGGATCACATCGAACCAGTCGCCTCCGGCGCCGTGGCGGCTGTCGGCGGGCAGATAGTGCGAGGCGACCTCCACGGCGGTGCCGCCGGTGAGGCGCTGCGGGAGCAGATTGCGCTGGAGCGCGAAGGCCGCGGCGCGTTCCCGGGTGTACCGGTTGGCGTTGTCCAGGGAGAGCGCGGCCCGGTTGACGAGTTCCTCGGCGAGGAGCAGGTCGTCCGCCTCGAACGGCGTCGGATCCTCCGTACGGGCGAAGAACGCCACCCCCAGCACCGTGCCGCGCGCGTGGATCGGCACGTACATGCAGGAGTGCATGCCGACCTCCAGGATCTTCCGCACCCGGACCGGGTCCTGGCCGAGCCATGAGCCGGGAGAGGTGTCCATGACCCGTTCCATGTGGGACTTGCCGGAGGCCAGAACGCGGGTGAAGGGTGAGGCCGGCGGGACGAAGACCGTCTCGCCCCGTGCCCACAGGGCCTCCGGGATTCCCCGGCGGACCGATGCCAGGCCCGCGCGGCAGAACACGGGAACCTGTCCGCCCATCGGCCCCAGCCGGGCCAGGGACTCCTCGCCGAGCGGGACCGACTCCGCCAGGTCGACGGCGGCGAAGTCGGCGAGGAGCGGCACCGCGAGATCGGCCAGTTCCTGTCCGGTCCGCATGACGTCCAGGGTGCTGCCGATACGTGTGCTGGCCTCGCCGATGATCGCCAGGCGTTCGCGCGCCTGCTCCCTGCGGGTGACGTCCACCCACATGGCGCACACGCCCAGCGCCCGGCCGTCCGCGTCCTCCAGACGGAAGATGGAGACCGAGAACGCGTGTTCCCGGTGCCGGTCCGCCGGCAGCCATGTCCGGAACTCCAGGTCGGCCACCGGCTTGCCGGTTTTCAGCACGCGCCTCATCACCGCCTCGGCCTCCTCGGCCTCGGCGAGGCCGGGCAGTGTGTCCGTCAGCCGACGCCCCAGCCGATCCTCGCGGGGGATCCCGTCCTGCTGTCCCAGGGTGTCGTTCACCCAGGTGCAGCGGAGCTCCAGATCGCGGACGATGATTCCGACCGGGGCGCGGGCCAGCAGTGACTCCAGCGCCAGTCCGTTCGCCGTTCCCGACAGGAGCGCCTCCGTGCCGGTCGCCGAGACCAGCCACTGCGGCCCTCCGTCCGGCCCGGAGAACGGGGAGACCCGCAGGTTCATGTCGAGCCTGCGGCCGTCGCGGTGGCGAAGCGCCACAAGCCCGGACCAGCCGCCCTGGGCACGGCACCGATCCACGAAGGCCGACGCCTTCGACGCGTCACCGGAGGGGAGCAGCATCAGCCCTGCCGGCCGGCCCATCACCTCCGCGGCCGAGTAGCCGACCAGCCGCTCAGCACCCGGCGTCCAGCCGACCACCGCTCCGCACGCGTCCAGCACCGCCGTCGCCGTGCCGTCCGTCACCACCGGCCTCCGCACCACGTCGGGCGCCATGCGCTCAAGATTGTCCACCGCGGCCGTCCCGCCTGCGAGGCACCTCCGGAACGACCGGGATCGCGTCGGCCGTACGGTCGAGCCGATCGACCGACGGTGCGCACTCAAAAGTCATTATTCCGACATTAGCATGATCTGTAGACAATATTCAGTGCCGTACTGCTTGATCATCACGGGACGCCACGGTCGCGTGGTCGCTCCTCCCGCCCCCGCGCCGCCCCCGCGAGAATGGTCTCCGGACGCTGGTTACCCGCGTCACCGCGTTAGGATCCGACCTCTCCTCACCGGAAGGCGGCCGATCCATGTCCGTGCCGAGCCTGCTCGGGGTCTTCGCCCACCCGGACGACGAGTCACTGTCGGCGGGAGGCGTGCTCGCCCGGCACGCGACCGCGGGCGCGCGTACCGCGGTCGTCACGGCGACCTGGGCCGCCGACAGCCCGCGCGCCGCGGAGTTGGCCGAGGCGCTGCGCATTCTCGGCGCGGGCACACCGCGGATGCTCGGCTATGCCGACGCGCGGGTACCGCGGTCGGCCCCGGACGGCGCGCGGTTCTGCGACGCGCCCCTCGACGAGACCGTACGGCGGCTGGTGGCGCACATCCGGGAGTTCCGCCCGGAGATCATGGTCACGCACGACGCCTACGGTGGGCTGTCCGGCCATCCGGACCATGTGCACACCCACCGGGTGACCGTGCTCGCCGCCCACGCGGCCGGGCTCGGGCGGCTCTACCCGGACGCCGGTGCCCCATGGCGGGCGCGTGCCCTCTACCTGGCCACCCATCCGCACACGGCCGTGTCCGCGCTGAGGGACGTGGTGGGTGAGCACAAGGCGGTGTACAGCGTTCCGGACGAGCAGGTCACCGCGACCGTCGACGTCGGTCCCTGGACGGAGCGGAAAATCGCCGCCGTACTCGCCCATCGCAGCGAGGTGCGGCGGGGCGCCCTGCCGGGGCGTATCGCCGGCCTTCCACCGGAGGCCCGGGAGCGGCTGCTGGGCACCGAGTGGTACATCCGACACGACCCGGCTTCCGCGGCGGCGGCCCGGACGGGCCGGACGGAACTGACCGTCTGACCGTACGTGCTCCCGGCGACGGGCCGGCCGCCGCGGCGCGCCCGCCCGGTGCCATGGCCCGGTCCCGCGCCTGCCCCCGCCCCGCCCCGGCCTCCGTCTCCGTCTCCGTCTCCGTCAAGGACAACTGCGTACGAGCTCCGACCGTTTGAACAACGGATTACGGGCAACCCGCTTCGAAGAACGACCCGTTACGAGACAACCCGTTACGAGCGGTACCGGTACACGTACGGGATGAGACGAGACGAGAACGAGGAAGGCAATCATGTCGACAGTCCTGATCGTCGTCGCTCTGGCCGTGGTGTTCGTGGTCGTCGTGGCCGCGGTCCTGTACATCGGGCCCGGCAGGGCAAGCGGACGGAGCGGGCTGAAGCGCCGGTTCGGACCGGAGTACGACCGGGTTCTCGCACGTCACGACGGAGACTCCAAGGCCACGGAACACGAGCTGGCCGAGCGGTTGGAGCGTCATGGCGAGCTGCGTCCCGGTCCGCTCCCCACGGAACGGCGTGACCAGTACGTGGCGCGCTGGGCGGAGCTCCAGGAACGTTTCGTCGACGAACCGCGGGAAGCGGTCGTGGAGGCGGACCGGCTCCTCGCCCAACTGGCGGCCGACCGCGGTTATCCCGCCGGTACGGAGCACGACGGCCGCTCCGAGGAGCAGCTCGAAGCGCTCTCCGTACACCACGCGTACCAGGTGGACGCCTACCGCAGGATGCACCGAGTGGCCTCGGCGGACGGCCGTGGTGTGAGCACGGAGGAACTGCGCGAGACGCTGGTCGCGGCGCGTCAGCTCTTCGACCGGCTGATCCTCGGTCACCCGGACCGGAGCGACAGGCGCCGCGGTGGCGCCGTCAGCCGGAACCGGAACCTAACTCTGCGGCCCAAAGGAAGCGGTGTCTGATGACGTACGACCCGAAGAACGACACGAGCGACAGGAACGATACGGGCGCGCCGGTGGCGCCCCCGGCGCCCCCGGCCAGGAACGGCCGGCCGACGGCGGCCGAGGCGGACCGGCCCGTCGAGGCCGACCGCGCGAGGACGCCCGGCGTCCCCGACTCGGCCAAGCCGCCGCACACCCTTCGGCCGCGTGACGCGGCACGCGAGCCCGTGAAGCCGGTGCCCCTCCCGGACCGGCCCGGAGTGTCCGGCAGCTCCACCGGTTCCCGTGACACCGCGCGACAGCCGACGGGCATGAACAACGGCGCCAGGGGCACGAACGGCGACACCCGTCGCCTGAGCGGCACCAACGGCACCCGGCTCCTCGCGCAGGACGAGAGCGAGCGGCTCGGGCTGCGCCTCCAGGCCGCGCTGAGCTCCTTCGTCGACGGACCCCGGCGCTCGGTCGAGGAGGCCGCCGAGGTGCTGGACGAGGCCGCCGAGCGCCTCACCGCCGCGCTGGCCGAACGTCCGCGGTCGATGCGGGCCCACTGGGACGGCAACGCCCCCGGCACGGGCAGGCACACGGCGGGTACGACGGACGACACCGCGCGGGCCGCCGCGACGGACGGCACCGACACCGAGAAGCTGAGGCTCGCGCTCCAGAGCTACCGCGAGGTCACCGAACGGCTGTTGCGCATCTGACGCACGGCGGGTCCGGACGACGGAACCCGTCGGGCCCGGCAGGACCAGGAGGCGGTGGGCAAGGGACGGCCCACCGCCTCCGCCCTCCCTCACTCCGCCACACGGGCCCTGTCGTCCCTTTTCCAGTGGCCGAGCCTTTTTCAGTAGTCGAAATCCATGTAGTCGATGTCGTTGATGGCGACGTCCGAGAGACCCGTGGCGCGGGCCCCGCCGTCCTGGAAATAGACGTCCTTGAATCCTTCGGCGATGATCCCGCGCATCTCCTGGTCACCGGCCCCGGCGTCGCGGGCGTCGAACAGGCGCTGCGCGTAGGCCGGGGGGAGGTGGACGGTCAGGCGGCGGAGGCGGCCGTCGTCGGTCGTGCCGACCGGCGCGGTGTATCCGAACCGGGCCCTTGTCTCCACCGTGATCCCGCCGGTGGCGGCGGCCTGCTTCCGGCGGCGCCTGCGCACCTGTGGCTGCCAGCGGGACCGCACCGCCGCGTCGATCCTCGCGGCGATGTCCTTCGGCGGGTGCTTACGGGCGCCGCGCCGGTAGCGGTTGACGGAGTCGGCGGTGATACCGAGCTCCTCCGCGACGGCCTTCGCGGACTTCAGCTGCTTGAGCAGATAGCCGATCTGGCCCTTCAACGTCTTGGGCGGTGGGCGGGTGAACGATTCCCGGTCGGCGCGCTCGATGGCGTCCTCGATCTCCCCCACCGGTTACTCGCCTTCGTCCAGGACGGCGTCGCCGCCCTTGATGTGGCGGGCCGGATTGAGGCCCTTCTCCATCAGGTCGACCGCCCACAGCATCGACTGGACGCCCTCCAGCTTCGCCAGGCCCGGCGTGGCCCCGAGGCGGAACCCGCCGGGCTGCGGCTTGCCGGACGCCGCGTACGGCAGGAAATCGAGCGGGCTGTCGCCCGGCGAGGAGTAGACGACACAGTCGGACAGCACGGCGAGCGGGAACAGGCCCGTCATCTTCGCCATGTTGGCCAGCTTGCGGTGCATGTTGACCCGGGCCTTGCTGATGACGGCGGCCCGGATGTCGGGGCGCCAGGTGGGCCGCTCCAGGGCCGGCCACCGTTCGCCCTCCTTGTAGTTCCTGCCCTGCGGGCGTTCACGCAGCTTGCCCACACCGCCCTTCACGGTCGCCTTGACGGCGGTCAGCACGGCGGCCAGGGCCGGGTCGGCGTCCTTGTGCCGTTCCATCGCCGCGAGGAAGTCGGTGTCGGACAGGTCCCGGACGACGCCGAGATCGGCGAGGGTGTCGACGTACGCCGTCTTGAGACGGTCGTGCCACGGGTCCAGGTACGCCCCGGTCTCCCGCCGCAGGTACGCCTCGATCGGATGCACGTCGTACCCGAGCTCCTGGGCGTAGGCGACGCTGTACGTCTGGTACCAGGCAGGCCCCTGCGGGCGCTCACCGGTCGGGGTGAACGGCGAGGGCAGGCGCGGGTCCAGCTCGATGCGGGACAGATCGACCAGCCAGGAGCCGGGGATCTTCGGGTTGAACGCCGGGGCGTGGAAGTGGTCGGGGCCGGAGAGGCCGACGACCAGGCGGGACGCGGCGGCGAGGAAGGCGGTGTTGAGGTCCAGGCCGACCGCGAAGGGCAGGGTGCACTCCTCATCGCTGAGCAGATCCACCGACCGCACCCACTGGTACGCCTCCTCGTTGAGGAACCCCCCACTCCAGCCGGAGTTCACCACCACGGGGTGTTCCGCGGTGGCCTCCGGCGGCGCCGGGTCCATCGGCTCCGTCCCCAGCGAACCGGGGTTGTGGCCGGACACCCAGTTCCCGCTCTCCGGGGTCCGTACGGCCTTCGTGGGCGGGCGCAGCGCCGTCATCAGCTCCAGGCCCGAGACGGCCGTCGACCCGCGCGGGGTGATGACCCGGGTCGCGTAGACACCCAGGACACGGGCGATGTCGGCCGGTTCCATGTCCGCGACGCCCGGCCAGGACCGCCCGTCGAGGGCGTCCCAGGACAGGACCGCGAGCTGCACGCACTGCCGCTCGCGCCCCTGGGCCTTGCGGTAGATCCGCGCCCACGGGCCGAACCCGCGCTGTGTCAACTGCCAGCGCGCCTTGGTGACCTGCTTGACGACCGGGTGATCCTCGGGCAGACGCAGGGAGCGGCGCTGCTCGTGACCCTCCAGGCGCTCCGGCAGCCCCAGCCTCACGGCCGCCGCGGCGGTGAGCACGATCAGCGGGTCGGAGTCCTTGCCGTGGCGGTTCAGCTTCGCGGCACCGAGACCGGACTCCTTGAGTGTCCACTCCACCAGCTCGGGCACCGTGCGCGCGGGGCAGTCGAGCACGATCCCGCCGACACCGTACGCGGCCCCGTCACCGTCCAGCACGGCGAGAGGACCGTGCGGGAAACGCGGATCGACGTCGGCGGGATCGTGCTCGAC
>NZ_MAUD01000129.1 GCF_001700515.1 Streptomyces lushanensis
GCGGCGGAAGCAGCGGGGCCGACGGACCAAGCGGCGAATCCGGTGACGCCTGCGGAGGCGGAGGCGAAGGCGGAAGCGGAGGCCATGGCAGAGGCCGCGGCAGACACCGCCGGGGTTCCCACCGGCTCGGCGCCCTGGCCGGCCTCACCGCCCTCACCCTCGCCGCACTGACCACCGCCAGCGGCACGCTCCCCGGCCCCACACGCGCCTCCGCGGGCTCCGTGGCCGCGGGCCGGGACGCCTCCCTCACCCCCTGCCGTATCGCGGCCACCTCGGCCGTACAGATGTCGGAGGGCCTGCCCACTCCGCCCGGCTACTCGCCCTCCACCGGCACGGTCCGCGCACTCAATCTCATGATCGACTTTCCGGACGCGCAAGGCCCGGGAAAGGCGCTCGACCGGCTCGGCGAGTTCTTCCCGAAGACGTCCCAGTGGTTCAGGAACAGTTCGTACGGACGGCTCGACTACCAGCCCGAGGCCCCGCTGACGGACTGGCTGCGGATGCCGCTCTCCTTCGCCGCGTACGGGATAGAGCGCGGAGCGCCGTACGAGCCCGGCTACCGGCGGCTGGTCGAGGACATCGTGTCCGCCGCCGACAGCCGGGTGGACTTCGCCGCGTACGACCTGGTCAATGTCCTGGTCACGCCCAACGCCGGGCCCTCGGCGCTCGACACCGTGCTGTCCGTCACGTTCTCCGGCAACTCGGACGCGCCCGAGGCCGACGGCGCACCGCTCGCCAACACGTCCTTCGTCTACAGCCGCCAGGACGACGGCTCGGGGTCGTACCGCGAGACCGGTTACCGGGTGCTGCCGCACGAGAACGGCCATGTCTTCGGACTGCCCGATCTCTACACCATGGACGGCGGCAGCTCGGTCGGGCACTGGGACATCATGTCCGAGGACTGGGGCGCCAACAACGATCTGCTGGGCTGGCACAAGTGGAAGCTCGGCTGGCTGGACGACGAGCAGATCCGCTGCGCGTCCATGTCAGGCGTCAGCGAGTATCTGCTGGAGCCGCTGGCGCGCAGGGGCGGGCCCAAGGTGACCTTCGTACCGGTCTCCAAGGAGTCCGGTTACGCGGTGGAGGTACGGACCCGGGAGGGCAACGACGAGGCGGTCTGCCGGCCCGGTGTGCTGATCTACCGGGTGGACTCCACGGTCGACACCGGGCGCGGCCCGATCGCGGTCGCGGACAGCCGCGAGAACAGCGGCGGCTGCACCCGGCGGCCCAATGTGCACGCGGAGCTGTCGGACGCGCCCTACATGCCGGGCGAGACCTTCGTGGACAGCGAGCACGACATCCGGATCTCCGTGATGGCGAAGGAGCCGGGCGGGAACTTCAGGGTGCGGGTGTCACGGCCCTAAGGCGCGTCCCGCAGGTCCGGCAGAACCCCGTTCCGCGAGAACCCGGTCCGCGAGAGAACCTCTGTCCGCAGCTCGCGCTTGAGGATCTTGCCGGCCGGATTGCGCGGCAGCGGCTCCTCCCGTACGAGCACATGGGCCGGGACCTTGAAGGCGGCGAGACGGGCGGCGACATGCGCGCGCAGCGCCTCGGCGTCCGCGGCGGTGCCGGAACCTGTGCCGGGACCTGCGCCGGGCTCTCCCCCCGGACCGGCGCCCGGGCCTCCGCCGGGTTCTCCGTCGGGATCTTCGCCATGACCGGCGCCCGGGCCTCCGTTCAGACCTCCGCCGGGCCCCGCGCCAGGATCTCCACCCGCACCTCCGCCCGGACCGGCGCCCGGCGCGGCGGCCCGCCCGGCGGCCTTCCTGAGCCGTACCACGGCCACCACCTCCTCACCCAGCACAGGGTGCGGAACGCCCAGCACCGCGGCGTCCAGGACCTCGGGATGGTCGTGCAGCACGGCCTCGACCTCCGCGCAGTACACGTTCTCACCGCCTCGGACGACCATGTCCTTGATCCGGTCCACCACCGCGACGCGCCCGTCGCGCGCCGTCACGAGATCGCCGGTCCTGAACCAGCCGTCAGGGGTGAAGGCCTCGGCGGTGGCGGCCTCGTCGTGCCAGTAGCCGCGTACGAGCGCCTGGCCGCGCAGCCAGAGCTCGCCCACCTGTCCCTCCGGAACGCTCTCGCCCCGCGGTCCGGCGATCCGTACCTCGGTGGCGGGCGTCGGGCGGCCCACGCTGTCGGGGAAGCGCCGGTACTCCTCGCCGAAGACGGCCAGCACTCCGCCGCAGGTCTCCGTCAGGCCGTAGCCGTTGCGCGGCTCGACGCGCTCGCCGTAGCGGGCGGTGAGCCGGCCGACGAGCGCGGGCGGCGCGGCGGCGCCACCGGTGCTGAACAGGGTCAGCGTCGCCAGCGCGTCGCTCTCCGCCGCGGCCCTGGTCCCGGCCTCTGCCCTGGACTCGGCGCTGGAATCGGTCTCGGCCTCCGTCCCGGCCCCGGCCCTGAAATCCGTCTCCGCCGCGTCCAGGAGCTGGAGCGCGGTGGCCGGGACACCCGCGAAGTACGTCACCCGGTGCTCGCGGATCAGCCTCAGGGCCTGCCGCGCGTCCCACGCACGCATCAGTACGAGCGTCCCCCCGACGGCCATGACCGAGTAGACGCAGGTGAACGCGGCCACATGGAAGAAGGGATACGTCATCAGCGCGACGGGCGCGGGGCCCTGCCCGGGGATCCGTCCGCGCGCGAGGGCGGAGGCGGCGGCGTGGTAGCGCGGGTTCATGGCCGCGCCTGCCTGGGCGAGCTGGGTGGCGACGGCACCCTTGGGCCGGCCGGTGGTGCCCGACGTGTAGATGATGGTGGCGTCGTCCTCGGCCCGTACCTCGACGTCGGGCGGCGCGGCCAACGGATCGGGCGCGGGCAGGTCCTCGTACCGCTCGATCGGCCCGTACCGCTCGACCCGCGCGTACCGCCCGGCCGTCTCACCCAGGTCGGCCTCACCCGCCTCACCCGTCTCGTCCTGCTCGCCCCCGTCACCGACGCCGTGATGGAAGACCAGCGTCCGGACGCCCTCGCGCGCGGCCCAGCGCGCCACGCGCGGCAGCCGCTCGCCGTCCACCAGCAGGACGCGTGGCGCGCAGTCGTCCAGGGCGTAGCTGAACTCGTCCTCGGTCCACCAGGCGTTCAGCGGTACGGCGACCAGCCCGGCCAACTGGGCCGCCCAGAAGGCGATCTGCCACTCGGGATGGTTGCGCATGGCGATGACGGCACGGTCGCCCCGGCGCAGCCCGTACCCGTCGAGCAGACGGTTGGCCAGCGCGGAGGCGGCGGCGAAGAACTCTCCGTACGTGTACGTCCCGCTCTCCGCCACCAGGAACGGCCGGTCGCCGTAGGCCCAGGTCGCCTCCACGAACTCGCGCAGGGTGCGCGGTCCGTCGGCGTACATGGGCGAACCGTTCTCGTCCCGTACGACGGCGAAGGGCGCCCCCGGCGCGGTCAGGATGTGCGGCTCCGGCACCTCGGCACCTCTCTCGGCGTCCCAGCTCTCGGCGTTCAAGGGCCGCTCGGCCCGCCGCGACGCTACTCGACCGCCCGGTCCGTGGTCGAACCGCCCGCCTTCCCCGGACTCAGTCGACCACCGTGCCGCAGGTGATGTTGAACGCGGTCGCGGTCATGGACCGGGCGCGGTCGGAGGCGGCGAAGGCGGCCACGTTCGCGACGTCCTCCCGTGTCGCCGCCCGCTTGAGCAGCGTCCGCCGCACGGTGTCCTCGACGATGGCCGCGCCGCCCTCGAAGTCCTCGGGGATGGTGTCCACGATCCCCGCCGTCTGGAGCGTCAGCGCGCGGATCCCGTACCGTCCCAGCTCACCGGCGAGTTGTCTGCGCAGCGCCTCGACGGCCTGGAGCGCCACTTGCAGCCCGCCCAGATTCCACTCGGGCCTCGGGTCGCCGTACCCGCCGAACATCAGGATCACGCCCGAGCGGCGCGGGATCATATGGCGCGCGGCGGCCCGTGCGGTCAGGAAATTCGTCCGCAGCGCGGTCATGACGGGCTGCTGGAAGTCCGCGAACGGCATCTCCACGAGGGGGGTGCCCTGCACATCGCCGTGCGAGATCAGATTGAACGAGATGTCGATACCACCGGTCCGCGCGGCCACGTCGGCGGCGTGCGCGTCCACGGCCTGTTCGTCGAGCGCGTCCACCACGGCGGCCTCGACGGCGCCGCCCTCGTCCCCGATCTCGGCGGCGACCCGCTCCAGCGGCGCCGGGGTCCTGGCGGCGAGAAAGACACGCGCCCCTTCCCGTGCGAAGGTCCGGGCCACGGCGCTGCCGATGGCGCCACTGCCGCCGTAGATCACCGCGGTCTTGTCCTTGAGCAACATGGGTCCGCTCTCCTCGTCGTCCTCGTCGTCACCTGTGGGCGCGTCCGCACCAGCGATACGGGCGCGCCCACACCACCGACTCCACGATCCGTGGAAACTCATCGCCAGTGGCGCGGGAAGGGCCGGCTCCCGGTGAGGAGCCGGCCCTTCCCGGGGCGAACTATGACGAGCGGACCACGCGATCCCTCAGAGGCCGATCAGAGATCAGCCGGGATCCATCAACAGGCCGATCAAAGGTCAGCCGGGATCCGTCAACAGCTGATCAGAGTCCGTCGGTGTGGAGCAGACGGTTGGGTGAGGCCGTACTGATGGGACGGATCACGTCCTTGGTGGACGAGCTGATGAGCCGGCGGGTCAGCTCGGCGGGGGAGGCCGTCGGGTACTTCTCCTTCAGGAGGGCGGCGACGCCGGCGACATGGGGACTGGCCATGGAGGTGCCGCTGAGCGTGCTGGAGCCGCCGCCGAGTTTGGCGGAGACGATGGCGACGCCCGGCGCGTAGGTCGTCAGGCAGCGGCCGTAGTTGCTGAAGCGGGCCTCGCGGTCCTGGATGTCGGTGGCGCCCACGGCGACCGCCTCCGCGGCTCCGGCGGGCGAGACACGGCAGGCGTTCTGGGACTCGTTGCCGGCCGCGGCGACGGGCAGGACGCCCAGGTCGGCGATGGCGTTGACGGCGCTGTCCACCGCCGCCGACGAGGAGCCGCCGATGGAGGCATTGAGGACCGAGGGCTGCCTGGCGTGGGCCGCGACCCAGTCGAGTCCGGCGATGACACCGGCCCAGTCGCCCTGCCCCTGGCAGTTCAGCACGCGGACGGAGACAAGAGAGACCGAGCGCGCCACGCCGTAGGTCGCGCCGCCCGTGGTGCCCGCCACGTGTGTGCCATGGGAGTTGCAGTCCTGCCCGTCGCGCCCGTCACCGACGGCGTCGAACCCGACGGTGGCACGACCGCCGAACTCGCTGTGCGCGGTCTCGATCCCGGTGTCGACGATGTACGCCGTGACGCCCCGGCCCGTACCGGTCACGGTGAACTCGCTGTCTAGGGGCAGGTTGCGCTGGTCGATCCGGTCCAGGCCCCAGCTCGCGGCCCTGACCGACCTCACCACGCGCTCCTCGGGTCCCTCGGGCGTCGCCCCGGGTGCCGTGCCGGGCGTCGCCCCGGCTGCCGTGCCGGGCGTCGCCCCGGGCGTCATCCCGGGCGTCGCTTCCGCGGCCAAGGGTGAGCCGACGCTGATCCGTGCGTTCTCCTCGATGGCCTGGACGCCCGGAAACGCCCGTACGGCGCGCAACTGGTCCTCGGTGAGGGCGGCGGCGAACCCGCGCACGACGGTCCCGTAGGTGAACCGAGGCTTGACGCCGAGCTGTCGCACCACCGTGGCCGCCGTGAACGCGGGCTGAAGGGTCACGATGTACTGACCGGGAATCGCCTCGGCGGAACGCTCCACGGGAACGGGGGTCGCTGCGGGAGCGGGAACCGGAGCGGGAGCCGGTACGAGGGCCGGTGCGGGAGCCGGTGCGGGAACGGGAGCCGGTGCGGGAACGGGAGCCTGTCTGGAACCGGCCGTCGCGTCGGCGCTGCCGGCGCCACCGTTCATGCCGGCGCCGCTGATCAGGGGAACGAGTAGCAGAAGGGCGATCGGTGCCCAGCGCGCGCTCAAGCGCATACATGCTCCTTGCGAGGACGGAATCGCCCACGGCCGAACCAAGACAGGCCCGCGAGCGACGAACACCCTTCCTTCGGCCATGACACGCCCACGGCTTGAGCGACACCGACCGTATGGCGCAAGCCCCTCCGCCTCGTCCGTCACCATCACCAAGGACCGTGCGACCTCCCGCGCCCCCGGCTGACGGCCGTGCGATCGCCCAGGGCCGTACCCGTACGGATCATGCCGTTCCCGGAAGGCCCCAGCGGCCGAGACCGGCGCCGCGCAGTGCCCAGGACCGCATCGGCCGCGAACACGACGAACCGCGTTGTCCGCGCCGTCCACCATCGCGCCCGGTTCACCACCCCCGAGCCCACCGCCCGCCACAAAGGGGCCATCGCCGAGCCGGCCCAAGCCCCGACCGCCCAGCCCCAACGGATAAGCGCGCCGACCGGCACATCCGCTACCCTGTCAGTGGTCGGCCAGGCTCCCGCCGCAGCAATCGTCCAACCCACCGGACACCAGCGGCAGAACCTCTCCGACCACCGGGTCTGCCAAGCCAGGTCGGGGCCCAGCCACTGGGTTCTCGACAAGGTCTGCCACAGACCCCTGCCTTGCCTTCGTAGCCTTCGTGGGGCTTGCAGAAAACTCCATCGGTGCAGGCCAGCGGGGTGGCCGCAGAGGCTTCGGAAACGGTCGGCTCCCGATTCGGGAACGTTCAGCGAATAGCTGCTGCTCAGCAGCACAGCCAGCCACAGTCCGGTTGACGACGGTTGCTGTCGCTCAGCGCTTCCCCACAACGCCTCGTCCCCTGTGCCCAGGCCGCCACTGTTGATCAACGTGGGCACCATGGCCTTCCGAGTACCGCGCATCCGCCGCAGCCTGATCGTGCTGCTCTCCCACGACGGCCGGGCGGTGTTCCTGCGCAAACGCGCTGGGCACATCGCCTGACGCCACTGCAGTGACCCGTCTCAGCCTGCCTTACCTAGACCAAGGCACTCAAACAGTGGAGGCGGTGTCACACCGCGCTTCCCACGATGACACGCGGAACCGTCACCGGCCGCATCTCCGTGATGGTCGAGGCGGAACTCCACCTGTACGCGATCGTCATCCTCAGACTGTCCGCACCGGACACCAGCTCACTGACCCACGACGGGAGTTGGCATCCACTCGCGCACCTGCCGGAGATGCCGATCTTCCGACCAAACTCCCACTACTCATCGAGGGATACGTGGATCGCTGGATTCCTGACGGACCGATCACTCTGGACAGCTGAACCACCCGCAGGCACCCGTCTGCCCTGGTGCCACTTCCTCTTCCCTCAAGAATGAGACCAGTTCCGCAGCGGGTACACGTCCCAGGAAAAGCGGCGCAGCCGGGCCCGCTCGACCTCGCCGATGTCGCGGTGCGAGGGGTTAAGGTAGCGGCCGAGAACGACGACCGCCACGCGACGCGCGCCGACGGTCTTCAAGGCGGCGACTGCGGACTGAACATGGTTGCCGGTGATCCAAATGTCGTCACCGAGAGGGACGGTATCGCCCCACAGTGAGCTGCTCCGAGTTTCGTAGAGTCCGAGGCCGAGGCACCGCCCTGTTGCTATCCCGGACCGTTTGGCTGGGCTTACCCCCACGGGCGTGCGAAGGTGCAGGTCAGCCACATCATTCCACGGTTCCGTCAAGGCAAGCCCCGACCGGAGCAGGCCATGTGACACGCCCTGGATTGAGTGCGGGGCTCAGCCAGCGATGTATGCGATGGCGTCGTGACTATGGATGCTTTCTAGGTTGCGGACCCTCACCGAGTGACGAAGACCCCGCTCGCGGCAGACGTGGCTGACTTCGCGGGCAATGTCTTCGACGAACACAGGGTGGTCGTACGCCTGCATCGTCAGCACACGTTCATCTGGACGCTTTACCAAGGGCACGACGGGCGCGGACGCACAGCGTTCCAAGAGTCGTACGGCCTGCTGCACCCCAAAGGGATAGGGGGTGTCCCCGTGCCCGGTCACGGACAGCATGACACGGCTGCGCTGGTTGTGGGCGCCGTAGTCAGAGATCGCTTTCGAGCACGGGCACAGACTGGTGACCTCGGTGGTAACCGACGTGATCACTGTCGTGTCTCCGTCGTCCCAGCGGCCGTCGAACCGGACATCGTGGACCTGAAACGACTCGGCGCCAGTCGCAGGCGCGATCACCGTCGTGCTCAGCGGGATGGCTACCGACACTGCGAGCTCCGGTGCATCCAGGCGGTCCGCACCGACTTTCAGCACGTGCGGCAGCCTGCGCGGGTCGAACCGGCGAAGGTACTCGTGGGCGAGAGCCACCATGCGGCTCATGTGGGTGCCACGGCGGTCATGCTGGAGCCGCACGGTCACTTCGATCTCGGCAATCCCCTCCTGGCGGAGGTGGCCGTCCTCGAAGTACAGCGGGTAGCGCAGGCCGCTGATGCCAACCTCGTCGATCTCGATGCCGCGGGTGTCAGTCTCGTTCTGGATGTCGTGCATCGCTCACTCGCCCCGATAGGTGCAGCCGGACGTGCACGTCTCGCGAACGGTGAGCGCAGAGAGGTCGGGCAGGGTCGGCTTCAGTCGCTCCCAGATCCAGCGGGCAAGAACTTCGCTCGTCGGGTTCCCCAGGCCTTCGATGTCGTTGAGGTAGTAGTGGTCGAGCCGTGCTTCGAGGGGCTTGAAGGCCTTCTTGAGGTCGCCGAAGTCCATGACCCAGCCCGTCTCAGGGTCGACGGGAGCCTCGACGTGGACGATGACCTTGTAGGAGTGGCCGTGCAGGCGCTGACACTTGTGGCCCTCGGGCACGTTGGGCAGGCGGTGCGCAGCCTCGAAGGTGAACTCGCGGAAGATTTCCATTACTGAATTCCCAGGTACTTGTGCGTCTGGAGAGAGAGGATCCAGCGCGGGTTCTTCATGCAGTAGTCGACCGTCGCCCTGGTGTTGGCTTCAGCGTCCGGGCCGTCCATGGGCTGGAGCCGGAAGTACTGGAAGTCCAGGTGCTCGAACTGACGGGGGTCGCCACCCAACTGAGGGTAGACGAGCTTCAGTTCGTCTCCGCTGGTCACGATCAGTTCGGATCCGATCTTGGGGCTGACGCAGATCCAGTCGATGCCGTTCGGCGGTACGCGGGTGCCGTTCGTCTCGACGGCTACCTCGAAGCCTCGGGCGTGCAGCGCGTCGATCGCCGCTTCGTCGAGTTGCAGGAGGGGCTCGCCGCCGGTGCATACCACGAAGCGGTGCTCTCTGGACGACGACGGCCACGCCTGCTCGACGGCTCGAGCAAGGTCGTCCGGGGTGCTGAACCGGCCGCCACCTTCCCCGTCGGTTCCGACGAAATCTGTGTCGCAGAACTGGCAGATCGCACGGTGACGATCCTTCTCCAGGCCCGTCCACAAGTTGCACCGGGAGAAGCGGCAGAATACGGCTGGACGGCCGGCGTGACTCCCTTCGCCTTGCAGGGTGTAGAAGATCTCCTTGACCAGGTAGGTCATTCTCACGCGCCCTGGTACTGCACGGGGTCGGTGACGCAGGCCTCGGCGAAGCCCTTGAGGCGGAGCAGGCAGGTCTCGCAATGTCCGCATGCCCGCCCCTGCTCGTCCGGGTCGTAGCAAGAGGAGGTGAGGGAGTAGTCCACGCCGAGGCGCAGGCCCTCGCGGACGATGTCGGCCTTCGACATGGCGATGAGCGGCGAGTGGAGCTTGAGACTCTGCGTGCCCTCGACCCCGGCGCGGGTGGCCAGGTTGGCCATGCGCTCGTAGGCCTCCATGTACTCGGGGCGGCAGTCCGGGTACCCGCTGTAGTCGACCGCGGTCACTCCGGTGAAGATGTCGCTCGTCCCAACCGTCTCCGCATAGGCGAGGGCG
Source organism: Streptomyces lushanensis (assembly GCF_001700515.1). Lineage (GTDB taxonomy): Bacteria > Actinomycetota > Actinomycetes > Streptomycetales > Streptomycetaceae > Streptomyces > Streptomyces lushanensis. The sequence goes on from NZ_MAUD01000129.1 coordinate 9,790, forward strand.
AAGGAGAGGAAGATCGTGTTGCGTGCCGGGACGTACGTAACAGGGACACTGCTGCCGGTGTCCTTGGCGCCAGCGTCGTCCAGAGACTCGCGCTTCGGAACGTCGATGTCCGACGTGAGCGCGGATCCGCCAAAAACTCGCAGGTCGATGTCCGCGATGACGTGCCGAGCGACCCCCTGCGCCTCAGCCACGCGCTTCGCGGCCTCAAGCTCCACGCTGTGCCGCTGCCCGTAGCGGAAGCTCAGCGCGTACGGCGTGTAGCCCTGGTCCTTGGCGATCGCCAGAACGGTCGTTGAGTCCAATCCGCCACTCAGTAGAACGATCGCGGGACGCTCCGCCATGCCTGCTCCTAGTTAGCTCCGTGTGTACTGCGGCAGCCTACGCGAAAAGTGACAGGTAGAGTAACGACAATAGACTGGTAGTTATGAGCGTCGGGAGCCGAGCCGCATGAGGCAACTTTCACTTGTGGTCACATGCACTGACCGTAAGGCTGTGGCGCCGGAAGCCTCACTGCACGCAAGGTCACTGCCAGTTGGGACCGCGGAGGAACGCTCGACCATCTGGAAGAGGCGCGTCGCAGACGCCTCCGCTACCCAGCCACTCGACAAGCTCTACTGCGGCGACCACTGGACGCAGTCGCGTCACCTCGTCGCTATGGCCGCCAAGGCTGGTTTCGACGCACGGCTATGGGTCGCGTCCGCCGGCCTCGGTCTTCGGCCAGCATCCGAGTCGGCCCCGGCATACGCGGCGACATTCAGCACGCGACACGCTGACTCGGTGGCCACCTCCGCGGACGGAAGCGCCCAATGGTGGAGGCACCTTCAAGAGGAACAAGGTCGCACAACATTGCAGGAACTCGAAAAAAGCGGACCAATATTGATGGTTCTGTCTGAGGTCTACGCGAAAGCCATGGAAGCAGAACTCCGAGCTCTGGGTGCCGTTGCGAGCGAGGCACTGCTGGTAGGCGGTATCGAAGGAATCCCCGGCATCCGAAGAGTCGCCTCCGATGCAGGGCTGCGACCCGCGCTCGGCGGAACACTTACGAGCCTCAATGTGCGCATGGCCGCTTCCTGGCTCCAGCACTGCGAAGACAGTCGACTGACCTCTGAGGCCACCAGTTCTGCCTGGCACGAGTGGGCGTCGGCTGTACCGAAGCCGGAACAACTCAATCGTCAGCCCATGACCGATGCACAGGTCATCGCCTTCATCAGGCATGAGATGGGAACTCAACCGGGGGTCTCACGGACACGGCTGTTGCGAATCTTGCGCGACAGCGGCCGAGCATGTGAACAGAGCAGGTTTGCCAGCTTGTTCAAGCGAACCATGGGGGATCAGTGACCGAGAACCTCATCACGCGCAGAGCTCTGCGCATCAATCAGCACCCCGACATCCCTTTGTACCTCTTTGCATTGGAAGCCGGAGAAGTCGACCTCGTAGCCGACGTTGCGCGGATCTCTCGCGATGAAGCCGGAAAGCTTCTCGGCTACCAGCGGCCTGAGAAAAAGCAGCACGTAAAGCAGATCTTGGAGTATCTGGACGGGGACAAGGTGCTGTTTCCGAACGGACTCATCCTCGCGCTTCCTTCCTCAGTGCGTTTCAGGGGAAGCCGTGGCCCGAACCCTAGCGACGGCCTTGCAACCATTGGGATGCTTGAGATCCCACTGCCAGAGTCACGCGAGGCTCCACGTCCAGCTCTGATCGTTGATGGCCAGCAGCGGAGCCTGGCCCTTGCGCGTACTCAGAATTCCAAGTTGCCTATCACAGTGGCCGGCTTCGTTTCCGAAGATCTGCATGTCCAGCGCGAGCAATTTTTGCGGGTGAACACAGTGTCGCCGCTTCCCAGCGACCTGGTTTCCGAACTCCTGCCGGAAGTGAACACTCAGCTACCCACCAAACTCTCGTCTCGAAAGCTTCCGGCGATCTTGGTGAATGCACTGAGCCAGGATGGCGACTCACCCTTTAAGGGCCTTATCAAACAAGCGTCGACGACAGCTAGCAGGAAATCTGAGACTGTCGTTAAGGACAACAGCCTACTTCAGGCGATCACTGCGTCATTGTCGCCTTCCGGGGTGCTCTTCCCTTATAAGGATTTGTCCAGCGGAACCATCGATACGAGCACTATTCGCAAGATCCTTGTCGTTTACTGGACGGCCGTGCGGGACACGTTTCCGGACGCCTGGGGAATCTCCCCCAACAAGAGCCGACTGATGCACGGCGTCGGCATTCGGTCAATGGGGCAGCTCATGGACCGCGTCATGGAGCGAGTGATGTTTGAAGTAGACATCAACTCGGACGATGCCTACAGCAAGGTCATGGCCGAATTGGCTCTTGTCGAACCCTACTGCCGCTGGACCAAGGGGCGCTGGCCCGAGATTAACTACACCTGGAACGAATTGGAGAACATCACAAAGCACATCAACATCCTGTCAAATTACCTGATTCGCGTTTACCAGAAGGCAAGGATGGGCGCAGCGTGAGGTTCTACTTTCCGGACAGCCAGGACCAGGTCAGTCCGAGCTATGACTTCCTCAATGACGAGTATTCTCCTTTTCGCGTCCGGCAACGGGACGATTTCTATGCCCATCAGGCTGTGAAGCTGGCACCGTATGACGGCATCCTGGTCAGCAAGGCCATTGTCGACGGATCCGTCAAGGGGGCGGGTAAGTACAGCGCACCGCAGCGTGAACGGCTCTATCGGCTTGGCGTGCGGGACTTCTTCAGGCTCCCCAAGACGATGAGCAGTCTTGGAGACTGCGGAGCCTTCAACTACATCGACGAAGAACTCCCACCCTACACGGTTGATCAGGTACTCGACTTCTATATCGGCTGCAAGTTCAACTCCGGGATCAGCATCGACCACGTAATCTTCGGATATGATCCTGAACTCACCGAAGATGATGCAAATCCTGCATGGGTAAAGAGACGTGAGATCTCACTGGAGTTGGCTGAAGAATTCATTTCTGGTGTCAGATCGCGCAATTCCAAGATCCTCGAAGAAGACGACAAGCTCGAACCGGTCGGTGCAGCCCAGGGATGGAGCCCGGACAGCTACGCCGACAGCGTTGCTCGACTTCAGAAAATGGGCTATAAGCGAATCGCCCTAGGCGGCATGGTTCCACTGAAGACGCCCGAGATCGTGGAATGCCTCAAGAAGATTGCGAAAGTTCGCGAACAAGGAGTTGACCTCCATCTCCTCGGAATCACTCGCGTCGACAGCATGCAAGATTTCGCAAAACTCCACGTAGAAAGCTTTGATAGCACTTCCGCTTTCCGTCAGGCCTTTATGGATGAGCGCAACAACTATCACACCGCGGATACGGCCTACACGGCGATTCGCGTTCCGCAGGTCGACGGAAATCCAGCTCTCAAGCGATTGATCCTAGCCGGCGTCGTATCCCAATCCGAAGCAATCAAGGCCGAGCGAGAGTGCCTTCAATTGCTGCGTGATTACGACAAGGATTTGGTGGATGCTTCAGAGGTCTTGGATGCCTTGCGCCGCTACCAGGTGCTCCTCGGCGACACCAAGAAGCTGAAGCAGTTGGACAACCAACTGAAGCGATACGGCGCCACGCTGGTTGACAGGCCATGGAAGCACTGCACATGCGACCTCTGCCGGGAACACAAGATCGAGATGGTCATATTCCGTGGGTCCGAGCGTAACAAGCGCCGCGGATTCCATAACATGACGGTACTCGAAGCAAAGATGCGCAAGCTGTCGTTCGCATAATCGCCCAGAACGCGCATAACACCCAAAGTAACCCAACAGGAGATGATGTGGCCGACCGCTACGAGCTGAAGCTACCCGCCCTCAAGATCCTCCAAGGCACCAAGGAGATCTACTGCTTCGCCGTCGACGGCAAGAAACTGCATGACTTCGCCGCCGTGTCGCGCATCCGCCGTGATGACCAGAAGCGGTTGCAGGGGTACCAGCGGCCCGAGGTCCTCAGCCACATCCGCTCAATCCGCCGCTACCTCGAGTCCGAGGGAGCGATGCTCCCTAACGCCGTGGTCCTCGCATTCGACGAGCGGGTGAGGTTCGAACCAGCGGTCCGTGGTGGCGATGTGAAGTACTCCATCCCGGGCGAGCTGATCATCCCGGTCGACGAGTCACTGGCCGACGACAAGAAGCCGGCCTGGCTCGTGGACGGACAGCAGCGCAGCGCCGCCATCAGGGACGCTGACCTCGCTGAGTTCCCTGTCGCTGCCGTGGGCTTCATCGCGTCCGGGCAGGAAGAGCAGCGGTCGCAGTTCATCCTGGTCAACTCCACCAAGCCGCTCCCCAAGGGACTGGTGTACGAGCTTCTGCCCGAGACCACCGGCCAACTGCCGCGCTCTCTCGCGCGCAGGGCACTCGCCGCGAGGCTCATGGTGCACCTGAATATGGGGGACGGCCCCTTCAGCGGAAGGATCAGCAGTCCCACATCCCCGACCGGAGACATCAAGGACAACAGCGTTCTGAAGATGCTGGAGCACAGCATCTACGAGGGCGCCTTGTACCAGTACCGCAACGCCACCGATGGCACCGGGGACGAGGAGCGGATGCTGGCCCATCTGATGGCCTTCTGGACGCCAGTGGCAAGCATCTTCCGCGAGGCGTGGGGGAAGCCCCCGAAGGAGTCCAGGCTGACCCATGGGGTGGGCATCCAGGCGATGGGCTTCGTCATGGACCGGCTCACTGCGGATGTCCCGGTCGACAAGGTCGACTGGGATGACGTTCGTGCCATTCTGCGTGGGCTGGAAGAGCACGTGGCCTGGACCACGGGGAAGTGGAACTTCGGAGATGACCATCAGCCCAACTGGAACAGCCTGCAGAATACGTCCAAGGACGTACGGCTGCTCAGCAGCTATCTGCAAGCCCGAGTCAGCGCATAGCCCATAGCTCGCGCTTGCTGCGGGGGCCGCCCTATCCTGGGCGGCCCCCGCTCTGTTAAGACTCTGCTGCTGCGAGACGGAGCGTATCGACGGCAGCGCGGAGGAGCGACGCGGAGCCACTCCCGTTCGCATATCCGACGTACTTTGTCGTCTTGTTCTGATCAATGAAGCCGGTGGCCGCGTGCTTGGCGCAGCGCGTGGCCACAGCGATCACATTGGCACTACGGGCCTTCTGCCGCAGCTGCGGCGTGCCTACATGGTCGTAGGCCGTCAAGACCTTCACAGCGGGAGCGAGCCGCTTCAGTTCCTCCTGGCATCGGGTGAGCACTGCCTCGTCCAGTGAGTAGAGCAGCAGTGTCGCCGAGGGGAACTCGACGGGCGTGCTCTCCTTGCCGTCTTCGCCGGCAGGAGCATCCCAAGAGAAGTTGATGCCGAGGTCTTCAGAGAGCCGGCGAGCGAAGGCAAGGTCTGCCTCAGTGAGACGGCGGCTGTGTGCAGACAGAGGCCCGAGCAGCTGCGAGCACAGGCTCGTGCGGGCCTCAGGATCAGGGCACGCTGCAAGGAACAAGCGGTCGACGAAGTCCAAGACGGCCGAGGCCCGTTCGGGAGCAACCCACCGTTCCGAGTCCGAACCGATGTCCTTAAGGATCTCCGCGTACTGCTCGGCAGAGGGAGCAGCGCGAAGTGCGATATCCATCAGCGCCTGCAAGGCCGCCAAGTCGCCAGGGCTGTAGCGGTTGAAAAGCACTGCGTTGCGGATGAATGCGTGGGCGCATTCGGGTGCGGGGTCGTCGTAGCCCACGGCATCGATGAACGAGCCTACTGCCCGCCATAGTTCTCGCGCGGCACCGTCGCTCAACCCGTCCAGGAACTCAGCGAGGGTCCCATCGTGCTCTGCAGGAGTGGACCACAAGGTCCACTGTTCCTCATCCAGAGCGTCCTTCGCCGCGCTGTCGCCCTCGGCGAGCGCGAAGAACAGGGCTGGCCAATCGTTGATCGGAGTGGCCGTGTCGGCCGACTCCTCGGGTTGCGCGGCTGTGGAGGCATCGAGGTCGTCCGAAGCCTGCGCAATGAGGACATTGACCTCGTTCAACACAAGCGTGGGGATCTCGGGTGTCTGGTCAAGGTCCTCAGCAGCCGTCACAAACCGGCGTGCGGCCTCTGCGTTCTTGAGGATCACGCAAGCCAGTAGGAGCACCGTCATGGCCTGCGGTCCATACGACCGCGGGTCGCCTGCGAGCAACTCGGGGACGGCCCTGCCGTGGGTGATGAGGTTGGACTTGGCCGCCTCCAGATTCCGAGCCGCGAGTGGCTCCTCCAGAGCAACGGTGTACACGGCGTTCAGGATTGCTGCCTTCACCGGCGCAGGAGGATCTTGCCGGGCCACGTCCTGGAGTGCCGGGAACTCCAGCACCTTGGTACTCGCTCCGAGACGGTCAAGTCTCTTGAGCTTGAGATGCGCGAGATTCGTCGCAGTGAGCCCGCCCGCGGCAGCGAGTTGCTCAAGGAGGTCAAGCGACGCAGCTTCGCCGCCGGCCGCGAGAGCCGCGTCGAACTCGGCGATGAGACGCCCGACCGGCTTTACGACGCGCCATAGCCTCGGCGGACGCCTCAGGTAGGTCTGGTGCATCAGTAGCAGAGCATCAGTCAGGCCCTGCCGGTACTTGTCGCTCTCCCCGGTTGTCAGCCGGAAAGTGGAACGTTCGCCAGCCAGGTCGATGACGGCGCGTTCCACGGGATCGTCCCGGTTGAGGAGGGTTGGACGAAGGCCACCGCGCTCCATGTTGCAGTAAATGTACGTAGGCCCGGCAAATGCCTCAATGAGTTCAGCTGTCTTGCCGGCATCTGCTGGGTCACGTGCAATGGCGTACATCGAGTACGACTGGTTTTCGGCGACCCAACGAGGGAGAACGATGGGCGCGTCGTTATCGCCAAGCGCGATCTTGACGAAGGGCTCGGTGCGCGCTGTCCACGAGTGCTTGGGGTCCATCTTGGGCCATGCGTCGTTGCCCTCGCCGAAGAACCTGTGCAGGAACGCCTGGATACGATCAATGGTCCAGGACGTGGTCTGGTTCATTCTCCGTTCCCCCACCGCTCGGCCAGGTCAATGCGTGCTTGAGCGGCAGCGTCGCCGCCTGCCCGGTAAGTGATCTTTTCGTCGTTCCGGGCCATGCCTCGGATCGTGAAGTTCATCGATCCACTCAGCATCCAGTCATTCCCGCACAGCGTCTTCTCGTGGATATCCGGGTCGCGGACGATGTGAAGCTTCCTTCCTGATGCCGCCTTCATCAGCCGGCGCAGGAAGTCCTCGTTGTGGGAATCATCGCGGGTCACGACGTGTACCTGTGCGCCACCATGGGCGATGCGGGCCACGGCGTCTGAGAGTCGGCACCCCACGGGAGGGGTGTCGCCAAAGAGTGCGTCGTAGGCCCCGTGGCTGTTGTCGAGGACCTGGACGTCGGTGATCCACGCGGACACCAACCATAGGTGGTCGCTGGGTGCGATGAACTCCGCAATCAGCGCGGCGGACAGCATGGTGTCAACGCGAATCGCGGTGTGCTGCCCAGTGCGGAGGGTTCGTTCCTGGGATTTCACTGGGCTGCCTCCCTCAATTCGACCCTGACTCGAATCTCGTTCTGGTGGCGGACCACGCCGCAGACTTCTCCGTAGACGCGCAGCACATCCCGGTCGATGGGCGTGACCGGAACCTGCTTCAAGGCTTGAGCCATCAGAGTTGCGTCTCCCGCTGGACAGACCATCTCGACAGCCGAGGTCGCGGTCAATTGCTGCCGGTAGGCGTTATCCCAGGTGGGCTTGGTGACGTCGATCACCGGTATACGGTCATCATGTGCGGCTTGGACCAGCAGACGCTCGAGGACGGGGCCGTCGGCATATGGCTGGTAGTGCTTCAGGTCTTGAGTGCGGGCCTGGTGGCCACGGGGCCACAGAAGACTGAAGACCTGGTCTGCGGTCAGGGACCGGGCGCCTTCCATCTGGAGCTTGCCGGATCCTACGGCGTATGCGATTACGCGAGCGTCGACCTCGACCCGGAGACGTCGCTCCAACTCCGTCCATGCGTCAACAAGGACGAGAGCGGTGACGTCAGTATCGGGTCCAGACCCCGGGCGCAGAAGCCGCGTGGACAGGGCAGCAACAGCTGCATGCCGAGGCGGGCCGTCGAGCCGTGCCCAGGCCTCGCGAAGGACGTCCAGAGCGTCCTCGGCCTCCTTGGCGGAACTGCCAGCCCGGAGTGTCGCCATTGCCTGGGCAGCTGTTCCGCTGGGTTCGTCGATGACGTGCCGGAGGAACCGGGTCAGCGTGGCGTCGACGTACTCGTATTCGCTTGGCGCGAGGCTGCTCGTCACAAGCCCCCAGAATCGCCGGGGATCCTTCGAGTAGAAGTCGACCAACTGCTCAACGATCCCCAACCCCCCCACGGACGTTTCACTGAGCCACACCTCGGTGAGCGAGTCCTCTCCCGCACCGGGAAGTGTGTCAACGATGAGATCGCCGTCCTGTGCGTTCGGCCACGCGCGTTGAGCAGCAGCGAGAATCGCAGCTGCCATCGTGTCGCGGTATGTGCGCCGCGCGAGCGGGCTGGTCTCAGCTGAAATGTCCTCTGCTACCAGCAGCTCTGCTGCCCTGTCCAGAGCGGTGATGACCGTGCTGTTGGCGACAAGCTTGATCAACTCTGACACGAGTCGATCACCGTCGACCTCCTGCTCAGTCACGTCGGAGTCACGGTAGAGCACTTGGAAGATCTTGGAGAGATCGTGAGTCCAGGAACCGTTCTTCAGCAGCGCACGGACGTCAGCGTTCGTGCGGTTCCCGTCGAGTCCGGTCAGAGCGAACGCGGTCAGATAGATCTGGGCCAGGCGCTCCCTCTGGAAGCTGTCGGAGATCTCGGCCAAGGCCGGATCATCCTGAACCGTATGCAAGAAGGCCAGAGAGCGCCACTGAGGCGTAGTGAGGTACTCCCTGACAGCTGGATCGTCGAGGTTGAGCGGCTTGAGTGCGAAGCGGATGGCGTCGACACCCAAGGCGAATCCGAGTGCGGCCGGTCGTCCCCGGAGTTCGTATCGAACAGTGCGGGCTTGACTGTTCTGGCGTTCCCGGCGGACGTTGCACTCAGCGCCGAACGTCATGCGGCGCACTTGTACAGGGTTGCCGGCCGCGTGAGTCGCAAAGCTGACCGTGTCAATGCGACGTTGCCAGGGAGAAGGCTTCGGCACGGTCCCCTCACTGAGGGGTGCGTCGTCCTCCACTACGATCTGGGTGCCCCACTGCGGCTGTCCGTGGGACTGGTCCACGATGTCGGGATCGGGTTGGGAAAGCGCGAGACTCAATGGGCGGACGACTTCGAAGTGGGCGCCATCGCATCCATGAGGCTGCCAGGTTCCCTCCAGCCTGCCCTCGGTGACGATTTCCCTCAGGTTGAGCACGTGGCCGTCCTCGTCGGGGATGGGGAGCCACGTGCGGTGAGTGTCGTCCAGGTATCCGAAACGTCGGCTGACCCGTCCCGGCACGGCTTCAGTCAGCGCCTTACCGATGGGCATGTGCTCGATGGATCCGTCCCCATTGTCGAAGGGGAGTTCCAGATCGACCTCAGGAAGGTTCAGCGGCTCGAACAGGGTACGGGTGATGAACTCGGGCAGCATGGCCTTCTTGCCCATGCCCGGGTCGTTTACAAGAGGTTCCCAACGAGAGCGGAGCCGGCGAAGAGCGGTGGGCACGACGGCCATGAGGAGGGAGCGAGGCTGTTCCCACAATACGGCCTGCGCGTCGTCAACGCTGATCTTCAACGCCTTGACGAGGTGTCGTGCAAACTCGTCCTGGACACGCTCCTCGGTCAGCAGTTGATGCAGGATTTTGATCAGTCCGAGGCGCTCGTTCTCGTACTCGGACAAGATCCTCGGGTCATCCGGGGTTGTCAGGAGCTTACGCACGTCGCCCCGCCCGACCTGGACACGCATCCTGCGCCCGGCCCAGTCAAGGAGAGCCTGCGCTCCCTGGATCTTGAGGACGTACCGGTTCTTGAGCGGCAAGGTCGTGGCAGCGACCTCCGGAGCAAAGAGCGTTTCGTAGCCCTGGTAGGCCAGGCGATCGCGACCGTAGTCCGACAAGGTCACAATGGTCAGCGGCCGAGTCCCGCGCTCTCGGCCAGCGCGGCCGCGGCGCTGGATGAACGAAGCAGCATTCCGCGGTGCCTTGTGCTGAAGGACGAGACCAACCCGGGGATCGTTGAAGCCCACTTCCAACGACGCCGTAGCGATGGTGAGGTTCGCATCGCGGTTCACCCCCGCGTCCTGGGATGAGGTCCGCCCGATGATCAAGGGATGCATGCGGAGATCGGGGTCGAGTTCATGACCGATCCGCTCGACGAGTTCCCAGTTCTGTCCCTCGAGGTAGCGAGGCCCGGGCTCAGGGCGCGCACGTGACCGCAACCCGGCCAGCACGTCACCCCGGCGATTCGTGCGCCCACGGTGGTCCTGGTCGCCCTCGGCGTCGCGGAGGTACTTGTAGAAGCGGTTGGTGACGTCCAGGGCATCCGTGAAGAGGAACCCGGTCGAGCCGTAGAGGAAGGCGTCGTCACCGTTGTCGAGTACGCGGCCCCAGAGCATCGCAGTCTGGATCGACGTGGACAGGAGACTGGCTCCCGAGACTGGGTCGCCTCGCAGCGCGAGCGCGTACTCGCGGCCTTCCCGCACCATGGTGGCATCGTCGGGTGCAATGGGGTCCACGTCGCTCTCGCGCAGGCCGACCAACTGTGCGAAGAACTGGTTCGCGTCGCGCAGTGTGGCGCTGAGGCCCACGAAAGTTACGGGTTTGCCTACTGCGTCCCTCCATCTGCGTAGGAGGTAGGCGACCTGCGCCCCGTGCACTCCCGAGTAGGTGTGCACCTCATCGAGGAGCATCAGGGACGGCACGCTTCCCCCGCGCCAGCCCAGGAGGCTATCGAGGTAGCCGTCGGCGCTGCAATTGTTCAGCATCTCGGTAGTGGTGAACAACAGGTGCGGCGGGTTCTTCTTCAAGGACTCGCGAGTCAGGGCGAGTTGACCGTCCGGGATGTCGTCCCCGCAGCGTCGGCATATGAGGCGTTCAACGCGTTCAGCGCGGTCCCTGTCGGACCAAATCAACTCGCCGTCTTCACACTCAGGGCTGGGACAGGGAAGGAAGGGACACACGGCGCCGTCCCCTGCACGTGCCCAACGGCCGGAACCTCGTCCGGGCTGAAGTCGCCAGTCGTCGGCGTGATTCGGGGTGCCTCCGTAGAGTGCGCCGAGACGCAGAGGCCTCTTCCCCTGGCTGACGAGCGCGCTCTGAACGCTGCGAGCATTGACGATCGCATCGCGCAACTGATCCCGCAGCAACTCAGTTCGCGGATACAGAGCCAGAGTGTGGATCCTGTTCTGAACCCTGCTGTGGGCGTACTCCGCTATGGCCGCGAAGGCGGGCAGGTAAAAGGACAGCGTCTTGCCACTGCCGGTGCCGGCGCTGACGATGATGCCCTTGGAACGGTTTTGGCCTCGCAGTGAGGAGAAGACAGCTTGCGTTGCCTCCAATTGAAAACGGGCGAGGTCCTTGCCGCCCAGTTGATCCTGGGCAACGCGGTCTTGAAGATCGCCCCAACCGGGAAGGGCGCGCAACTCCTTGAGTGCCTGGGAGCCCGGAATGTCTCGATCCGGGTAACGGCGGTAGCGAACGTGTAGGCGGTAGTCAGCAACGAGCCGCTTCCCTTGCCGCCACCACCCGTTGGGTGTGTCGTCTGCCCAGTCTCCGCGAGGACGGAACAGTTGACGCAGTCCCGCGGTCAAGCGCAGAGCTTCAGCAAAACGAGTGCGGTACCAGATCGATCCGTCAGTAGGCCAGGACACCTTGAAGAGCAGCGCGCGGCCCTGCATCTCGCGGAGGATCTCGACAGCTGATAGTGCTGGCGGATTCTCGCATTCGTCGAGGAACCGCTCAATGCAGTTGAGGACGTCATCCTCTGAGAGCGCACCTTCCGTCACGCCCCACATGAGGAGGGGCAACTCAAGATCTTCAAGTTGGTTCAGGAGTTCGTTGACGAACTTCCGGTCTACGGGGCTCTGGTTCACGAACCCTTCCTCTTCAGGGTGATGTGGGCGTCCATCCGGCATTCGCGAAGGAGCGCGATCTCTTCGTCTGTGACGTCGCCTAGCGTCAGGCCAGGCTTCTCGCGTAGCCGATTCAGCAGGTCGACAAGTGCTTCCGGCGGATCTTGAGTATCTTGAAGAAGTTCCGCCAGTCCGGCGTACGTGGTTGCGAATGTGGTGATGGCGTCTTTGGACGCCTTACCCTTGGCGATTCGCTCCAGTTCGAGTTGTCGCTTGGATGCCTGCTCCTCGGCCTCGAATTCGACAAGCATCGAGATTCGTGCCAGGGGAAGTTCCGCGAGGAGTTGCTCCGTCCAGGCAGACCAAGCCGCTTGATTCTCTTCCGCGAGGCGATCGGTTGCCGCCTGTGTCTTCTTCTTCGCCGTGTTGAACACCTGGTTGGAGGGGAGTCCGCTGGGTCCCAGACTGCGTTCAAATCCAACTCTGCCGTCATCGATGCCGGACAAGTCGATGCCAATTCCCGCGCCGCGGGACTGCAGAGCCTGCGTGACGGCCAGTTGCGAGCGAAGCTGGTTGAGCTGAGAGCGGAGTTCCAGCAACCGGCTTGATACACGAGCGGCCTGCCGCTGAGAGTCCTCGCCATCCGCGATGCGTGAAGCGTGATCCTCAAGCAGCTTTGCCTTCTCGTACACGGACATCCGGGTCACTGTTGATCAACCCCTTCAACTGCCAGGGAACGCCATTCGGCAACGAGTTCCTGCACGCCCTCGGCTGCGCTCTTTGCGGCCGAAGAACTCGCCCGCATCTCGGCACCCTTCAGTGCCTCATCAAGCCACTCATCAGCGACACAAAGCAGGTTCCGGATAACTGCGATGGAAGCTCCTCGGTCCTGGGCGGCCGTACGGATGCGCGCAGTCAGACGCGACGCCTCAGGGCGATCGTCGTCGAAACACCGACCCAGGTCGTCTTCCAAAGCGGAGATCGCGGACCACTCCACAGCAGCAGCCTGCTCAAGGAGAGCATCGAGTTCACGCGCTCGTTGGGCGGGCAACGACAGACTGACCTCTCTTGCCCTGTCAACGGCAGATCTGATGCTGGCCAGGGTGTGATTCCCCGGGGTGCCGCGGGGTTGCCGCATTCGGATGTCGCTCAGCCAGTCCCTGAGCACCGTGACTTGCCCGTCGATGAGCGCGGACCACGACGCGAATGGTTTGACTGCGGGCTTCACCCACTCTGGGATGCTGCCCGCCGGCATTTCCCACGCCCAGGTGCCTGTTGCCTCTTCCAGCAGAGGGACTGCCCGGGCTGCATCGATCATGCCCACGGCTCCCCTGCTGCCCTGCGAGATGCCGATTCCGGTACGAATACGCTTCACCAGGGCGCTGCGCGCCGACAGGTGCTGATTGAGGGCGGCGGTCCACCGGTCCGGCCTTGACATGACGCCGGCACCTCTCCAAGCGTCGCCGTCGTCCACCGCTGCCGCCAGGAGCTCTTCGATGCTCATGCCAGGCCAGCAGCGGCCAGCAAGAACTGCTCCCAGAACGGACGCCCGTAGGCCCAGGACAAGGTCGTCGTCCGTGACTTCCAAGTTGCGTTGAACCCGGGATGCCAGCGCACCGGCGTGCCGCTCGGCGAGGGTCGCGAGCCTCCGGATGTCCTCTCCGCGGACCTGGTCCAACCCGTTCTGTGCGCGGACCAAGCTCTGGAAGAACCTGCTGTTCGTAGCACTCCGCTTGAACTGGATCGGCGCGCTATCAGCACCTGTGATGCCTGCGACAGCAGAGCCTTCGATGCTGACGACGGTCGCGTTGTTCGGCCAGCCCTTCTCCTTCACGTTGCCCTGGGCCTGCATGAGCGGCGTATTCCAGCGATACCGCTCGGCTACTGCTGTGGCGATGACTGTGCGGATGGCTCGGGCATGATCCTGCTTGAGGTCGTCGCCGCGGGTCACCCACTCCTCGATGTTATGGAGGCTCCGCTGAACAGACAGCGGATAGATCTTGTGTTCCGTCTTGGCAGTGCCTGACGTGGCGCTGTGTTGGGGGGAAGGCTCAACCTCACGTCGCGGCTGCTGCGGAGGGGCTTGGACCCCGGCAGCCATGGGGTTGAGAGCAAAGGCCTCCAACACTGTGGAATCGATTTCGATGCCCCGAGCAGCCGCGTCGCCCCAGAACTCAAGGATCAGCTTCCGCCGTGGGCCGGCCACCCGATCATTGCTATCGATGAACGATCGCACGGCTGTGTCGAGCGTTGTGTCGATGTCAGCCGTAGGGAAGCTCTCGGAGAAGGCCACATCGGGAAACTCCCCGCGCCGCAGTGACCCAGCGTGCTCAATGAGAATTGGTCGTACCACGCTCCCGAGCACCGTTCGGGGGACGAACCCCCACGGTTCATCCTTCGAAGCGGTGGAGTGGACCATGCGAGTCAAGGCTGGGCGATTGAAGGGGTAGAGCCCATATCCATCGCCCGATGCTCCAAACGCGTCGTGACAACGAGGCTGCAGGGGACAGGTGTCACATGCGTTCGGCGGTTCGGCACCGCCTACCTGTTCCAGTTGATCCTTGCCGATGCGCGCTGCGTTGAGGTAGCGGCCAACGAATGCAGCGATGGCTTCTTCACCGGTGTCTTCTTCACTGAACGGAACATCCAGGTCATACGCGTATCCCAGGTTTGCTTGTACACGGGTGAGCGCAGTCTCTGGCAAGTCACGGAAGTAACCAGTCGTTACCGCCATAAGGGTACGGATGGGGGCTAGCCGTGTCGTCCCCTCCCGGTGGGCGGCTTCGACGACGGCGTCCAGCAGGTCCTTCTGCACCCCCTGAATGAGGGCAAAGTCCTCGATGAGGAGAATGATCTCTTTGCCCTGTCGGTGGTACTCCTCACGGACAAGGGTCATGGCCTCTAGCAAGCGACCCATGCCCAGGTTGAAGCTGCGATTGATCGCAGTCTCCAAGTGCTCGTTCAGGAGGTCGATCGCGATCTCTTGGAGTTCGGCCTTGGAGCTGAGAACCTGGACCCATTTCTTGGCGAGCACCGAAGCCTTGCTGACGTCAGTGATGTCTAGCGGGAGATCATCAACTGTGAACTTCGGTGGGCGATCTTCATCTCCCTTGGTGCGGTCCCGAAGGAGGTAAGTGGCCAGTTGTGGAACAAATTTCTTGGGCTGGAGCATGAATTCACTGACGTGCGGATCGTCAAGGAGTGCTCCGAGACCATGAGGGCCGAAGAGTTGCCGCGCCGGTCCTGATACACCGCTTCCAGTCTCGGCTACGAGGGCCTCATTAAGGGAATGGATCAGTCGCCGAGCAAGAGCCGACGCATCGATATCAGCGGTGAATTTGTGGATCTCCGACTTGAGTTGCTTCAGTTCGTCACTGTCCGCCTTGGCGATCAGGCTCTGCACCACTGCCTTGAGGCTTGTCCTATGCTTCTCAAGGTAGATGATCTCGCGATCATGAGGCCTGTCGTCGACCAGTTCGAGGTGCTCACGGACCCATCTGACGAGGTGAGACTTTCCGGACCCGGACTCGCCCACGATGGGCATAAGCAATGCGCCGCTGTTGGACTCGTGGTTCAGGAAGTCGTGAAGGACCGTCCGCTCGTCAATCGGCTGGCCTTCAAGCACGAGTTGCCGGCCGTCGAGCCGCGCTCGTTGGATACGCAACGGCGCATGAGTGGCCCGAAAGACAGCAGGAGAAGGGGAGATCGCCTCCACGCTGATGGTGTTGGCGGCCGTGGCGGGATCCCAGCAGACCTTCCCGCGGAAGTCAGGCACTTGGGACCTCCTGGATCGTGATGTCGCTTACGTAGCGCGGACTCGAGGGCTGCTCTGGATCGGTCACCTGCAGCACCAATGCGGCATCGGAATCGAGTTCCAGACGCAGCCAGCCCTCGTCGTTACCGCGAAGCAGCGCAAAGGAGAGGGACGGGCCCGCTACACGGTCACCGGGGTTGGGGAGGTCGAGAGCCAGGGAGTATTGGGCGCCGGAGAGTATGGGCAAGTGCTCGCGGATGCTTCGGACGGCTGTTACGGCATTCACCTGGCGGCCCGTCTCCCACAGGCGCTGTATGACGTATCTGACCGCAGCGGTGCAGTCGGGTACCAATCGACTGCCACCTCCGCCGGCAAGGAGTGGTCGTGCTGCGAGCCCTAGCGCCGGGGCCCAGTCGCAGAACTGTCGCCATCGCTCGGCGTTTACGACAGCCGGTCCCGCCTCGGGCCTGAGAGGGGTCTCCTTCATGAGGTCCTGCGCCTGGTCCCAGTCCACGGGAGGGCCCATGGGATCTAGCGTGAGGAACCATGTCAGGGCACGCGTGAGGTCTCGGGATTCTCTCTGTTCATCGTTGTCGCCCAAACCACTGTTGCGCTCAGGTGCGAAGACGGCGCTGCGCAGCGCAGCCGCGAATGCGTCCCAGTCTTGGCCGTCGAGATGCTCAGCGGGTCCCATGAGCGTCAGCTCACCGGTGGATTCGTCGACGTGAAGCAGCCCTAGCTCCCGCAGCGTCTTGACGGCCTTGTTGAACATCTCCGACGCATCTTTGTCACCAGATGCGAGGGTCGGTGGATTCAGCAGAGCGCGTGCGCCGTTGAGTGGTACTGGCTTCTTCGAGTGAGCCAGTAGACGGACGACTGCCCACATGGGGTCGGGGCGCGAAGCGTCCACGTTGATCAGGGCCATCAGAACGACTCCAACGCGGTCTGGACGGAGAAACTTTGAGGATGAAAAGCGCCGAAGGTCAGGGCTGGGCGACTCGGATCCGGCGTGCTTCGCGGGTGGATCAAGTAGGTCACGTCTGGTGAGTCAAGTCGCGACCTGAGTACCCGGTCCATCGGTGAGGGATCGTCTTCCAGAACCCAGACGATGGGGCCTTCGTAGAAGCGGAGTAGATCCGCGTCGGTGTCGCAGATGATCGGGTGCGGTGCCACATCCTCCTGAAGGGCTTCAGCTAGAGATGGCGTGATTCCTGGCCCACCAATGACATTCATGCCACGAAGGGCCAGCATCTCCAACAGCCTAGGCACCTTGACCTGACGGTCATTCTCGGTCCCCCACCACAAACTGAGGCAGGACGCTGTACCTCGCATGCTTCGGAGTGGATCGTGGCTGGTCCGGCTAGGGGCTGGAACCAGTGGATGAGGGTCTCCGGCCAGCTTGTAGAAGCCGTTCTCCTGTGGAAGGCCTGTCGTTCTACAACTGGGGCAGCCTCGGCAATTCACCCCTGTCAGCAGTGGGGCACCGCCTTGCTGGACGCGGTAGTAGGTGCTGAGAACCTCGCCTGTGCATCGATCACCGCGTAGCAGGGTGCGGAGATTGGCTAGGGCGTGTCGCTGCGCGGTGATTGAGCGCCGGCGCTCCGCTTCGAACCGAGTCCGGAAGTGCTCCTCGTCGTTGGTCTGAGTGTCTTCGAGCGTGACGTCCACGTGCGTGAATGCCACCTCGTAGAACCGGTCGAGGCGTTCCTGGAAGGCTGCGCGTGGTTCGTCATCGCGTCGCTGGGGCGGTTCAGGAACGTGGAGACCGATGAGCCCAGCGCGCAGCATGAGGTTCAGGGTGCGGATGTTCCAGTCGCGGTTGGCCTCGGAGGTGTCGTGGACGTTGTCCGGGATGGAGTCAAGATTGACAAGGTAGTGACGCGGACGTGCGTAGGTCTTGTCTCTGAGCGTCCACATCCACCGCCACCTCGACCACGCCTTGTCTGCACCGATGATCGCTTGCCGATTGATGCCCTCGGCGACGGGCTCATCCCGAGGGGCGGACGCCAGGTAGGCCACGGACGGACGTCCGTCCCGGCCTGTGCGCCCTACCTCCTGGTAGTAGCGGTCGACGGTTTCGGGCAAGCAGGCGTGCACCACACTGCGGACGTCGGGTAGGTCTACACCCAGGCCGAAGGCTGAAGTTCCTACGACGATGTCGTATCTGGTGGGGATAGGGCCCGAAGCGGAACGGCCGCTCCAGCCTTCCACTGCGTTTCGGCGTTCGTCGGGGCTGGAATAGCCTGCGACGTCAGCTACTCGTGCGAAGCCGGCTGTGCGTAGGCGGTCGAGCCACGCCTTAGCGTCCTTCCGCTCTGTCACGTACAGAGCTAGTGGTTTCGGTAGACGGTCGATGGCGCGAAGGACTGCCTCGGTGCGCTGCTCCTCGTCCGTGAAGGCATCGATGTAGTAGCTGGGTTCATGGCGCACCTGGGCGCCCCAAACGATCTCGGCTGGCTTGGGGTCTGCGAAGAGTTTCTCGAGCGTGGTTACCTGCTGTTCGGTGAGTGTGGCGCTCATGCAGACCGTCACGGGTGCACGTCCGGGCGGTGCTGCGCTCAGCCAGGTCCGACGGTGGACGGACATGGTTTGGAACTCAGGTCGAAAGCCTTCGCCCCATTGCTCGACGAGGTGGGCCTCGTCAATGACGAAGTAATGAAGGTGGCCTGCCTCGGCAGCATCTTCCAGCGCAGACTTAAGTCCAGAAACCAGCGATTCAGGGTTTGTGAAGACTAGCCGCTGTTTACCTGTCCGGATATCTTCTCGTATTTGTTGCTTGAGGTTCTCGTCGAGGCCGCCGATGTAGGCGTAGCGGCCGGAGGGACTTTGTCGTCCGCGGCTGTTCAGCAACTCCTGGGCGCGACGTTCCATGTCCAACGCGAGCACGACAGTCGGCACTACGACCAACGTGACTCCGGTACGGTTGCTTGCGAGCAGAGCCGGAGCCTGTACGAGGGCGGTCTTGCCGTGGCCGGTCGGCAAACAAGCGATGACAGTGCTGCCAGGCTCTGCGAGTGCCACAGCGCGCGCAGCTTGCCGCTGCCCGATTGACTTGTACTGAGCGTAACCGCTGCCGAGAGCACGGATCCAAAAGGGGTCAGGTGGACACGCCTCCAACTCAATGTGTGCTTGAAGGCTTTCCCCGAGGTGGACCTTCTCCAAGTCGTACGTGGCTGCTTCGTCAGCTTTCTGATCTTCCCCGCCAGGGTGCCACGGCCGGGCTGTGACCAAGACACGACGGCTGTCCGGGAGCGCATGGCAACGCATCTGGTCCCACTGTTCTCGCGTGGGCAGCGGTGCGCCAGTTGGAACTGAAAGGCCAAAGGTGTTTCCGCCGGCCTGAGCTTCGAGAAGGATCTGCCGTGTCAATGCTGCCACGTCACGCCACGAGGCCCTCTGTTCAGTCAGGCCGTCGAGGGCATCCTTGAGCCGCCGCAATGTGCCGCTGTATTCCGCCTCCTCCGGCGTCGGGACAACGAACGGCCAAGCGTCAAAGAGTTGCTGTGCCCCAATCCAACTGTCACGCACCTGCCTGTGCCCCCTTTCGCTCAGCGCGGAGAACGCAGGTTGCAACCATGAGCCGTACGCTGGGCTGCATGAGGCCGTCGATGAGCAGACCAGCGGTCTTCACATCTGCCAGTTGGCTTTCGTCCTCACGCAGGAGGCGACCGGCAGCCCTGCGGGCCTCTGCCTGCGCCCGAGTCACGGCGAGTCGCCGGCGACCGCGTTCCTGGGCCTCGGCACAGAGTGCCTTCAGGTCAGTGACGCGGAAGAGTTCGTCGCGTGCGACCTTCTCGGCGGTCTCAGCAGCATGCCGGAACTCCGACCAGCCACCGAACACGTCGATGAGAACACGAATCCGCTGACCACTCAGGTTTTGACACTCTTGGTTGCTGTAGGAGTCGTTCAGCCATTCGAGCGCCGAGGCCAGCGTCAGTGCCTCGGCGCTTCCAGCCCGCACCCACACTCTGCGCGTGAACGGCGGAAGCAGGAAATCGGCCTGGCGCTGCAACGCCCGTTCCACCTCTCCCCGGTTGGCCATCGCCTCTGCCGCCACGGAGATGTCGGCCTCAACCAGGAAGTCGAAGCCGTAGTAGGGCTCCGGGTCACCCATGTGGCTGGGGTCCGCTCGCTGGTAGGCAGTGGCCTGGCCACGTTCGTCGACGTCGCTCAACGCGGCGAGCGCGTCGATGAAGGGGTTGCCTATGCGGAACAACCTTGTGCCAGGATCACGCAGGGCCCTGGACCGGTTGAACGTCCCCTGGGCCATGGCAGGATCCAGCGCCGCGGTCTGCGCCACGTAGAGCCGCGGCGGCACCTGCGGCCGTGACCCAACGAGATCGAAGGCGCTCTTGCCGGCCGTGCGCTCGTAGTGGCGGATGTTGATACCGCCAGATCCTGCGCTCGTGTACCGGAAGACACCGCGCTGGATCTCTCTCCACTCCAGTTCTAGCCCCCTGAGGGTCTTGACCATGCTGTCTCGGTCATCGACATCGAGGTAGATGGCTTCGAGCATGTCCATCTTCTCGATCTGTTGGCGCGCTTCGCGGAGCTGATCTTGAACTCGTTGCTGGGCGGACGCGAGCCCGGACGGGCCATCTCGTAGGGCGTCGCTCCAGACAGCATCGCGGCCTTCTGCGATGGCGTCCTGCAGTGTCGACACTGACCTCGAAAAGACGTCGTAGCCCTCACGCAACAGGTTGAGCCACGCCGTGCCAAGGGCTTCATCCTCGGCGCTTGCGCTGACCACGTACTGGCTGGCTTCATCGAGTTGGCTGCCGGACTCGCCACTAGGATAACGGTCAACCCGTCCGATCCGTTGTTCGAGCTGGTTGGGGTTCCACGGCAGGCGCATATGAACAACGGCACTCGCGACCTGAAGGTTCAGGCCATCCTCGGCGGTGTGGTCGGCGACAAGGACGGACGTGCCCGGCGCCGTGCGCCACTTCGTGACCGCATCCTCAGAAGCCGCCGCTCCGGCTTGTGCGGTGTGCTCCACAACACAGGCTGTACGAGACAACCGCCGTAGATACGACGCCAGTTGTTGCGCCAGCACGCCCGCACCGCAGAAGACAACGATGCGTCCACCGCGATTCAGAGTTGGGACGAGGGCGTTGACTGTCGCCTTGAGTGGCTGGTTGCCCTCTGCTTCGTCGAGGTGCCTCTCTAGCTCGTCGAGTGCTTCCACCTCTGCAGGGATGAGAGTGGGCACGGCGAGCATGGCCTGTTCCTGGGCACTGAGGCCGGCTCGTTGCGCCGCCTCGGCATCTCTGCGGACCCGCCAGCGCAGGGCATCGACGAAGTCGTCGAAGGGCCCGCCTGTCCTGGACATGAGGACACCGAGGATGCGGGCGTACGCGGTGGTCTGATCTTCAAGCCCGGCATCGAGCAAGGAACTCGAGACGCCAATGCGCCACTCTGTAAGGGCAGTTTCGACCGCATCAAAGGTGGACGCCAGGGTGATGACGTCCGAGAGCTTCCGCCCGCGGACAGCGTAGGATTCGCCTTCTTCAGTATCGTCTTCCGGCCTCTCCACCTGGTCGCGCCGGTGTCGGATCACCCGACGGTGTAGGCGGTACGTCTCGCTGATGTGCCCCCGCAACTCCTCCACGCGCAGGGAGAGCTCATCGGGTTCTACTTCATCGCGGAGGTCATCGTCCTCAGTGAGACATTCGACGATCCGATCTGCAAGGTGCTCAAATCGGGGGTCATCGGGAAGGATCCGCCGGATGTTTTTGAGCGTGGACCTCAGCAGGAAGGTGAAGGTGGCATCCAGGGCGTAGACGCTGTCGGCCAACTCGGCTCGTAGGGCATAGCGGTGCTCGAAAGCTTCGCGGTCGTCCCAGCTGTAGAGGTCGCGGTCGAGCAGGTGCAGCAGGCCGAGGTGAGTGGTGTAATGCGAAGTCACGGGGGTCGCGGACAAAAGCAGAAGCTTCGGTGCGGAGTGCGCCAGGGCGGCTAATTCCCGGTAGGGCGAGAGGCCCTCGTCGGCGTTCTGGACCAGTGCATGGGCTTCGTCCACCACGACAAGTGCACTGTCGTGGTACGCGGACCACTTCTCCGGCGTCTCGTGGGACGTGATCACAATCCGGGCTGAAGGAAAGTCGTCGACGAAGAACTTGCTGCGGAGCTCCTTGTCCCACTGGCGCCGCAGTGACTCGGGGGCAACGACTGTTATTCGTACCTGCGGATCGTCCAGGAGGGTCTGCCGGATGACAAACCCAGCCTCGATGGTCTTCCCCAGGCCTACTTCGTCTGCGATGAGGTATCGCTGCACCGGATCAGTGAGCACCGTCATTGCCGCGCGGATCTGGTGTGGGAAGACCTCGGCAGCCGAGGACAGCAGCGCAGCCATGTTCGCGCAAGCAGCCCGTTGTGCAACGAGGTCACGTAGGAAGGGAAGCCGAGCGTCGCGGAAGAACCCCGACTCGCCACCACCACTCGTGAGGACTTGGAGGGGATCGTGAACGGGGCGGTCCCAGCGCACTCGGAGATCGCACTCGTTCGCGCGCTCGTTCCACTTCTTGTTGGGAACCTGGATGAAGTATTCCGGGAGATGCTCCCCCGTGACCCGGGCAGCGAGCCAATCTCCGGTGCTCGGTTCGCGCCAGTAGACCCGCGTTTCTGCTTCGAGTTTGGCCCGCCAGCAGCTCTTCGCCGGCACACGCTGAGAGTGGACGACCTCCTCAGCTACTGATTCGAAGAAGTCGACGCGCAGCAGCTCGCCGTCGATGGCGCCAACCCGGCCGATGCCCGGAGCCCCCGTGAACTCGACGAGGTGTCCAACCGCGAAGCCCGAAGACATACTTCTGCTCGCCCCCCACCTGCTGATTTAACAACTGGCACGAGCTTAAGCGCATCCACTGACAACGCAGTCGACGGAGTAGATCGCGAATTCGCATGCGTTTTCGATACTGGATAGTAGGTGCTCCTGCGGCATCCCTCTATGGTCGTCATGTACCCGCCCAATGCGCACTAAATGGATCTATCGGACTGGCTCGCTAAATGCATCGCGCCACAAAATACGACCGAAACAACATCTTGCCCGGAGGGGACACCGCTATCGCAGCGAGCCGTGCACAGCAACGACGCTCGCGCCGCCGCCGGGGAACGACCTCCGCCTGACCTGCGAGTGCATGCTCCAGGCGCACTCCCTGGTGCGCCCGGATGTAGCCGACCCATGCTGCCCTGATCTGCATATGCCGCCTGGCAGTGCACTCAATCCCAGACAGAGTCTCCAAAGCCAGGAGCCGTGCCGATGCCAGTGGCCTGGGTTGTACTGTCTGGGCGTTCGCCTCGCTGTCCGTCCACGGAGTGGTATCGGCGCAAACAACCACATCACCGAGAACAGAAAGAAGACCGTGAACGTCCCCGCCCCTGCCGGTATCGCGACCCTCGTCGCCTACGTCGCCACCATCCCTGCTGCGAACCTTGCCGTCACCCACTTCGGAGCCGTCTCCGTCGGCTTCGGCTACGCCGCCCCTGCCGGGGTCTACATGGTGGGTCTCGCCTTGGTACTTCGGGACCTTGCCCGTGAGTCCGCCGGCCGTGGTGCTGTTCTCGCGGCCATAGCCATCGGCACCATCCTGTCGTACTTCCTTGCTGACCCGGCGCTGGCTGGCGCCTCAGCTGCCGCCTTCGCGGTGGCCGAAACAATGGACTTCGTCGTCTACGAGCCTCTCCGGAAACGCGGCCTACTGATCGCGATGCTCGCCTCGAACGCCGTCGGCCTGCTCGCGGACAGCCTCCTCTTCCTCAAGTTGGCCTTCGGTTCCTTCGAGTACCTGCCCGGCCAGATTCTCGGCAAGGCGTGGATGACCTTCGCTGCAATCGCCGTGCTGGCCCTCCTTCGACGACGCAAGCAGGCGAGCGCGAGCACCTGATCACCCTCAGCACCGTTGGCGACGTCATCGGGGGCGCTGGTGTGGGCGTCGCGTGGCACTGACCTGTGCGTGCGCAGTACCAGTACAACTCCCGGTTAAGGCCTGGCCATTGACGCCAGGGCATGAGTCGCAGGGTCAACTTGCCTCGCTCCTGGCGCTTCCGATACGGTCGCGTCATCAATGAGGGCCCCACCATGCCTAGGTCTGGTGGGGCCCTTTTGTGTCCTCTCGAACCCGGGGGGACCGAATGTCGCGTGCCACCGTCTTCTTCAGGTTTGGCGGCCAGGGAGACGGCAGCCGTGCTCATGCGTAAGGACAACTGGTGAGTACACACCATGGCACAGGTTCCAGTCGGCAGTCACGCGGGGATGGCCCTGCGGACGACGCCCGGTTCCCGGAGGCTCCACCGTCGACGTCCTCCCATGTACGGCGCGCAAACGTACAACTGCTGGTCGGCGGCCGCACCGTCTTCGCGGTGTACATCTCGCCCGCGATTGTGGCAGGTGCAGCAGGTGCGTGCCTGGGACTCGGGGCGGTGAGTTGGGGCCACTGGCCTTGGCTGTAGAACCGTGAGGCATGCCGCGGGGGCACCTGCTCCCGCGGCCTTCGGGCGGTCATTGAAGGCACGGACGGAGTACTGCAGTGTCTCGCCGGCGTAGCCCGGGCCGCGCGCTATCTGTGGCGGCGGGTCGGCACGAGCCTAGCCACTGCCAGAGTTTCGCTTGCTTCGTCTTCGTCCTCTGGCGCAGGTACCTGCTGTATGGGCTCATCAAGTTCTGATTCCGACCCGTCCTGCTGGTTCACCGCCCATTGCACGGCAAGCGACGTGCAGCCGCTGACTGGTGGCGTTCTGGGCCAGGACGAAGCCGAGCGTGAACACCTCCTGGCGATCGAGGCCGTAGGAGATCAGGCGTCTGTTCCACATGCTCCGGTCGAGTTGGTTGAGGACGGACTCGGCGTCACTGCGGTGGGGGTAGACGAGTTGGTGGGCGAGGGTAGCTTCGGTGATCTGCTGGAGGTATCGGCGCGGTGAAAGTCTCGCTCGGTGGCCGCAAGCGCCAGCTGACCAAGACCGACCCGGAGACCGTGACGCTCTCCGCGCTGCGGGTTCTGGTGATCACGGCGCTGCACGGGCGGGGCGGGCTCGGGCTGTCCTCGGCGACGGCCCACGAGGAGACCTGCCGGAGGGCGTGAGCGCCGAGCAGGCCAAGCGCGAACTCGTCCCGATGCTGTCCCAGGTGATCTCGGCGCTCTTCCCTCACTTCACACGCGCGGTGCTGTCTCGACCCCCGCCGTGCTCGCCGGCCTCGGGATCGCCGCCCACCAGGCGACCAGCTGAGCGAACGGTGGCAGCCGGCTCAGCATCGAGGAACTGCTGCGGCTGCTGGAGCCGGTCCGCTTCGAGCGCGAGGCCCGCTACTGGGACGGCGTGGCCGCCAGCACCAACGCGGTCGGTGTCCTGAACTTCGGCGGTGGCGTCAAGGACTCCGGCGGCCGGGTCGCCGACGCGCTGCTCGGGCCCGACACCGACTTCGGACGCAAGATCCGCGGCTGGTAGCCCGCCTCTCCCTCTTGCTACGGGGCCCGATGTGGCTTAGAACTCACGGCTCGAGCGTGATCCAGCCGTCTGGGATCCAGCCACCGAGGTACCCCTCGACGAAGACGGCGAGCTCCGGGATCTCGAGATGACCCAAGTCCTGAACGGCGTCGCACCAGGGGATCCAGCAGCCTTCAAGGGCGGCCTGCGTGGCGAGCGAGTGGGTCGTGTAGACGCGCGCCTCGCGGTACCCACCCCCCGGGAAAGGTGCCGCACGCACACGTGCGACGACATCCCCGCGCCGCACTGATCGGCCTGAGAGGAGCCGTCGCGCCGCCCTCTCGTACGTCTCACGCTCCTGGCATCGGATCACCGGGAGCGTCGGCACGCCACCACCAGCGGGTGGCGTGCCGGAGGTCAGGAGCAACCTGCGTCGCGGGTCGAGGCACAGCAGGTAGACACCATCCGCCGCAAAGACGGTGCATACATGCACATGAAAAAATCATCGCGCCGCGTGGTGGCCACGCAAGACGGCAGCAGCCGAAAGGCGTACGGGCAGGTGATTCAGCGGGAGGAAGGATCCGGAGGCAGGGCCGCCGGCCCCGGCCAGAGCTGGAAGCCGAAGGCCGCCTCAAGTCGGGCGAGCGTCCCCAGATCGGGCATGACCTTGCCATTGAGAACCCTGCTAACCGTGGAATGGGTCACGCCCGTCGAGTCGGCGAGAGTGCGCAGAGTGTGCCCCGTGGACGCCATGGCCCGCCCCAGGTTGCGCGCGAACGCCTGGCCGTAGTGGGCACTGGCCGGGGCGTCCGGCGCGAGAGCGGCATGAGGCCAGGAGCCGTCGACCACATAGTGGCGCGGCACCTGGTCATTACTGCTCCTGGGCATGCCGAGATCATCCCACGCACCCATAAGCCTGCACCTTTCCCCGTCTCGACTCCTTGGACGACACTCCACCAATGTTGCAAGTATGGAACAAACATAGAGGGCCACCGGCTCTTTGGGGCGGTGTTTGCGGCTACGAGCCCCGGCCGATCGGAGCCGCCCTCGCCAGTCCGCGCCCGGATGGCGAGCCACACTCGAGTGGCTGATGCGGGGGTGCGACGCCCACCGGGACCACATCGAGATCCCGGGCGCCTTCGACCGCCGCCCCGGGCTGGCGCGCCGCATCCCGGCCTGCGCAATACCCCACTGCGCCGCACCCGCCGCCTCCACTGCGGCATGTGCCAACCAGAGCCGCGGTTCAGTCCGGCACGCACGGAGCAGAACCTTTGATTCCACCTGCGGCGTAGGGCACTCACCACCACAACTCACCTACGACTGCGCTCGATTGGCCTTCGTGCCTCTCCAAAGCACCAAAGCACCACCGATGTTCGAGATTCTCCTGCGTCCCACGAGCGACATCATGGGCACAACCAAAGGCGCTGCCACGCACCCCTTTGTGGTGCACCTGCGGCAGGTCGAGACGCTTGAGCAGGACCGGTGGATCGCGGCCGACGAAGCCTGCACCAAGGCACAGGACGCGATCGATCAGGTGCGTCTGCAGCTGGCGGATGCAGAGCGGGAACTCGCTCAGGCCGAGCAGCGGCGACTCATCGCCTCCGAGCGCGTATCAGCTGCGGCCGAGATGATCGCCAGCGCCGAGGACTTCCTGCGCGACCCGACCGTCGACCCCGCAGGCATTCAAGAGACACGGGCTACGGATCCACCTCCGGACACTGGCCCCCCAGCCTCCGAATCACGGACGCTCAAAGAGCTGACCCTCGCGGCGTTCACCGGCACCGAAGTGCTGTCGCCGGCAGAAGTCGCGCCCCTGGTGCGGGTTCACCGGCCGAAGACGACGGACAAGGCCGTCCGCTCCACTCTCACCACCTTGCGCCGGGACGGAGCGCTCGTACTCGTCGAGCGCGGCTCCTATCGGCTGCCGAAGCAAGGGGAGCGCCTATAGCGGCCGCCCCCATGCAGACGAAGAGGCGCCACCGGTGGATTGCGGCCTCCGGCGGCGCCTGAGACACGTCAGCTGAGGGCCCACATCATGATCAACTGTCCATACATGCACCACCCCACACATCAAACGCTGCTGGCCGCCGGCCTCCGCCGACTGTCACTGGACGGTGTCCGTTGACTCCGCGGCAGGCTGAATCCGGGGTACGCCCCATCGTCCCGACCGAACGCATCAACGCCAGGCGGCAGCTCGAACTGCTCGACGCCGCAGTAGAGCTCGGCGGACCCAAGATGCTCCCCGCACCCTTTCCCGAGGCAGGTGCCCGTCTCCGCGTGGTCGAAGCCACCGTCCAGTCCGCCCAAGGCTTCATGCGACAGAACGGCCTTCTGAGTCCCTCCCGCGGAGCACTGACCGTCACCGCTGAAGGCTTCAGACTCTCCGAGCTACGCAAGACAGATTCCGCGCGCGCCCGCCTCTACCTGCGGGATTTGTGGAAGGACGCGTGGTTCACCCGGTCGGCGTCCAAGCTGCTGCGAAGCGCACCTGAGGAGGCGACGGTGCTGGCCCAGCGCCTGTCCCGGCACCTCAGCAGAACGGCCGAGCGGGGCATGCACCTTGTCGAGTGGCTCGACTACGCCCTGGTCGTGGAAGAGGACGGTGAAGGACGCATGCAGCTCGTCGCCGCGCGAGCAACGACGCCGCCTCCGACGCCCGCTCCCGCGGCCGCGGCACCGCTCCTGGCCACGGCCGAGGAGATCTCGGCCCTCCCTGACAGCCAGTTCTTCGCGGTGATGCAGGCGTACCGGACACCCCTCACCTCGCGAGCCCACGCCGGCAGCACGACACCTCCCGCATAGCCGCCTGACCGCCACCCCCGCGCCGCCAGGCGACCGGTCGGCGCGGGGTTCTCACTCTTTCGCTCACTCCCTGTTGCCGCGGAGATCACCCATGCCCAATGTGTTCCATGTATGGAACGACCACGAGGATTCCCGCCTGCCTTCCCGCGCCGTACGCGGACAGGCGGAACTCGTCGGCGCCGCCCTCACCCGTCGGAGGAACGTCATCGTGGGAAGCGAGCCCTCCCTCGTCCACGCCATCGATCAAGTACTCAATGCCTGGGAGGACATGGTCGCCCGTGACGAGATGTCCGAGCAGACCTACGACAAGTTCTCCCTCCTGCTCAAGCGGTACACCCGCTACGCCACGCTCCAGGGCGTTCTCGTCCTCCCCGAGGCCGGCCCCGGCATCACCGAGGACTTCGTGAACGCGCAAGGACGCAGCCGTCACGGCCGCGTCTCCAAGGCCGCCTTCGCCACCCGCTCTCTGCGCCGGAGCGTCGTGCGGGCGGCCTTTCGCACCCTGCGTGAGCTCGGCCTGAGCGACCAGGACCCGACCCGGGACATCGACCTACCCACCCGCACCTACGAAGGCGTCCGCGCACTGACCGAAGACGAGGCCGTGCTGCTGCGCCACCACGCCGCCTTTGTCACCCGGCCCACCCGGCACGCCGCCGCTGCCGCGCTCGCCCTGGCCGGTGGACACAACGGCGAAATCGGCCACTCGTCGCCGACCTGGACCTCCGTGGTTCCCAGGTCTGGATGCACAGCGCCACCAAGTACGAGCCCCGCTGGTGCCGCCTGGACGCGTGGGGACGGCACGTACTGGCCGAGCGCGCGGCGCACGTCACGGCCAGGCACCCCGACGCCGCCACGGCGCGCCTGGCCGTCTCCCCTCTACCCGCACCGGATGCGGCGTTCCAGGCACGTTCCTGCGTCGCTCTGGGCGACCTGCTACGCCGAGTCGGGCTCGGCCCCGATCCCCACGTCAAACCCGCCTCGGTCACGGCCAGGGCCGCGGTGGAGGCTTTCGAGGCCACCGGTCGCATCGAGGAGGCCGCCCGGCGGCTCGGCCTGCGTTCTCTAGACCGCGCCGCGGCTATCGTCGACTACGGCTGGCGCACCGATCCCGCCTACACGGACGGATGTGCGCCCGATGCCTGACGACATCGTCGGCGCGCCCCTGCCTGACCTCGCGCGCCCCAGTCGTAAACGTCAGCTCGCCGACCACCATCAGCGCACCGTCGACCAGCGCGTCCAGGACTGCCTGGACTACCCGCTGCTGTACGAGATGGCCGAGCTGCTGCCCGCGTCCCACATGGTCGGCTGCCCGCGGGAGTACTCATCGATCGTCTACCTGCTCATGGCGGCGCTCACCCCGGTGACGAAGTCGAAGCGGTCCACGGCCGGGCTTCTGACCTCGGCAAGCCAGTGGCGCGGCCTGCGCGCGGCCGTCCGTCGGAACATGTGCCGCCGGGCCGCCGCGGCGCTGCCTCTGAATGCACCGACGCGCGGCCAGTACGACTACGCGGTGAAGACGCTCCTCGTACCGAGTATCGACGCGCTGGAGGAGGAGTTCCGGCGATACGCAGCCCAACAGGCCCTGGAACAGTGCCTGTTCCCTGCTTCGGCGCCCAAGACATGGAGCCGTCCCCAACGCCGGCAGCTGCTCGTGGGTGACGCCACCGTACCCAAAGCACCGTCGAAGGCACGCAAGCAGGAGACGGTCGACCCCGTCACGGGTGAACTGCGCAACCACCGTGTCGACCCTGCGGCCCGCGACTACTACGAGAACGGGGAGAAGGCTAAGCGGCCCGTGCGCGGGACGAAGTGGTTCTTCGGCTCTGGGCGTGGCGACGGCTACTGGACCCGTGTCATCCTGACGTTCGCTCACGTGGCGGGCGGCGAGTACGAGGCCGCGATCGCGGTCCGCCAGTTCTCCCGGCTGAAGACGGCACTGCCCGACTGCATGGGCGTCATCTACGACGGGGCGCTGCGCGGTGTCCACCGTGACGCCCTGGCCCGCCGCGGGCTCCTCGTGATCAACAAGCAGCACGGCTCGGTCAGCCCCGTCTTCTACGAACGCATCAAGCCGTGCCGCAGCGGCCACGACCTGTGGTGCGACCAGGGCCGCATCGCCGAGAGCATCCGCATCGACGACGGCACCCGCGTGCTCCAGCCCGCCCCGATCACCAGGCTGGAGCCCCGCATCGGCGTGTCCAAGAGCCGCTGGTACCACGTGCTGAGGATCCCCTGCCGGCACGGGGACCACCAGTACCGCGTCCCCGTCGGCATCACCACCACGGCCGAGGACCGCGCCCTGCGGGACTCCACGACCGGCCGGCGGATCCCGAGCGACCAGGAGCGCGGCTTCCACCGCGCCGAGTACCTCCAGCAGATCCCCCAGGAGACGCTCTCCCACCAACTGGTCTACCCGTACCGTAGCGACTCCGAGTCGGTGCACAGCCAGTTCGATCTCAGCCTGTGGAACCGCCGGATGATCGCGTACGGCGTCGACCGCCAGAAGGTCTTCGTCCTCGGCTTCGCCCTCTCCCAGAACGCCACCAGCCGCCAGGTCTTCCTCGAAGGCCACGCCAACGCCGTCATGAGGCGCCAGAACAGCGCGTGATCACTCCCGGGAAGACAGGGAACCGAGCCCTCCCCTCTACTGGTCTCGCCTTCATGCAGAAGGCGCCGCACCCGGCTTTCAATTGTCACCACGCCCGGATCGCCACCACGAAGAGCGTCGACTGAGCATCCGCGCCACGGCGTCATAGACCTGCGAGGCCATGGTGCCCTCCACACGGAGGCGGATCGCTGCGACAAGGCGAAGTGACAGAAGCACAGCGGTGGACAGCCGGCCCGAACACCATCACCACCAGGCCACCTGTGCGCTCCTCCGGAGCCGACGGGCGGAATTGCGGGCTCGCCCTCGACCACCGCGAGCAACACCTCATCCCACGGCTGCTCGGGAGACTCCGCGCCCGCTAGGGCCTCGACCTCAGCAGAAGCATCGGATCCTGCCGGTGCCACCCCCGCCGTCGGCACCTGCCTGCCGCTGACCGGACGGCGGCTCCGACCCGGCCCCAGGGCCCTCTCCCCCTTCCGCGTCCACATCGCGCGGCGTCCTGGCGTGCCCCCACCTGGTCAGGTGATTCCGATTCCATGACCCGCGCGCAGTGGAGCGAGCCAGGCGGTGAGGCGGTCACGGACGACCTGGAGCGCGGGGGTGTCCCGGCCGGTGCGGAAGGCCGCCACCCGCTCGCCCGGAGCCCGGCGGCGCATCCGGATGACCACGGAGCTGTCCATGATCGTGTCCGGCAGGTCACCCGTCGAGTGCCGCCATGGCGAAGGTGGGGAACGCCTGCGGCTTTTGCTTGGGGCCGGACACCCGCAGGGTGGGCCTGTTGCGCTGGTGCCCGGCGTTGAGCAGGCCGCGCAGGTCCTCGTTCTTCTCCGCTGCCTTGGCGGTGCCGAAGAGGGGGTCGGCCTCGTCGACCAGGAGCATGGGCGGATCCTCGGCGGTGATCGACCGGAAGATCGCCGCCGGGCCGGCGTTGACCGTGATCAGGTGCTTGTGCACGGTCTCGGTCACCACGTCCAGCAGCCGCGACTTGCCGCACTGCTTCGCCGGCCCCACCACCGGATGATGCTGATCCGTTGGGAGAGATTTGGGAGATCAACTCTCCGTCCGCTCACGCAAACGGCCCCGGACGAGGAGTCCGAGGCCGATTAGGAGCCCTCCCTGAGGAAGAAACCCCAGGTCAGAGCGGTAATGCGTTGTGCCCCCGGCAGGATTCGAACCTGCGACACCCGCTTTAGGAGAGCGGTGCTCTATCCCCTGAGCTACGAAGGCAGGGATCTGTCGAAAAGCGTGTCTAAAACCTGGCCTTAATCAGCCTGGGCTTCGAGCTTGCTGCTGACAGGGTCATGGTGGGCTGCTGAGAGCCCGGCCACCGCAGACAGTGTAGCGGGTGGGGTGCGATCCGTAGGGGGGTGCCTGCGCAGGACTCGTCGTGCCCGTTGAGGGGCACGATGGAAGTGTGCCCCGGGGCGGTGCGCGGCCCGTGCGGGGGCTGGAAGTCAGGAGGCGGTGATCAGGCCTGTCCTTGCTCGGGTGACGGAGTTGTTCAGCCAGGCGAACCCGATGTAGACGAGGAGACCAGCCGTGGCTCCGTAGACTGGGACCCTTTTGTGCGGATAACACTGGTCAAAGCGTGAATGAGTAGATTCGCTGTCCTGGCGGAATCCTTTGAGTCGACGGCCGGCGGGAGTATCGGGCGGAATTTGGCGCAGGTGTTCGGTGCGGTTGAACCGTCGTCGGCCTGTGGAGGGGTCGATCTGACGGTCTTCTTCGGTTTCGTCGACCCGAATACGAACGGTGTGCGTGCTGACGGCGCAGGGGATCGTGACGCGGTGGTAGTAGCGTGTTCGCTTTCCTTCCCGGTATTCGAGTTCCTCTACCGGCAGCGGGGTGTAGTGAGTCTGTCCGTCGACGGTGATCCGGCGCAGGCATACGCGGGCTTCGGCGACGTAGAGGTCGTGGGTGCAGGGTCCCTTTTCGTAGCGCTGCAGTGACTGGGGCGGGAGTCCTGAGTGCTGAGGAGTGAAGACGAGCAGGCCCTCGGCGATCAGTGGGGCGCGGTGAACTCCGCGCAGGGCAGTGTCGTAGGTGGCGGCGCGCAGGCCCGGAGCGCGGGTGAGGATGTGCGTGACCATCTTGACGAAGGCGGTGCCCTCGGCGTCGCGGTCAGGGTCGTCCTTCACGGACCTGTGGCGGATGGATTCCAGGGCCATGATCACGCGGCTGTGCGGGGTGTCCGCGAGGCGGACGCCGACGGAGAGGAACTTGTTGCCGTAGACCAACTTGTCGCCGCCTTCCACCGTGATGCCGGCGTCTTCGTCGACGCGGTGACGGCGGATCTCCCCGGTCCTCTCGTCGACGGACTCGTGCTCGGTCTGGGAGGAAGGCGGACTGGCGACGGTGGCGTCGCCGTGCAGGACCTGGTGCCGCTCGGGGTTGACACGGCTATTGCGTTTGCCGGCTGCTTCCATCATCCCGTGGTCGAGGGCCTGTTGGATCCAGAGGTCCCGGCTTGTGTCCCGGATGTCCTCGTAGGCAGGCTTGAGGATTTTGTGGAAGTAGTGATTCCAGTTGCTGCGGGAGGGCCCGGTGGGTTTGAGGGTGTCGGCGACGGCGTCACCCATATGGGTATGGACGGACCGGCGGACCATGTCCCACCACAGACGGCGCTGGAGGTGACATGCGGTGGCGCGGGCGGAGCCGAACAGGGAGATCGAACACAGGAAGATCAGGTAGATGACGGGCGGATGGTGGGCGGGCCGTCCGGTATCGCTCGGTGGGGGGAGAGCGGCTGCTGCTTTGTAGAGGTCGGGGTTGTCCAGCAGGTACTCGAAGCGCTGGTCCTGGGCGAGCGGGGGTGCTTCGGGGCTCCTGGGCGGCGGGATGTCGGTCGCGGAGCCGAAGGTGTCGTCGGGGATGGCGCCGAACTCGTACTTCGCCCGTCGGCCGGCCGTAGAGGGCGTTTTTGCCGCCCGGGTCTTCCTCTTCGGCGCTGTGGGTTTGGGACCGCGAGGGGGTCTGGGGTTGCGAGGGGGTTTTCCCGGAGTGGTCACGGCTTATCACTCCTGGTCCGCCATGCGAGGCCGGCGAGGTCGGCGGCGCCGTCGAGGGAGGACAGGCCCAGTCCGCGGGCGACTTCGGAGAGTTGGCCGGTCTCGTGGAGGATCCGGCGGGCGACGTAGCGGGTGATGTCCCGGGGTTCGACCTTGCGCGTGCGGGTGGACAGTCCGGCGTGGCGGGCGATGTCGCTGAACCCGGCGCCGACGCTGGACTGAGCGACGCGCGAGGCGGACTCCGAGCTGGTGACCAGCAGGTGCGGTCCAGGCCCGGTCCGTGCCTGGTGAGCGGCGCGCAGACCCAGGACGTACACGCCCCATTCGTCGAGGAGGCGCGTGCGTGCGTGTGTGCGGGTGCCGCCGCGGGTGATGACGTGGGGTGCGGACAGGTCGAGGTCGGTGGTGGCCGCCGCCGCTGTCTCCGCGCTGTTGAGTCCGGCGCGGAGGAGGGCGAGGAGGGCTGCGTTGCGGGTGGTGGGCATACCGCGTTCGGCATGGAACTGCAGGTCCGAGATGTCACGCTCGGTCAGGCAGGCGCCGGTCATGCGGGGTTTGCGCGGGATGGAGGGTGAGTCGAGGAACGGTGAGGTCTTGGTCAGGCCGAGGGCCCGGGCGTGCGTGAAGAGCGAGGTGACCGCCGAACGCCGCTGGCTGCGTGTCCTGTCCGCGGGGACCGGTGTGATGTTGTTGCGCCGGTCACGGCCGGGGGCGGCGATGAACGCCTCGGCCAGTTCGGGGGTGATGTCGTCGAGGCGGGTGACCTGGTGGGCCCGGGCGAAATAGAGCAGGCGTTCACAGGTCTGGATGTAGAGATCGACCGTATCGATCTTCAGTACGCCGTCGGCGGCTTGCAGCAGCCACAGGCGGCTGGCCTCCCGCAGTGCTTCCTTGATCGTCGCCCTAGCC
Source organism: Streptomyces lushanensis (assembly GCF_001700515.1). GTDB lineage: Bacteria > Actinomycetota > Actinomycetes > Streptomycetales > Streptomycetaceae > Streptomyces > Streptomyces lushanensis. The sequence continues at coordinate 44,239 of NZ_MAUD01000129.1, forward strand.
ATGGTGGATTCCCGGGGCGAGTTTGCACCGTACGGGTGAATGGCACACGCCGTGCTGTGGGAGCGCGCTACCGTGGACGGCGGTCCTCGCCTTGTGTGAGGGCATGCCGAAGCCCCTTCCCGCGCGGCTGTGCCGCGCTGGTTGTCGGGTGGAGGAGGGGGTCCGGCGGCGCCACCCTGGCCAAGGGGTGGAGGCGCCGCCGGACCGTTCTTCGTCGGGGTCTTACCTGACAGGGCGGCCCCGAAGCTTCGCGGTGAGTGCGGTTACGGCGCGCAGGTGGTTGTGCAGTTCCAGTACTTCCTGCGCCGACAGGCGGGTCAGATCCGCCAGCAGTACCGGCGGCAGCAGCAGAGTCAGCAGGTCGTCGTTCCCGTGTCCGGTCTCCGGCGGAGGGGCGACTGGTTGTTCGCGGCGGGGCGGCGGAACCTTCGCGGAGACCGGTTCCTCCTGCTCCTCCTGCGGGCTGGCCACGTTCTCCTCTTCCGCTGTGTTCTCGTTGTCAGGGTCGGCCGCGGCCTGCTGCCGGGGCGGAGTTTCGTGTTCGGTTCCGGACTGGTCCTGGGCCCTGTTCTCGAAGAGGGCGTTCTGCCCTGCTTCGGCTTCGGCCGGTGAAGCACCGGCTCGCTGGTCGCTCTGCCCCCTGTTGGGCAGGTAGTACGCGCCTTCGTACCAGCTCAGAAATCCCTCACCGTCCGGGACGACCATCCCCACCGCGACGAGAAGGTCCAGGAGCACCTGGGCTTGCCGGATGCGGTGCCGGTCTGCGCGTGCCGCCTCCAGCAGTTTGACGACCAGTCCCTCGCGGGTCACCGGTCCGCGCCCCGTCCGCTCGCGCAGGGCACGCCCGAACCACTGGCCCCTCCAGCGCTGGCGAAGAGCCTCTAGCCCGACCTGCCTGCTCTCTTTGAAGGCACGGCCGACCGCGCGGCCTTTCGCGCTCGGCAGGTACGTGGCATGCGTGTGGGCCGGCACCAGCAGCCCCGTGCTCAGTGCGAAAGCCGGGACGAGGCCGCAGTTCTTGACATGGAGGCCGGTGGCCTCCGCCAAGTCGGCAGCCCCCACGGGCCCTGCCGCCGAGCACGCCACTTCGTAGACGGACAGCTGCAGCTCCGGGCGCATCTTGTACGTCGGCAGAAGTCTTTCGTCGGGCGCCAGCAGGGAACGTCCCTTGCTCACAGTCCATCAACACCGTCTTGTCGAACGATCACTTAGGCGGCCTTTCTGGTGGGCGGTCGCAGGAACGACCGAACTTCCTCTTGCTGCTTGAGTAGCATTCTCTGTCGGGGTGCGCATACCGGCACCTCGTCCGTCACACTGGTCGAGTGCCTGGAGGAACGAGACGTGGGAAGAAGCCGTGGGAGTACGCCGTGGCTGGCAACTGGCCGCACGCGGTGATGGACGGCTACCGGCCTGCCCAGGTCGGACAGGCGATTGCCAGGACGCTGGCGGAGGCCATGGAGCGAAGGCGGCTGAGTGCGAATGCGCTCGCGGCGGCTTCGGGCGTCAACAGGCAGGTCATTTCCAACGTCCTCGCCGGTGTGACATGGCCCGACCTGCTGACCGTGGCCAGCCTTGAGGAAACCCTGGGGGAAATGCTCTGGCCCCGGCACGTGGACTGGCCTGCCGACGAGAACGGAGTGCGTCAGCAGCCTCCGTCGCTCCAGGCCGGCCGCGATCCTGGCTGATCCGTGCCAGTTCTGTTCCGGCCGCTTCGAGCGTGGGGCGGAATAGGGCATGTCTGTTCGACCTCCCGATAGGAGAAACCGGCCGGACATCCCTGCATCGCGGGAACAACACGCCAATGTCGGGAATGGCGGCCTAGCCGCGTGTAAGACCGCCGCCCCTGCCCGGCCCAGGGCCTACCAAGCCAGCGCCGAGGGGGGCGGCGGTCGTTCCGTGGGGCGCCGCCTACGCGGCCACCCATGCGGCGGCCAGCCGGTAGAAGCAACGCCCGCCTTCGACATGCTTCTTGTGCAGGGCTTTTTTCCGGACGAGGTTGTCCATCGAGGAGCGGAAGCGGTGGTGAGCGGCAGTGTCCTGTTCCTTGTTCTCGCCCTCCAGCCGCACTGCGACGTCCTTCGGGGTCCAGTCCCGGTCCGGCTCGCGCTCGATGATCCGCATCACCTCGATCGCGCGTTCACCGGTGACCCGAACGGCGGACGGGGAAGAGCTCGTCCCGCTGTCAGTGTCGGTGGGAGCGGCCGGTTCCTCCGGCTCCGGTGCGGTGGCTCCGTCGGCGGCATGCGCGTCGGGTTCCGGGGCCTCGGCCCGGGCTCCGGTGGGGTCTTGCATGCGGCTCTGACGCAACTCGGCCCCCTCCTGTGTCGCGGCATTAATGGCGGCCAGGACGCTTTCGGCCTTCGTGCGGTTCGCGGTGATCAGGACGCATTCCGCGTCGGTCTGCTCCCACTCACACTCAAGGGCTCCGATGCCCACACGGAGACGGTTCTTGTGTTCTTCCCTCGACAAGAGCGCAGCGTTGCACTCGCGGACATAGGACTCCATGTCCTTGGCGACCCAGTCCGGAGAGGGCGTGAGGTCATCGGCCAAACTCATGGGCGCAACGCTAGAGGTGCGGCGATTTCCGCGGTCGCCTGAAACGGGATCAGGAGTCCGCAACTCGTCCGTACCTGATCATTCCCTGTCCGACCCCGACCGATGTCGATCAGTGGAAGAGGCACCAGCTCAACCGGCCTGCATCGGCAGATCCGGAGAACTCGCGTCCTTCAGGTGTGAGCAGCACGGCGCTGCTCCTCCGTACTCCGGGATGCTCCGGGTCTGGAGCACAACACAACAAGACCTCCCGGAACGGGGAAGGTGACAAGTGAGATATAACGTGCCGCGTAGCCTCAGGGGAATTGCGGGGAGGCCTCAATGCGTCATCAAATAGGTTGTGAAGAAGGCCAGTTGAGAACGATCCGTCGCTCTGTGACTTACGGTTGTGTTGCTTGTGAAGTACCCGCAGGGGTACCTGGGCGCTGCCTGCTGAACGGGTGGGCGGCGCACTCTGGGGGCCACGTGAGGTGCGACCAACACGGAACCTTGTGAACAGCTCAGGCGTACAACGCACCTGACTTCTGCAGGTCCCCCGCGGTAAGCATGCGATGTCACCTTACGACAGAGGAATCTCTTCAGAGTGAGGGGGCTTCGCTGGGCTGACGGCGCGTAGGTCGGTGGGCGCCCCAAGGGAATCCCGGGGCTGATCGACAGGCGTCGGAAGGTGTTGCCCCGCCTGCGGTGAACTGCTCGCAGGTCCTCACCACGGGGCTCGGCCCGGCGGATCGCAGCGAGGAAACGGACGTCACGCCCCTGCGCAGAAGCTGTGCGGTAGGAGAGCTTCTGCATGCCGTATGCCGAGTCGGCCCTGTTCGCCCTGTAGCTGTGTTTGAAGGGTTCCCGCGTCTCGACGCTGGGGCTCTTTGCGGCGGCGCCGAGGTGGGGACTTCGGGGTGCCCTCGGAGGCGGCGGCCGGTTCCGGGTCCACACCCGTCAGCCCCGGCGGCGTACGGGTGGGCACTCGCGCCGGGGCGGAGTCGCTCGTGCCCTCCCGACGGACCGATGCCCGACCACAGGCACGGTCTCCCTCACGGTGACCTCGCGCACGGCCCCGGAGGAGGACTGTCGATCGCGGGGCACCAATCTGCGGGGCGCCCTCAGACCGGGCCCACCGGCGGCAACTCGGACGACACCTACCCCATGGAAGGGGCCGGGGCCGACCCGAGCCGTCTGGTATCAGTCGGTGGTCGCGGCAACTCGTGCGGCCTCGGGCCGGCTGCCCGCAGAGCCCTCGGGGAGGATCCTGACGATACGGACCAGGTCGGCGTCCGTGAGCTCGACATCCACCGCGCCCGCGTTCTCCGCCAGACGCACGGCGTTGCGGGTGCCGGGAATGGGGACGATGTCCTCGCCTTGGTGGAGCAGCCAGGCCAGAGCGAGCTGACGGTGATGCTCTTGGCGGCGGCGAGTTCTTTTGAGCTGCGCGGTGGCGCGCGCGTTGTAGGTGTAGTTCACACCCTGCCAGCGCTCGTCCCAGGGGCGCATGTCGCCCTCGGGGTACTGGTCCGCGGGCTTGACCGCCCCGGTCAGGAAGCCGTGCCCCAGCGGGGAGTACGGCACCAGCCCGATACCCAGCTCCCTGAGCACCGGCAGGATCTCGTCCTCCACCTCCCCATTCACACTCCGGGATCGCGCCTTCCCAGTCGTCGGTGCACCGGTCGGCCCAGGCCCGGCCCACCATGACCGGCTGGGTCACTACGCCGCTGGCAACACTCTGCAGCCGCACCACCAGACCGAGCCCGTTGACTCCGGGTTTTTTCCCCCCCCCCCCCCGCGGACCGTAGGACGGGGGTTGATACTGGTGAGCTCGCGTATTCAACTGTCGCCAGTTCCCCGAGGAACCCTGCCCGCTGGTGACCGTGTGTGATCTCCAGCGGCGTATCGACTTCGGATGAGCTGCTTGTGCTGGCCCGGGGCGGGTGGCGTTCAGCGGCGCTCGGCGAGGGCCTGCCGCCGGGGCCTCGACCCCGGGCAGCCGTGATTCAGCGGTACTGCTCCGGAATTTCCATCTCGTTTGAGCCGTCGGAGATGTACTCCATCCCCGGGTTCTCGACCTCGGCAACGACGATCCATGGTTTATACCCCTCCACCTCGCAGACCGCGTGCAGGCGCAGTTTCGCGTCCCAGTACCCGTCCACCCAGTCTCCCGGGTCCTGGAACCAGCTCGGCGGCTCGGAGTTATCCATCTGCCGGTACACGAAGTTGCCGCGCTCCAGGCTCCGGATAATGCTCTTGCGGCCGGGCGCGGCAACCCCGTCGACCCCGGGGCTGAATCGGGCGGCCCCCCAGATCACCGACGACAGCTCTGTACGCATTGCTTCGTCGTAATGCGGTCTGGCTGAGTGATCCCGTCCGGCCTCGTCGCGCACCGTGAGGGTGATCGTGTCGAGGTGATCCAGGCCGATCGGGCCGTCGAGTGTGGTGGTGAGCCTCAGGCGGTTGGGGCCCACGCGGATCAGGCTGAAGGTCAGCTCAGGAGTCAGCTCGCGGTGCCAGCGGTCGCGTTCGATCTTTGCCACCTCTCGCGCGGTGTCAGCCGAGTCCGCGGCGGCCGCCGCCGCTTTGCGGGTCGTCCAGTACGCCATGACCGCGGTGACCACCACCCCGACCGCGGCAGCAATGGCGCTGAGCGCCGTCCAGCCGTCAGTGTTCATGGCGCTGGACCGTAGCAGCAGCGGCGGCCGCACCCGGTGGAGTGTCCGGATCGGGACATGATCGGGGACTGATACCGGTGAGCTTGCTTGTTCAAGTGTCGTCAGTTCTCTGTGGTGCCCAGCCGGATGGTGATCGTAGGTGGTCTCTAGCGGCGTATGGGCTCCAGGTTCCTCCGGTTTGGGCGGTCAGTTTGGCGGTGGTGACCTGGTGGTAGCCGAGGGCGTCGGCGACGACGGGGGCGGGCATCTCCAGGACGTGCTGGCGGATCGCGGACGCCCGGCCGGCGGGCTGCGGCCCCTGCACGACCCGGACCGGGCCGAGTAGGAGTGAGCACCGACGCGGGCTGGCGGTCAGTGTGGCGTGTGGCAGTTCGGGCCTGCAGGCGCTGGCCAGCGCGAACGTGCGGTCCTCGGCCGGGGAGTCCAGCCACTCCCCACGCATCGCCTGCAGCCGGGCAACGTCCGAGGCCGCTCGGGCACCTGGGCAGGACCGAGGCCCCGCCCTGGCAGGGGCGGGGCCTCGGTGTGCGAGCCGAGCGGCTACTCAGCAGTCTTCTTCGGACGGCCGGGCTTGCGCTTGCGGGCGATCAGGCCGAGCTCAGTGAACGTGTCGTCGGAGGCGATGGCCTTGAGCTCGGGGTGCTCCTTGCAGATGTGGTGCAGCACGCGGTTGATCGCGGATTCGTAGCCCGCCCGGGTCGCCCCCGAAGCGCTGGAACGCCAGCTCCGCGCGCGCTCGTCCCACACGGTCTTGGCGAGGGTGCCCTCGAAGAAGCGGTGCAAGGCGGGCAGCTTCTGGTCGGTCAGGTCGGTGGAACCGTCCTTCGGAGGGGCCTCGGTCTGGAGGGCGTCACGCCGCCACGGGATCTCGACGAGAGCGTCCAAGACCTCGGGCACGGGCACCTTGGCGATCCGCGCCGCTGCGATGCAGTTGGCGATGACGTGCAGACCGGCCGCCGCCGAGTGGAGGTACTGCTGACGGAACTCGGTGACGCTGATCGTCCCCTCAGCGATCTCGCGCCAGCCAGGCATCCGCTCGAACGCGAGGTCCAGGAGCTCCACGACCTCGTCGCCGATCAGGGCCAGAGCCTCGTCCCCCGAGGACCCCGCAGCGGTCCGGGCCTGGACGATCGCGTCCAGGTGCGTCTCGCGGATCTCGGGGGAGCGGTCGCGGACGCCGACGCCCGCGATGGCCGAGGCGGCCGAGCGGGCCGCCGCAGCCGGGTAGAGGGCCTCGAAGGCGTCGCCGGTCTCCTTGGCCAGCTCCTTGTGCGCGGCGCTGGCAAGGTAGGTGACCCGGCCCTCGAACAGTTTGGCCCGGCGGATGACGTGTTGGCCGAGGCGGTTCGGCGTGGCGCTCTTGTCCATCACGGCGATCAGCGAGGGAGAGATCGGCTTGGTGGACGCCATTGTGACGCCCTGATCCATCTCGGCGAGCAGGGTGTCTCGCTGTTGATGCTGATGGCGAAGTCCCGGCGCAAGAAGCCGGAGAACGTCCGCCGCTACTTCAAGCCCTCCCCGGAGGCGATCTCCGAGCTGACCAGCCTGCTCGTCGCCGGCGACGCCCGCCGTTGACCGCCTCCGCATCTGACTCGACGAACGGTTCCTCTACGGCTTCGTGCTCGGTGATGGTCCTGTTCATCAGGCGTCTCGCACGGTCACCAAGACACGGGTCGGAGCCTTCAGCACCACGACGCTGGATCCGTTTCTGCGGGAGCAGGGCATCGACACCCTGGTCCTCGCCGGTATCTTCACCAGCGGCGTGGTCCTGTCCACCGTGCGCGAGGGCGCCGACCGCGACTACCATCTGCTGGTCCTGGGAGATGTCTGTGCCGACCCCGACCCGCAGGTCCATCAGAGCCTGATGGAGTCAGTCCTGCCCACGCAGGCCGACATCCTCGACGTCGCCGCCTTCGAGGCCGCCACAGGCGCGGCAGTCTCCCCCGAGAACCCGGCCCGCTGACGCAGAGGGCCAGGCCGGACGGGGCATGGGCTCCGGTGCCTTGGCGCCTGCGTACCCGACACCCGGGAGGCGTGCACCGCGGGCGCCGAATGCGCCCCGGACCGGACCGGAGCGGCCCCCAGGCACCCCAGCCGACGGGCGGACCGAAGCCCCACACGAGCCACTGCACAGGAGCAGCGCACATTGCAGGTCTACAACTGCCTGACCGGGGCGACCCGGCAGACCGGGATCTTTCACGCCGCGGAAGCCCTGCGTTCCGGACAACTGACCGGCTTTCCCACCGACACCGTCTACGCCATCGGCGCCAACGCCTTCGACCCACAGGCTGTACACGTCCTCCTGGCCGCCCAAACGGCGCGGCGCCGACAAGCCTGCCTCGATCCCTGCCCTCCGCCGGCCGGCGGAGGGCAGGGA
>NZ_MAUD01000013.1 GCF_001700515.1 Streptomyces lushanensis
CGGTCGGTGGGGATGCGCCGGTGTCGGTGCAGTCGATGACGACGACGCGTACGTCGGATGTGGGTGCGACGTTGCAGCAGATCGCCGAGTTGACGGCGTCGGGGTGTCAGATTGTGCGGGTGGCGTGTCCGACGCAGGATGATGCGGACGCGTTGGCGGTGATCGCGCGGAAGTCGCAGATTCCGGTGATCGCGGATATTCATTTCCAGCCGAAGTATGTGTTCGCGGCGATTGACGCGGGGTGTGCGGCGGTGCGGGTGAATCCGGGGAACATCAAGCAGTTCGACGACAAGGTGCGGGAGATCGCGCGGGCTGCGGGTGATGCGGGGACGCCGATCCGTATCGGGGTGAACGCGGGTTCGCTGGATGCGCGGTTGCTGCGGAAGTACGGGAAGGCGACGCCGGAGGCTCTGGTGGAGTCGGCGCTGTGGGAGGCGTCGTTGTTCGAGGAGCACGGTTTCCGGGACATCAAGATCTCGGTGAAGCACAACGATCCGGTGGTGATGGTCAACGCCTACCGGCAGCTCGCCGCGCAGTGCGACTATCCGCTGCATCTGGGTGTCACCGAGGCGGGTCCGGCGTTCCAGGGGACGATCAAGTCGGCGGTGGCGTTCGGGGCGTTGCTGAGTGAGGGGATCGGGGACACGATCCGGGTGTCGCTGTCGGCTCCGCCCGCGGAGGAGGTCAAGGTCGGGCTGCAGATTCTGGAGGCGCTGAATCTGAAGCAGCGGCGGCTGGAGATCGTTTCGTGTCCGTCGTGCGGGCGTGCGCAGGTGGATGTGTACAGGCTGGCGGACGAGGTGACGGCGGGGCTGGAGGGTATGGAGGTTCCGCTGCGGGTCGCGGTGATGGGCTGTGTGGTGAACGGTCCGGGTGAGGCCCGTGAGGCGGATCTGGGTGTGGCGTCGGGTAATGGCAAGGGTCAGATCTTCGTGAAGGGCGAGGTGATCAAGACGGTGCCCGAGTCGAAGATCGTGGAGACGCTGATCGAAGAGGCGATGAAGATCGCCGAGCAGATGGAGAAGGACGGAATCGCCTCGGGCGAGCCCGAGGTCTCCGTGAGCTGACGGATTCCGCTCGGATCCCACCGACGGATCTCACCGACGGATCCCGCCGGGCCGACGGCTCCGGCGACCGCTCCGGGCCCGCGCGTACCGCCCTCCGCCGGCCTCCGTTTCCGGCTTCCTTCCCGCCCACGCCTTTACCTGTCTGGTTTACCTGTCTGGGGTCCCGCGGCCCGTCCCTCCAGGACGACGGCCGCGGGACCTTCTCCTGTGGGCGGCATGTCACGGACCCGCCAGGTACAGTGCGGAGATCAGCAGACCGTATGGTGAGGCCCCTCGTGTTGACGCAGACCACCACTCGGGTCCTCGAACCCGGTGAACTCGGCGCAGCGCTCGCCATCCTGGAGAGCGAGCCCGTAGCCAACGCCTTCGTGACCTCCCGGGTGCAGGTCGCGGGGCTCGATCCCTGGCGCCTCGGCGGCGAGATGTGGGGCTGGTACGCGGACGGGCGGCTGCGCTCCCTGTGCTACTCCGGCGCCAATCTCGTGCCGATCTGCGCCGGTCCCGAGGCCGTGCGCGCCTTCGCCGACCGCGCCCGCAGAACCGGCCGCCGCTGCTCCTCCATCGTCGGCCCCGCGGGGGCCACCGCCCAGCTCTGGCGGCTGCTGGAGCCCAGCTGGGGTCCCGCCAGGGAGGTCCGTACCCATCAGCCACTGATGGTGACCGAGGAGATCCCCGCCGTGGTCGCGCCCGACCCCTTCGTACGCCGGATCCGCAAGGACGAGCTGGAGGTGATCATGCCGGCCTGTGTCGCCATGTTCACCGAGGAGGTCGGTGTCTCGCCGCTCGCGGGCGACGGCGGACTCCTCTACCAGGCGCGTGTGGCCGAACTGGTGGGCGCGGGGCGCTCGTTCGCCCGTATCGACGACGGCAGAGTCATCTTCAAGGCCGAGATCGGCGCGGCGACCACCCAGGCCTGCCAGATCCAGGGCGTCTGGGTCGATCCCGAGTACCGCGGTCGCGGGCTGTCCGAATCGGGCATGGCGGCGGTCGTACGGTACGCGCTGGCCGATGTCGCACCCGTCGTGAGCCTGTACGTGAACGACTACAACACCCCTGCCCGCGCGGCCTATCGGCGCGTCGGGTTCCGAGAGGTGGGCGCCTTCATGAGCGTGCTGTTCTGAAAGTAGGGTTCGGCCATGCTGAGCATCCCCGGGGACACCCCCCGGATTCCCGCCGTACAGGTAGCGCCGGTCGATCTCGCCTCCCGCGTCGACGAGGCACTCGCCGTGCAGGCCCTCGCCTTCGGGCTCAGCGACGACGAGATCGGGGTACGCCGCCACATCGTGCTCCGGCATCTGATGTACCCGGGCTGCCGTGCCTTCGGCGCGACCACCGGCGCCGGCCGGCTCGTCGGATTCGTGTACGGCCTGCCGAACGACCGCGGCCACTGGTGGTCCACGGTCGTCGAGCCGTATCTGCGCGCCACCGCCTCCGACGGCTGGCTCGACGACTCCTTCGTGATCACCGAACTCCATGTCCATCCCGAGTTCCAGGCCCGGGGCATCGGCCGCGCGCTGATCACCACCATCACGGACGGCGCCGCACAGCCGAAGTCGATCCTGTCCGCCATCGACATCGAGAGCCCGGCCCGCAGGCTCTACCGCTCACTCGGGTACGAGGATCTCGCCCGCCAGGTCCACTTCCCCAGCGCGCCCAAGCCGTACGCCGTGATGGGCGCCACACTGCCGCTGCGCGGACAGGACGGCGGCGACTGAGGCAGCCGGGCGGGAACTGATTTCCGCCTGCCGGTGCGCCCCGGCTAACCTCCTGGAATCAACCGAGAGAACGCAGAACGCAGATCGCCAGGAGTGTTCCCCATGTCCCAGGTCCAGCGCATGTCCCGTTTGATGGTCAAGACACTGCGCGACGACCCGGCGGACGCCGAGACCCTCAGCCACAAGCTGCTCGTCCGCGCGGGGTATGTCCGCCGTACGTCCGCCGGCATCTGGAGCTGGCTGCCGCTGGGCAAGAAGGTCCTCGACAACATCTCGCGCGTCGTCCGCGAGGAGATGGACGCGATCGGCGCGCAGGAGGTGCTGCTGCCGGCGCTGCTGCCCAGGGAGCCGTACGAGGCCAGCGGCCGGTGGGAGGAGTACGGCGATCTGCTGTTCCGTCTCAAGGACCGCAAGGGCGCCGACTATCTGCTGGGCCCGACGCACGAGGAGATCTTCACCCAGGTCGTCAAGGACCAGTGCGCGTCCTACAAGGACCTGCCGGTGATGCTCTACCAGATCCAGACGAAGTACCGCGACGAGGCCCGGCCGCGCTCCGGTGTGCTGCGCGGCCGTGAGTTCCAGATGAAGGACTCGTACTCCTTCGACACCACGGACGAGGGCCTCGCCGAGTCGTACGCGCTGCACCGCGCCGCGTACCAGAAGATCTTCGCCAGGCTCGGCCTCGACTTCCGTATCGTCTCGGCGGTCTCCGGCGCGATGGGCGGCTCCGCGTCCGAGGAGTTCCTCGCGCCCGCCGCGGCGGGGGAGGACACCTTCGTGGACTGCCCGGCCTGCGACTACGCGGCCAACACGGAGGCGGTCACCTTCGCCGCTCCCGCTCCCGCTCCCGCGGCGGCCGGGCACGGCCCGGTCGAGGAGCTGGACACGCCCGACACCCCGACCATCGAGACGCTCGCCGAGTTCCTCGGCGTACCCGCCTCGGCCACCCTGAAGAACCTGCTGGTCAAGGTCGACGGCGAGATCACCGCGGTGGGCGTCCCCGGCGACCGCGAGGTGGACCTCGGCAAGCTGGGCGAGCATCTCGCGCCCGCCGTGGTGGAGCTGGTGACGGCCGAGGACTTCGAGGAGCGGCCCGAGCTCGTACGGGGCTATGTCGGCCCGCAGGGCCTGAAGATCCGCTACATCGCCGACCCGCGCGTCGCACCCGGCACCGCCTGGATCACCGGCGCCAACAAGCCCGGCACCCACGCGCGCAACGTGGTCGCCGGACGGGACTTCGAGATCGACGACGTTCTCGACGTGGTCGTCGTCGAGGAGGGCGACCCCTGCCCGGTCTGCGGTACTGGCCTCAAGCTCGACCGCGCGATCGAGATCGGCCACATCTTCCAGCTCGGCCGCAAGTACGCCGACACCTTCCAGCTCGATGTGCTGGGCCAGCAGGGCAAGCCGGTGCGCGTGACCATGGGCTCGTACGGCATCGGCGTCTCGCGCGCCGTGGCCGCGCTGGCCGAGCAGACGGCCGACGAGCAGGGCCTGTGCTGGCCCCGGGAGATCGCTCCTGCGGACGTCCATGTGGTGGCGGCGGGCAAGGCGCTCCAGACGGAGCTGGCGCTCGACGTCTCGGAGAAGCTCGCGGAGGCGGGGCTGCGCGTGCTGGTGGACGAGCGGCCCGGGGTCTCCCCGGGTGTCAAGTTCACCGACGCCGAGCTGATCGGCGTACCGCACATCCTGGTGGCGGGCCGCCGCTCGGCCGAGGGCATCCTGGAGCTGAAGGACCGCCGCACGGGTGAGCGCGAGGAACTGTCGGCCGAGGAGGCCGTCGCCCGCCTGATCGGCTGACGCCTCGGGGCCCCGGTGTCCTCGGAACAAGCCCGTCCGGCGACCGAGGACATCCGGGGCGCGGCCCCGGTGTCGGGAAGGAGCGGGCCGGGGGGCAAGCCCGCCGCGGGCGCTCCCGGCCCGCCGCTACAGCCAGCCCGCGAATTCCAGGAGGAGTTCCGCGGTCTGGCGGCGGCCCGCCGCCAGCGCCCGGACCCCGGACTCCACCGCGCGGAACAGCGTCCAGCCCCGCAGCCGCCCCCCGTCCATGTCCAGCGAGTCCGCCAGGCGGCTCACCCGGCGCCGCGCCGAGGAGGGGCCCGACGAGGCGGCCACCAGATCCTCGACCCGGTCGCGGGCCAGCCGCGCCAGGTCGTAGGCGGGCTCACCGACCAGCGGCTCGGGACCGACGGCGAGCCAGGGCGCCCGCTCGCCCGCCAGCACCTTGCCCTGGCCGAACGCGCCGTGCAGGAGCCGTGTCTCCGTGGCCGTGGCGCAGAGCTCCTCACGCGCCGCCAGAGCGGCCGAGACGAGCGGCGCGAGGCCGCCGTCGGCGTCGTCCGCCGCGCGCAGCTCCGCCGACTCCCGCTCCGTCCGCTCGGCCACCGTCTCGAAGCCATGGCCCGCGGGCGGGTCGACCCAGAGCCTGCGGACCGTTCCCGCCGCTTCCAGCAGGGCCTTCGCCTCGGGCAGCGAGCGCAGCGAGATCTCCGGCTGGAGACGTTCCAGCAGCAGCGCGCGGTCGGTGGCGGTGTCGTCGGTGGCGGTGTCAGGGGCGGCGGTGCCGGCGCCGGTGTCGAGCAGTTCCACCGCGCCCCAGCCCTTCCAGTGCGCCAGCGCCGCCCGCTCCAGCGACGGAGCCGCGAGGGGCGGTGTGATCTTGAGCGTCGCGGGAGAGCCGTCGGGCCGCCGTACGAGCACCACCAGAGCGCTCCTGCCGCCCGGCGCGACCACCCGCTCGACATCCAGCCCCCGCGCGGCGACGGCTTCCCCGGTAAGGGCCGGGAGCCGGTTCAGCCACTCGGCGGCGGCAGGCTCGCCGTACTGCCGGCCCAGCGCGCGCACCAGACGCTGCGGTGGTTCGAAACCCATACGTGCGCCGTTCCCCTTCGAGGCTCGGGGCTCACGCGCGCTCGGCGAGCCCAGGAAAGGCTACGCCCGTGCCGCGCCAGCGCACCGCGCGCACCGCGGCCTCCCGCAGCGCGCCCGCCGCCTCCCGGCGCAGCGGCCCTTCCGCGGCCCGTACGAGATCGGAGTAGACGCCCGCGATCCGGTCCTCCAGCTCGGCGGCGAGCCGTACGGCCGCCGCGGCGTCCGGCACCGCGAACGGCAGGGCGTACGCGGGCGCGGCCACCGCGGGCTCACCGCCGAGGTCGCGCACGGTCCGGGCGAGCGCGTCACGCCGGGCGCGGTGCGCGGTGTACGCGGCGTCCGCCTCGCCACGGCGGTCGCCGTCGACCCGGCCGCCGACGACTCCGTACCCGTAGACGACGGCGTGCTCCGCCGCGAGTGCGGCCTGCGCGGCGTCCAGCACACCGGTGCTCACGAGCGGGATCCTTCCGTCAGCAGATAGGCGTGGGCGGCGCCCGCCGCCGCGAGGGAGGCCAGCAGTCTGGCCAGCTCCGCGGGCGCGTCCATGAGTGTGGCGGTGTGCGCGTCGGCGGTCCTGCGCTCGGCCGTGGCCAGCGCCTTGAGCGCCTGCGCCGGGTCGTCCGCGACGGCGGGAAGGACCGGCGGCCTCGGTCCGGGAGAGGCGCCGGGCGACTCGGCGCCGGACTCGGGTGCGGACGACGCGGCGGAGGGCGACGGACTCACGGGCCGGCGTACCGCCGGCGCCAGCGCCTCCACCTGCCGCGCGACCGCCGTCCGCAGCGGCGTCAGCAGCTCGCCCTCGTCCGGGTGGAGCGCCAGCACCGCGTCGTACTGTCCGAGCAGCGCGCGGCTGGTGGCGGCGGACCGCTGCCGCAGCGCGCTCTCGGACCGCGCGCCCGTCCCGCTCCCGGACCTCCGTCCGCCGGTGGGATCGGAGGTGCAGCCGGTCAGCGCCCCGGCCGCCATGGCTCCCGCGGCGCCCGCGGCCATGAGCACACGCCTCCGTGTCGTCCCCGTGCGCCCCACGCGTCTCTCCTCGGGCCTCGCGATGATCACCGCAGGCGAGCGTACCCGCGGGTCATCCACAGGTGGACGGCAACACCCCTTCGGACCGGATACCCTTTGATCGGACACACGACGATCCCACAACAGCACACGCGGCCGAGGAGTCACCCGGATGAGCACCACCCAGAGCGAAAGGCTGCGCGGACTGCTGGAACCGCTCGTCAGCGCGAAGGACCTGGATCTGGAGGAGATCGAGGTGTCCCGGGCAGGCAGGCGTCGTGTGCTGAGAGTCGTGGTCGATTCCGACGAGGGCGTGGACCTCGACGAGTGTGCCGAGCTGAGCCGCTCCATCTCCGAGAAGCTCGACGAGACCGACGCGATGGGCGAGGACGAGTACCAGCTCGAAGTCACCTCGCCCGGCGCCGAGCGCCCTTTGACCGAGCACCGTCACTATCTGCGCGCCGTCGGCCGGCTGGCCAGATTCCAGCTCCACGAGGACGGCGAGCTGGTGGCCCGCATCCTCACCGTGGACGACGAGGGCCTCGACGTCGAGGTGCCGGGCGTGAAGGGGCGCAAGCCCACCGCCCGCCGGGTCGAGTTCGCGCGGATCGCCAGGGCGCGGGTGGAGATCGAGTTCAGCCGCAAGGACAAGAAGGAAGAGGAGGCGTAGCCGTGGACATCGATGTGAAGCTCCTGAAGGGCTTGGCACAAGAGAAGGAGATCCCCTTCGATCTGCTGGTCGAGGCGATCGAATCCGCCCTCCTCATCGCCTATCACCGCACGGAGGGCAGCCGCCGGCACGCGCGGGCCGTGCTGAGCCGGGACAACGGCCATGTCACGGTCTGGGCCAAGGAGGACCCCGCCGAGCTGGAGGAGGGCCAGGAGCCCAAGGAGTTCGACGACACCCCGTCGGACTTCGGCCGGATCGCCGCGACCACCGCGCGCCAGGTCATCCAGCAGCGGCTGCGGGACGCCGAGAACGATGTCACCTTCGGCGAGTACGCGCGCCGGGAGGGCGATGTCGTCGCCGGCCTGGTCCAGCAGGGCAAGGACCCCAAGAACGTCCTCGTCAAGCTGGACGACAAACTGGAGGCCATCCTTCCGGTGCAGGAGCAGGTGCCGGGCGAGGAGTACACGCACGGTCTGCGGCTGCGCACGTATGTGGTGCGGGTGGCCAAGGGCGTGCGCGGCCCTTCGGTGACGCTCTCCCGTACCCACCCCAATCTGGTGAAGAAGCTCTTCGCGCTGGAGGTCCCGGAGATCGCGGACGGCTCGGTCGAGATCGCCGCGATCGCCCGCGAGGCGGGCCACCGCACCAAGATCGCCGTACGGTCGACCCGGTCCGGTCTCAACGCCAAGGGCGCCTGCATCGGTCCGATGGGCGGCCGGGTCCGCAATGTCATGGCCGAGCTGCTCGGCGAGAAGATCGACATCGTCGACTGGTCGGACGACCCGGCCGAGATGGTGGCCAACGCGCTGTCGCCGGCCCGGGTCAGCAAGGTCGAGGTCGTCGATCTCGCCGCGCGCTCCGCGCGGGTGACCGTGCCGGACTACCAGCTCTCGCTGGCGATCGGCAAGGAAGGGCAGAACGCCCGCCTCGCCGCCCGGCTCACCGGCTGGCGGATCGACATCCGCCCGGACACCGAGCAGCCGGACGACGACCGTGACCGCGGTGACGACCGTGACCGCGGAGGCGACAGGGGCCGCGGAGGCGAGCGCGACCGGGGCTGACCGCCGGGCCGGCCGTTCGGCGGGACGATCTCGGGACGGGGTTCCGTCGCGCGCCGCGACATCCCGCGCCGGCCGGCCGACACCGGTCGGCGCGCGCCGACACGATCTTCCGAGCTGTCACGCGTTCGAGTCTTGCCCCAAAGGGGTGAGGTCGGCGCGGGGAGGTAGACTTGAACATGTCTGGCCGGACGAGGGCCCGAGCCTGCCCTGAGCGAACGTGCGTGGGCTGCCGGGAACGAGCGGCCAAAGACGATCTGCTGCGCATCGTGGTGGTCGGGACACAGTGTGTCCCCGATCGACGCGGTACGCTGCCCGGCCGGGGTGCGTATACGCACCCCTCCTTGAACTGTCTCGATCTGGCGGTCCGCCGCCGGGCGTTCCCCAGGGCCTTCCGGGTCCAGGGTCCGCTCGACAGCGCGGAGTTGCGCCGGGCCGTCGAGGCGGTCACGGCGCAGGCCGCACTGTAAGAAGAAGTACGGCACGGAACCCCGTGCGGTTCAGGTACCTCGCGAGTTGGAAGTAGGTCGAGATTGCGATGAGCACTCGATGAGTACGCGATGAGTACGCCCATGAAGTAGCGACGGTCCGGCGGTAACCCGGACCTAAAAGGAGCGAAGTGGCTAAGGTCCGGGTATACGAACTCGCCAAGGAGTTCGGCGTCGAGAGCAAGGTCGTCATGGCCAAGCTCCAAGAACTCGGTGAATTCGTCCGTTCGGCGTCGTCGACGATCGAGGCGCCGGTTGTACGTAAGTTGACTGACGCTTTGCAGGGGCCCGGCGGCAACGCCGGCAAGACCACTGCCAAGCCCGGGGCGCCGCGCAAGGCGACCCCCGCGAGGCCGGCCGCACCCGCTGCCCCGGCCGCGCCCGCCGTCCCGTCGGCGGGGTCGCCGGCGCAGACCGCGCGTCCCGCGGCGCCCAAGCCCGGTGTCCCGGCTCCCAAGCCGGCCGTCGCCGAGGCGCCCAGAAGCACTCCCACCGCGCCGAGCCCCGGACCGCGTCCGGCGCCGGCCCCCAGGCCCGCCCCGGTCACACCGAAGCCGGCTCCCGCCGCTCCGGCCGCGCCGGAGTTCACCGCGCCTCCGTCGGCCCCGGCCGCCGGACCCCGGCCCGGTGCCACGCCCGGACCGCGTCCGTCCGCCCGTCCCGGCAGCGACCAGCGTGACCAGCGCCAGGGCGGCGACCGCGAGCAGCGCCAGGGCGACCGCGACCAGCGTCAGGGCGGCCGCTCCGGCGGCGCGCGCCCCGGCCAGGCCCCGCGTCCCGGTGCCCGTCCGGCCGGACCGCGTCCCGGCAACAATCCCTTCACCTCCGGCGGCTCCACCGGTATGGCGCGCCCGCAGGCGCCCCGTCCCGGCGGCGCCCCGCGTCCCGGCGGCCCCGGTGCCCCGGGCGGTCCGCGTCCGCAGGGCTCCGGCCAGGGCGGTCCCCGTCCGCAGGGCGGTCCCGGCGGACAGACCGGACGCCCGACCCCCGGCGGCATGCCGCGTCCGCAGGCCCCCCGCTCCGCGGGCGGTCCGGGCGGCGGCCCCGGTGGCAACCGTCCCAACCCGGGCATGATGCCCCAGCGTCCCGCGGCCGGTCCGCGTCCCGGCGGTGGCCCCGGCGGTGGCCGTGGTCCCGGTGGCGGCGCCGCGGGTCGTCCCGGCGGCGGTGGCGGCGGCGGTCGTCCCGGTGGCGGCGGCGGTGGCTTCGCGGGCCGTCCCGGTGGCGGTGGCGGCGGCGGTGGCTTCGCCGGTCGTCCCGGTGGCGGCGGCGGTGGCGGCGCTCCGGGTCGTCCCGGTGGCGGCGGCGGCTTCGGTGGTGGCGGCGGCGGTGGCCGTCCCGGCTTCGGCGGACGTCCGGGTGGTCCCGGTGGCCGCGGTGGCACACAGGGCGCGTTCGGCCGTCCCGGCGGGCCCGCCCGTCGTGGCCGCAAGTCGAAGCGGCAGAGGCGCCAGGAGTACGAGGCCATGCAGGCCCCGTCGGTCGGCGGTGTGATGCTGCCTCGCGGCAACGGACAGACCGTCCGGCTGTCGCGCGGTGCGTCGCTCACCGACTTCGCGGAGAAGATCAACGCCAACCCGGCGTCGCTCGTCGCCGTGATGATGAACCTCGGCGAGATGGTCACGGCGACCCAGTCCGTCTCCGACGAGACCCTCCAGCTCCTCGCCGATGAAATGAACTACGTCGTCGAGATCGTCAGCCCGGAGGAGGAGGACCGCGAGCTGCTCGAGTCCTTCGACATCGAGTTCGGCGAGGACGAGGGCGGCGAGGAATTCCTCGTGTCCCGTCCGCCGGTCGTCACCGTCATGGGTCACGTCGACCACGGTAAGACCAGGCTGCTGGACGCGATCCGCAAGACGAACGTCGTCGCGGGCGAGGCCGGCGGTATCACGCAGCACATCGGCGCGTACCAGGTCGCCACCGACGTCAACGGTGAAGAGCGCAGGATCACCTTCATCGACACCCCGGGCCACGAGGCGTTCACCGCCATGCGTGCCCGTGGTGCGAAGTCCACCGACATCGCGATCCTGGTGGTCGCGGCCAACGACGGTGTGATGCCGCAGACGATCGAGGCGCTGAACCACGCCAAGGCGGCCGACGTGCCGATCGTGGTCGCGGTCAACAAGATCGACGTCGAGGGCGCCGACCCGACCAAGGTGCGCGGTCAGCTCACCGAGTTCGGGCTGGTGGCCGAGGAGTACGGCGGCGACACCATGTTCGTCGACATCTCCGCCAAGCAGGGCCTGAACATCGACAGCCTGCTGGAGGCCGTGGTCCTGACCGCGGACGCCTCGCTCGACCTGCGGGCCAACCCGGAGCAGGACGCGCAGGGCATCGCGATCGAGGCCCATCTCGACCGCGGCCGCGGCGCCGTCGCCACCGTGCTCGTCCAGCGCGGCACGCTGCGCGTCGGTGACACGATGGTCGCCGGTGACGCGTACGGCCGGGTGCGGGCCATGCTCGACGACAACGGCAACAACGTCGACGTGGCGACGCCTTCGACGCCCGTCCTGGTCCTGGGTCTGACCAATGTGCCCGGTGCCGGTGACAACTTCCTGGTCGTCGACGAGGACCGTACGGCCCGGCAGATCGCCGAGAAGCGTGCCGCCCGTGAGCGGAACGCGGCCTTCGCCCGCAGGGGCGTCCGGTTCTCCCTGGAGAATCTGGACGAGGCCCTCAAGGCCGGTCTGGTGCAGGAACTCAACCTCATCATCAAGGGCGACGCGTCCGGTTCGGTGGAGGCCCTCGAGTCCTCGCTGCTCCAGCTCGACGTCGGCGAAGAGGTGGACATCCGGGTGCTGCACCGCGGTGTGGGTGCGGTCACCGAGTCGGACATCGACCTGGCCATGGGCTCCGACGCCATCGTGATCGGCTTCAACGTGCGCGCCGCGGGGCGTGCCGCGCAGATGGCCGAGCGCGAAGGCGTGGACGTCCGGTACTACTCGGTCATCTACCAGGCGATCGAGGAGATCGAGTCCGCCCTCAAGGGCATGCTCAAGCCGGAGTACGAAGAGGTCGAGCTCGGTACGGCGGAGATCCGCGAGGTCTTCCGCTCGTCCAAGCTGGGCAACATCGCGGGTGTTCTCATCCGTTCCGGCGAGGTCAGGCGCAACACCAAGGCCCGGCTCGTCCGCGACGGCAAGGTCATCGCGGAGGACCTCAACATCCAGGGTCTGCGCCGCTTCAAGGACGATGTCACCGAGATCCGCGAGGGCTTCGAGGGCGGTATCAACCTCGGAAACTTCAACGACATCAAGATCGACGACGTCATCGCCACCTACGAGATGCGCGAGAAGCCGCGCGGCTGACGCACGGGCTGACCGCTCAGGTCGGGGCCGGTCGACGGGACGAATTTCCGTCGATCGGCCCCGGCCGTTGCGTGTACGGTTCTTGTGCCCCTGCCAAGCGCTGGCAGGGCACCGAACCCGTACCGGCGGGACATCCGGACGTGCATGTATGTGGGGACGCTGTCCTTCGATCTGCTCCTCGGCGACGTACGGTCGTTGAAGGAGAAACGCTCCGTCGTCCGGCCGATCGTCGCCGAGCTCCAGCGGAAATTCGCGGTCAGCGCCGCGGAGACCGGCAGCCAGGACCTCCATCGCAGGGCCGAGATCGGTCTGGCGGTGGTGTCCGGCGACCGGTCCCATCTCACCGAGGTGCTCGACCGGTGCGAACGCATGGTCGCCGGGCATCCGGAGGTGGAGCTGCTGTCGGTAAGGCGGCGGCTGCACGGCGACGAGGACTGACCGGACGAAGACTGACCAGTGGACAAGAAAACCCAGAAGGAAGAGTGACGGACCGGTGACCGACAACGCGCGGGCCCGCAAGCTGGCCGATCGCATCCAGGTCGTGGTCGCGGAGACCCTGGACCGGCGTATCAAGGACCCGCGACTGGGGTTCGTGACCATCACGGACGCCCGTGTCACCGGCGACCTGCGGGAGGCCACGGTCTTCTACACGGTCTACGGCGACGACGAGGAGCGGGCGGCCTCCGCGGCGGCCCTGGAGAGCGCCAAGGGCGTCCTCCGCTCCGAGGTGGGCCGCCAGACCGGCGTGCGCTTCACCCCGACGCTGGCGTTCGTCCCGGACGCCCTGCCGGACAACGCGCGCACCATCGAGGACCTCCTCGACCGGGCGCGTGCCAAGGACGCCGAGGTACGGGAGGTGTCCACCGGCAAGACCTACGCGGCCGGGGCCGACCCGTACCGCAAGGCCGACGACGCCGAGGACGCGGCCGCCGCCGACGGCGCGGACGCCGACGGGGACAGCACGGACGGCGCCGCCGCGGAATGACTCAGCAGAACAGGACGCCCGACGGCCTTGTCATCGTCGACAAGCCGTCGGGCTTCACTTCGCACGACGTCGTCGCCAAGATGCGCGGGATCGCCGGAACACGGCGCGTCGGCCACGCCGGCACCCTCGATCCCATGGCGACGGGCGTCCTCGTCCTCGGTGTGGAACGGGCCACGAAACTGCTCGGGCATCTCGCGCTGACCGAGAAGGAGTACCTCGGTACGATCCGGCTGGGACAGAGCACCGTGACCGACGACGCGGAGGGCGGGATCATCTCGTCCGCGGACGCGTCGCTGCTCGCGCGCGCCGCCATCGACAGCGGGATCGCCGCACTGACCGGCGCGATCATGCAGGTGCCCTCCAAGGTGAGCGCCATCAAGATCGACGGCAAGCGGTCCTACGCACGCGTACGCGGCGGTGAGGAGTTCGAGATCCCCGCCCGGCCGGTGACCGTCTCCTCCTTCCGGCTCTACGACGTCCGTGAGGCCGTCGCCGAGGACGGCACCCCGGTCCTCGATCTGATCGTCTCCGTCGTCTGCTCGTCCGGTACGTACATCCGCGCCCTCGCCCGGGATCTCGGCGCCGGGCTCGGCGTCGGCGGCCATCTCACCGCGCTGCGCAGGACCCGCGTGGGACCGTACGCGCTGGACTCGGCGAGAACGCTGGAGCAGCTCCAGCAGGAGCTGACCGTCATGCCGGTCGCCGAGGCCGCCGCCGCCGCGTTCCCGCGCTGGGACGTGGACGAGAAAAGGGCCGGGCTGCTGCTCAACGGCGTACGGCTGGACATGCCGGTGTTCGACTCGGCGCCCGTCGCCGCGTTCGGCCCCGAGGGGCGCTTCCTGGCGCTCGTCGAGGAACAGCGGGGCAAGGCCAGGAGCCTCGCGGTCTTCGGCTGAGACCGGAGCGGCCGGCCGGATCCGGAGCCGCGACCGCGGCGACCGGGCCGGACCGGCCCCGCACGGGTGGAGCGCCGGACCGCACCGTGGAGCCGGGCAGGCACGCCTGCCCGGCTCCACGGCCCCCCTCCGAGAAGGGTCTGTCCATCCCGGGCCCGTCATTCACCCCTGGGAGCAGGCGCTTGGAGGGGAGAGACGGTGCACTGGGGGGCGCGTTCGCATCTGAGCCGTTTCCGGAGCCCGGTGGCCGATGCGTGCCACGGGTACGGGGCATGGCAGTCTTAGCATTGCGTGACGGGAAATGACGTACATGGGTTCGGGCGGAGGAGCGGTCTCAGTGCAGCGCTGGCGTGGCTTGGAGGACATCCCCCAGGACTGGGGGCGCAGCGTCGTCACCATCGGCTCCTACGACGGGGTGCACCGCGGACACCAGCTCATCATCGGCCGCGCGGTGGAGCGGGCGCGGGAACGGGGAGTGCCGTCGGTCGTCGTGACCTTCGACCCGCATCCGAGCGAGGTCGTACGGCCCGGCAGCCATCCGCCACTGCTCGCGCCGCACCACCGGCGTGCCGAGCTGATGGCGGAGCTGGGCGTGGACGCGCTGCTGATCCTGCCGTTCACCGTCGAGTTCTCCCGGCTGTCGCCGGGCGACTTCATCGTGAAGGTGCTGGTCGACAAGTTGCACGCCTGTGCCGTGATCGAGGGCCCCAACTTCCGCTTCGGCCACAAGGCCGCCGGGAACGTCGCCGTACTGGCCGATCTGGGCGCCACCTACGACTACGAGGTCGAGGTCATCGATCTGCGGGTGACCGGCGAGGCCGGCGGCGGCGAGCCTTTCTCGTCCACGCTCACCCGCCGTCTGGTCGCCGAGGGCGATGTCGCGGGCGCCGCGGAGATCCTCGGCAGGCCGCACCGGGTCGAGGGCGTGGTGGTGCGCGGCGCGCAGCGCGGACGGGAACTCGGCTATCCCACGGCCAATGTGGAGACGCTGCCGCACACCGCGATCCCGGCCGACGGAGTGTACGCGGGCTGGCTCACGGCGGACGGCGAGCGGATGCCGGCGGCGATCTCGGTCGGTACGAACCCGCAGTTCGAGGGGACGGAGCGGACGGTCGAGGCGTATGCGATCGACCGGGTGGGGCTGGATCTGTACGGGCTCCATGTGACCGTCGACTTCCTCTCGTACGTCCGCGGCCAGCGGAAGTTCGAGTCGATCGACGCGCTGCTGGAGGCGATCGCCGACGACGTCAAGCGCTCACGGGCGCTGACGGAGGAGTACGACGCCGGATAGAAGGGCGACGCCGGGCAGTAGGGGCGGCCTTCGGGTCCTGTCGGGGCCCGGCTCAGGTCGCCGTCGCCCAGTGGCACGCGACCTGTGCGGTCGGGCCGCCCGTCAGCACCGGCGGTGACTCCCTACGGCACCGCTCCTCGACACCCGCCCGTGCCGCCTCGCCCGAGGCGAGCACCTGGCACCGGGCGTGGAAGCGGCAGCCGCCCGGGATACGGGACGGGTCCGGCGGCTCGCCCGTGAGCACGACCGGCGTCCGCCCCGACTCCGGCAGCACGGACAACAGCGCCTGCGTGTAGGGATGCTGAGGGTCCGTCAGCACATTCTCCACCGGGCCCGTCTCCACGATCCGCCCGAGATACATCACCGCCACCCGGTCCGCGATGTTCCACGCCAGACCGAGATCGTGGGTCACCACCAGCGCGGACAGGCCGAGTTCGTCGCGCAGTGACAGCAGCAGCGCGAGGATCTCACCTCGTACGGACGCGTCCAGGGACGCCACCGGCTCGTCGGCGACGATGAGTTCGGGTTCGAGGACGAGCGCGCCCGCGATGACGACCCGCTGCCGCTGGCCGCCGGACAGTTCGTGCGGATAGCGCGGGAAGAAGCGCTCGGGCGGCCGGAGACCGGCCCGGGACAGCGCCTCGGCGACGGCCGCGCGCTCATCGCCCCGGTGACCGTGGATCCGGAGCCCCTCGGCCACCGCGTCGTACACCGTATGGCGCGGATTGAGCGATCCGCTCGGATCCTGGAGGACGAGCTGGACGCGCTTGCGGTACGCCTTGAGCGCGCGGGCGCCGTACCCCAGCGGCTCCCCGGCGAAGGTCACCCCGCCCCGGGTGGGCGGCACCAGACCCAGCAGTGTCCGGGCCAGGGTGGTCTTGCCGCAGCCGGACTCACCCACCAGGGCGACGATCTCCCCGGCGCCGATGTCGAGATCGACGCCGTCGACGGCCCGGGACGGCGGAGCGCCGCGCCGCCCCGGGAATGTGACATTCAGCCCGGCGGCCGACAGCAGCGGGACCGGGGAGGCGATGGTGGTCGTCGTCATGGAGGCTCCTGGAGGGTGGCCGGGCTTCACCGGGCTCTACGGCAGAGGGCGGTCTCTACGGGAGAGGGTCCGCCCCATGGGGAGAGGGCCGGTTCCACCGGGAGAGGTCCGGCCGTGCGGAAGAGGGCGTACGGCGCGGGCGGCCCTCACCGCGGCGGCTCCGCGACGGGGACCGCGGAGCCCACCCGCAGGCAGGCCGCGCTCCGGCCAGGACCGGCCGGCCGCAGCCTCTGGTCCTCCCGCGCGCAGATCTCCAGCGCGACCGGGCATCGCGGATGGAACGTACAGCCGGACGGCAGCGCCGAAGGGTCCGGCGGATCACCGGGCAGCCCGCGCGGCGCGCGCCGGGACGCCAGATCACCGACGCGCGGGAAGGCGGCGGAGAGCGCCCGGCCGTAGGGGTGCTCCGCCGCGTCGTAGACCTCCCGCGCCGGGCCCTCCTCCACGATCCGGCCCGCGTACATCACGGCGAGCCGGTCACAGGTGTCCGACAGCACCGCCAGATCATGGCTGATCATCAGCAGACCGATGTCCTGCTCCGCCACCGACCGCTCGATCAGCCGCAGGATCTGAGCCTGGATCATCACATCCAGCGCGGTGGTCGGCTCGTCCGCGACGATCAGCCGTGGATCGCAGGCGAGCGCCATCGCGATCATCACGCGCTGACGCTGGCCGCCGGAGAGCTCATGGGGATACGCGTCGGCGCGCGCGGCGGGCAGCCCGACCTGCTCCAGCAGCTCGGCGGCGCGCGAGCGGCCGGCCGCCGGCGTGGCACGCCGGTGCAGCAGCACCGGCTCGGCGATCTGGTCCCCGATCCGGTGCACCGCGTTGAGCGAGTGCATGGCGCCCTGGAAGACGATCGACGCGCCGGCCCACCGTACGGCGCGCAGCCGGCCCCACTTCATCGTGCGGACATCCTCGCCGTCGAGCAGGATCTCGCCGGTGAGCTTCGCCGTCGGCGGCAGCAGTCTGAGCAGCGCCAGCGCCAGGGTGGACTTGCCGCAGCCCGACTCCCCGGCGACACCGAGCTTCCGGCCCGGTCCGATGGTCAGATCGACGCCCCGGACGGCGGGCACGGCCGACGCCCCCGAGCCGTACGTCACGGACAGATTCCTGATCTCCAGCAGATTCGACGCGCCGTCGGTCAACGGGGCACTCCCAGCTTCGGGTTGAGCACGGTCTCGATCGCCCGGCCGCAGAGTGTGAACGCCAGCGCGACGAACGCGATCGCGAGTCCCGGCGGTGCCAGATACCACCAGTGCCCGGAGGAGACCGCGCCCGCCTCCCGCGCATCCTGGAGCATGCCGCCCCACGAGACGATCGTCGGATCGCCGAGACCCAGGAAGGCGAGCGTCGCCTCCGTCAGGATCGCGCTGGAGATGCCGAGCGTGGTCTGCGCGAGCACCAGCGGCATCACATTGGGCAGCACATGGCGGCTCATGATGTGGCCGTGCCCGCCGCCCAGCGCCCGCGCCCGCTCGATGTACGGACGTGACTCGACGGCGATCGTCTGTGCCCGTACCAGCCGCGCCGTCGTCGGCCAGCTCGTGACGCCGATCGCCACGATCACCGTCCAGACGGACCGTGACATGACCGTGGCCAGCACGATCGCCAGGACGAGGGTCGGCATCACCAGGAACCAGTCGGTGATCCGCATGATCACCGTCGCCGCCCAGCCTCCGTAGTGCCCGGCGAGCACACCGACGAGCGTACCGATGGCCACCGACAGCGCGGCGGCCAGCAGCCCCACGGTCAGCGAGATCCGGGCGCCCCACACCAGCAGCCCCAGCAGGGGCCGCCCGAACTGGTCCGTACCGAGCGGGAACCGGCCGCTCGGCGCCTCCAGCGCCCTGCCCGGCGCCCGCGTCACGCTCTGCACATCGCCGCCGACGAGCAGCGGCGCGGCCAGGGCGGCCAGTGCGACGAGCGCGAGCCCGGCGAGACCGAAGAGCCCGGCGCGGTGCGTGCGGTAGTGCTGCCAGAAGCGGACCACCGACGCGCGTCTGCGGGCCCACGCGAACGAGGAGGCGGACGGGGAAGGGGCGCCGCCGGCCGCGACGGCATCGGGGGCGGACGGCTCCTCCGGCGCGGGTGACGGGGCCGGCGGCTTCGCGGAGGTCATCGGCCCACCCGGGGATCGAGCAGCGGATAGAGCAGATCGGCGAGCAGGTTCATCACGATCATCGCGCCGGCGAAGACCAGGAACAGCCCCTGGACCAGCGGCAGATCGGGCACGCTCAGCCCTTGGTAGAAGAGCCCGCCGAGGCCCGGCCAGGAGAACACCGTCTCCACCAGGATCGAACCGCCCGCCACATGGCCCAGATTGATGAAGACCATGGTGACGGTGGGCAGCAGCGCGTTGGGCACCGCGTGCCGCCGCCGTACGAGGTCGTCCCGCAGCCCCTTCGCCCGCGCCGTCGTCAGATAGTCGCCGCCCATCTCGTCCAGCAGCGAGGAGCGCATCACCAGCAGCGTCTGCGCGTACCCCACCGCGACCAGTGTGGCCACCGGGAGCACCATGTGGTGCGCCACGTCGAGGACCCGGGCGAAGCCGGCCGTGCCGCCCGACTCCATACCGCCGGTCGGGAACACGCCGGGGACCGGGCCGATGCCCACCGACAGGACGATGATCAGCAGCAGGCCCAGCCAGAAGGACGGCACGGACCAGAGTGTGAGTGCCACGCCCGTGTTCAGCCGGTCGCCGAGACCGCCGTGGTGCCAGGCGGAGCGGGTGCCGAGCCAGAGGCCGAGCGCCGAGTAGATCACCACCGCGACACCGGTGAGCAGCAGTGTCGCGGGCAGCTTCGCCGCGATCAGCTCACCGACCGGCGCGTGGAACTGGTACGAGGTGCCCAGATCGCCGGTCAGCGCCTTGGCACAGTAGTCGGTGAACTGCTGCCACAGCGGCAGATCCAGCCCGAACTGCCTGCGCAGTGTGGCCAGTTGCTCGGCGGATGTCGGGGCGCCGTGGGTCATGGCCCGGACCGGGTCGCCGGGGACGATCCGGAAGAGGAAGAAGCTGGTGACGAGGACGGCGAGCAGCGAGACGGCCGCGCCGCCGAGCTTGCCCGCCACATGGAGCGGATACGCGGTCCTGGTGCCGGCGCGGGCCGCGGGGTCGGACGGCCCGGTCCGTGCCGGGCCGTCGACCGCGTCCCGCACCACACCGGGAGTGCTTGCGGTGCTCATGGTCTATTCACGGTCTTCCGCGGTGGAACGGCGCCGCATCGCGACGAGGAGCCCGAGCCCGGCGGCGACCACCGCGGCGGCGCCGATCCCGATCGCCACGGCGGTCGAGGAGGAGCCGCCACCGGATGTGCCGCCGTCGCCGTCGTCGGCCGGGACCGCGGACCACCAGCTCCAATAGCCGTCCTGGCCCCAGAGGTTGCCGGCGGCCTCGGGCATCGTCGTGATCGACTTGATCTGGTCCGTACGGTACGCCTCGACCGCGTTCGGGTACGCCATGACATTCATGTACCCGGTGTCGTAGAGCCTCGACTCCATTTGCTTGACGAGCTCCGCGCGCTTGGCCGCGTCGTACTCCACGGCCTGCTGGGCGTAGAGGGAGTCGTACGCCTTGTCGCAGATGAAGTTGTCGGTGGCGCCGCTGTCCTTGGGAGTGGCGGGGAGCGCTCCGCACGTATGAATGGAGAGGACATAGTCGGGATCGGGGTTGACGGACCAGCCGTCGAAGGCCAGATCGTAGTCGCCCGCGAGCCAGGGATCGGAGACGTTGTCGAGGCACTCGACCTTCAGCCCGATGCCGAGCCGGCCCCACCACTCCTGGAGGTACTTGCCGATGGCCTTGTCGTTCGGATCGGTGGCATGGCAGAGGATGCGGAGGTCGAGCGGCCTGCCGTCCTTGCCGACGCGCTTGCCTCCGGCGTTCTTCCGGTAGCCGGCCCGGTCGAGTGTCCGGGCCGCCGCGTCCGGGTCGTACGCGATCTTCTGCTCCGCCGAGGGCTGCCAGAAGTACGGGCCGAAGCGCGGCGGGATGTAGCCCTGGCCCTCGACGGCATGGCCCTGGAAGACCCGGTCGATGATGCTCTCGCGGTCGACGGTCTGGAAGAGGGCCTTGCGCACCGCCGGGTCCCGCAGCGCCGGATGGCCGTTGCCGAACCTCTTGCCGTCCTTGGACCTGGCGCCCGGGTTGATGGCGAGCGCGTAGAAACGGCGGCCAGGCGCGTCGTTGACCTTGATGTGGTCGGCGTTCTTCAGCGCGGCGGCCTGGGCCGGTGTGAGATTGGAGGCGAAGGAGACCTCGCCCTTCTGGAGCGCGGCCACCGCCGCGTCGCCGTCCTTGTAGTACTTGAGGACGAGTTCGTCGAACTGGGGCGCGCCGCGCCAGAAGTCCCGGTTGGGCTTCAGCCTGATGTACTGGTCGACCTTGTAGTCCGTGACGACGAACGGTCCGTTGCCGACGATCGGGAACCGCTTGTCGTTGTTGAACTTCGAGAAGTCGCCGACCTTCTCCCAGATGTGCTTGGGCACGATCGGCACATCGAGTGCCGTCATGGTGGCCTGAGGCTTCTTCAGCTCGATGACCAGGGTCTTCGCGTCCGGTGCGGTGACTTGCTTGAAGTTGGCCGTGAAACTGCCGTTGGCGGTGGCCGCGTTCGGGTCCGACATCATCTTGTTGAAGGTCCAGGCGGCGTCCTCGGCGGTGGCCGGCCGGCCGTCGGACCACTTCGAGTCGTCGCGGATGGTGAAGGTCCAGGTCAGCTTGTCGGCGGAGGGCTGCCACGCGGTGGCGAAGCCCGGGACCGTCCGCGCGTCCTTGGCGTCGTAGTTGGTCAGATACTCGTACGCCAGCCGGTGGACGGTGGTGCTGACGAGCCGCTGGGCCAGGAACGGGCTGAGGGAGTCGACGCTCTGGCTGACCGCGACGGTCAGGACCTGTGCGCGGTCGCCGGCCGCCTCGGCCTGCTGCGGCGCCGGGAGGAGCGGCTGGACAGGGAGGACGGTCGCGGCCACGAGCACCGCGGACGCGACGGCGGAGGCCGGCAGCAGTCGGAGACGGGGGCGTTGCCGGACGGGCTGCCGCGGTGTGCGCGGCGGAACGCTGTGGACCATGGGACGGTGACCTCGCGTCATCACTCGCAGGAGAAGCCGGGTTGAATCTGGTTCGCCAATCGGTGAAGCGAGGTTTATCAGCGGGCGTCAGGGCGCGTCAACGGGTGGTCAAACCGCGTGTGGGCTGCGGGAATGCGCCGAGGGCCCGCACCGGGGGACGGTGCGGGCCCTCATTGGTCTCGACCTCTGTTGCCTTACTGCTGAGGCGCTGGCGGTGCCTGCGGAGGCTGCTGCTGCGGCCATCCGCCGGGCGGGACGGGACCTTGCAGATCGGTCTGGCCCTGAGGCGGCGGCTGCTGCTGCGGCTGCTGGCCGTACGGTCCCGGCAGGGCCGGCTGTCCCGGGTGACCGGGCTGGATCTGCTGGCCCGGCTGCGCGGCCTGTCCGGGCGGGAGGTGTCCGAACTGCGGACCGGCCGGGCTCGCGGGTGACTGCGCCTGGGACGGCGGCGACTGCTGCCAGCCCTGCTGCACACCGGGCCCCGGACCCTGAACCTGCTGCTGCGGATACGGCTGGTACGGAGGCTGCGGCTGACCTTGCTGGGGCTGCGCGTACGGCTGCGGATACTGCTGAGGCGCGTACGGCTGCCCCTGCCCCTGTCCCTGCACCGGCTGTGCCTGCACCGGCTGTCCGTACGGCACCTGCCCGTACGGGACCTGCCCGTAAGGCGGCTGACTTTGCGTCCGCTGCCCCGGTCCCGGCATCGGGGGCACGAGATGCGGCGGCGGATTGCCGTCCGCGGTCCACAGCCCCTGGGCCTGCTGCGCCCGTACGAAGTCCTCCGCGACCAGCGCCGAGAGATGGAAGTACGCCTCGCGCGTCTTGGGCCGCATCATGTCGAGATCCACCTCGGCACCCGCCGCGAGATGCTCGTCGAACGGCACCACGACCACACCGCGGCAGCGCGTCTCGAAGTGCTGCACGATGTCGTCGACCTTGATCATTTTTCCGGTCTCGCGGACGCCGGAGATGACCGTGAGCGAGCGCTGCACCAGATCCGCGTATCCGTGCGCGGACAGCCAGTCGAGCGTCGTCGAGGCGCTGCTCGCGCCGTCGACGGACGGAGTCGAGATGATGATCAGCTGATCTGCGAGATCGAGCACCCCGCGCATCGCACTGTAGAGCAGACCGGTGCCCGAGTCGGTGAGGATGATCGGATACTGCTTGCCGAGGACCTCGATCGCACGCCGGTAGTCCTCGTCGTTGAACGAGGTGGAGACGGCCGGGTCCACGTCGTTGGCGATGATCTCCAGACCGGAGGGCGCCTGCGAGGTGAACCGGCGGATGTCCATGTAGCTGTGGAGATACGGGATCGCCTGCACCAGATCGCGGATGGTCGCGCCGGTCTCGCGCCGTACGCGGCGCCCGAGCGTACCGGCGTCCGGATTGGCGTCGAT
Organism: Streptomyces lushanensis; assembly: GCF_001700515.1. Lineage (GTDB taxonomy): Bacteria > Actinomycetota > Actinomycetes > Streptomycetales > Streptomycetaceae > Streptomyces > Streptomyces lushanensis. Next base: position 22,873 of record NZ_MAUD01000013.1, read on the forward strand.
CGCCAGGATCTTGTCCTGCCGCTCGGTGGCCAGCGTCGCTCCCAGCGCGGTGGTCGTCGTGGTCTTGCCGACACCGCCCTTGAGGCTGATGACCGCGATCCGGTAGCAGGAGAGGACGGGCGTACGGATCAGCTCCAGCTTGCGCCGGTACTCGTGCTCCGCGGCCTTTCCGCCGATCCTGAAGCGCGAACCCGCCGACGGATTGCGGCTGCTCTTCGGCTTCTGCTTGTTGTTGCGCAGCAGACGGTCGGAGGACAGCTCGACGGCGGCCGTGTAGCCGAGCGGCGCGCCCGGGACGGAGCGCTCGCGGTGGTCGTGCGCGACGGGCGAGGGCCAGGCCGTGCCGGCCCGGGGATCCACGGCGGCCCGGGGATCCACGGCGGGCGGCTGGGCGCCGGGCTGCTGGTGGTGCGGGGGCTGTTGCTGTGGCTGCTGGTGCTGTGCGGGCTGCTGCTGGTGCGGAGGCTGTGGCTGAACGGGCGTCTGGACGGGCGCGGGTACGGGAGCGTGCGCGCCCGGAGCGCCGTACGGGGCCGGGAGCGCCTGCGCGCCGGGCTGCCCGGACGGGTCCTGGTGCGGAAAGCCGTAGCCACCGTGCTGCGGCGCGGGCCCGGGTCCGTACGGTCCCGGCTGCTGTCCCGGCTGTGCCTGCTGGTGCGGGAATCCGTAACCGGCGGGCGGTACGGCGCCCGGCGGTACGGAGGCGTCGGCGCCCGGTACGGCGGGCGGCAGCGCGGCCTGAGGCGCCGGTGCGACGGGGCCCGCCGGTGCGACCGGGCCGGGCTGCTGCTGAGGGTGGCCCTGCGGAGGGAAGCCGTAGCCGCTCTGCGGCGGCTGCGCGGCCCACGGATACGGATTCGCGGGCTGCTGCGAGCTCTGGGGCTGCGGCTGCGGCTGATGTTGCGCGGGTACGGGCGCGGGGGAGGGCTGCTCGGCGGCGTGTGCGGCCACGGGCCACTGCGGCGCGGACGCCGGCGCGGCCGGCTGGAACGCGGGCGGCAGCGGCGGCAGCGCGGAGTCCTGGGGCGCGGGCGGCTGAAGCGCCCAGGACTGTGCCGGGGTGGCTGCCGGGGCGGCGTCCTGGGGCTCGTCGGCCGCCACGGCGTCGGCGTCCTGGGGCACCGCGTCCCTGACGGTGTCCTCGGGCACGGTGCCGGCCGATCCGTCCTCGGCCTCGCCCTCGTTGATCTCGCCCTCGGCCGTGCCCTCGCCCGTGGTTCCGGCGGCGGGGGTTGCCTCGGCCGTCTCCTCGACGGTCTCCGCGTCCTTGGTTTCGGCGCTCTCGTCGGCGTCCCCCGCACCGTCAGTGGCCGCGGCCTGTGCTACGTCGGCCGAGGCGTCCGCGTCGGTGTCGCCGTCCCCGTCGGTGTCGGCGGCCCCGTCCTCGTCCTTGCTCCGGTCCGTGGGCTCGGCGGACCGCTCGGCCTCGTCATCGGCCTCGTCACCAGGTGCGGGCACGGCTGCGGCCGGAGGCGCCACGCCCTGCGGGTCCGCTCCGGCGCCGCCGGTCTCCCCGGCATCACCGGACGCGGCCGTCCCCGGCTTTCCGTCGGTGCGCGCGGACTCCCGCTCGGCGATCTCCCGCTTGAGCGCCGCGGGTGAGATCCGTACCGTCGTCCCGCTCTCCAGATCGTCACCGCCCAACGGCTCCGCCGCCGGGGAGGGGGAGCCCGGTGCCGCGGTGACCGGCGCAGTCGGATCGGGCACCGGGACCGGCGCGGGCACCGGTGGAGCCGCGGGCGCCCAGTTCGGCTCGAAGCCGCTGCCCGCGGGCAGCCCCGGCACGGCGACGGGCGCACCGTCGGGCGGCGGAGGCGAGTTCGTGAACGACGCGGGCGCACCCGAGGCACCACCACCGGACGTGCCCCCCGGCGCGTTCTGCGTGTACCAGGCGGGAGGGGTGTAGTCGATGGTGAACTCACCCGTCATCTCGGGCTCCGCGTCGGACTGATCGTCCACGGGAGGCCGGTTCCAGCCTCCGCGGATCTCGTCCCGATCGCCGTTCACTTTGCCTCCTGGTGTGGTCGAGCACCCTTGTGCCGTGGTGGGTGGGGCGTCCGCATCGCCGTGTCCGGTACGCCCGGCTCAGGCTCCCAGGTCCTGTCCGCAGGTCTCTACTCCCGCGCCCGCTCCCACCCTAATCGCCAACGGCGCGGGTACGTCAGGCCGGTTCCGCCCGCCGGCGGCCGGCGTGTACGTCCTGCCCCGCCCTCATGTGAACAGTCCGGGGAGAGGCGTGAGGCCGGGGCGCGGTCAAATCCGCATATCTCCCTACGAGATCCCGGCGCGATCCGCACCGGCCGTTCGCTCGGAGCCCGTTCGGCGGACTTCAGTCCATCCGGCGGGCGCTACCCAACAATCCGGTCTCGGCGTCCGTCGCCTGAACCATCACGAACTGGCGGTCCCGCGCCGTGCACCAGAGCGTGACACCGTCGGCCAGGGTGGACAGCGCCTCCGTCTCGGCGCGCGGCAGACTCATGATCCGGCCGATCCGCGCCGCCTCGTCCGGCGACACCCGCTGGACACCGACCAGCCCCGACTTCTCCATCAGCCTCGGCGCGACCGGACTGAGATAGGGCAGCAGGGTCATCACCGACTGCCAGGGCGCCGAGACCACCCGGCCGCGCGGCGGACGCATACCGCAGTCGCGCACCACGACCACCGGACTGCCGGCCGAGGCCCCCTGCGGCGGCACCCGCCCCACGTCGTGCAGCGTCACACACGGCTGGCCGCCGCCCGCCGCCTGCGCCAGCGCCGTCCACGCCTGCGCCCGGCCCGTCTCGACGGCGATCCGCGCGCCCGTCGCCGCCGCGCGCAGCACCAGCACCTGTGCCGTCCACAGCCCGCCGATCAGCGTGATGTCGTACGGCGTGGGCCGGTTGATACCGAGCACCGCGGGTCTGTTCCCCGGATCGACGCCTATCACCACGCCGTCGTCACCGACCGGCAGGGCGAACGCCTCCAACTGGTCGGCCGAGAGGGCATGACGCCCACGTCGGGGCCCGATCAGCCCGAAGCCGATCCGCGGCCTGCCGCCGCTCCTGGCCGCGCCGGGCGCGGGAGCGGCGGCCGAGGGAGCGGTGTGTGACGGGACGGACATCAGCGGGTACCCCCGAGCGGCAGCGTGGCGAGCATCGCGGGGAGCTGCTCGCGGTCCAGTCGTACCAGCCCGGTCCTCACCCCGCGGGCCGCGCGCTCCAGTTGATGACGGGCGGTCACCAGCTCGTCGTCGCTGCGGCCGGTGATCCGTATGTGCCCGCTGAGCGTCACACCCTGCCGGTCACCCCGCCCCAGCGTCAGACTGAAGGTGGTGGCCAGGGCCGGGATCGAGGTCAGCAGCGCGACGAGCTGCGGCATCGAGGCTCCGTCGCCGCCCAGCTGCGGCCAGCGGCCCACCCAGTACGTCGTATGCCTGCGGTCGTCGCAGCGCCAGGTGCGCGAGGTCTCCTTCGTACGCCGGCCCGGTGCGTCCGTACGGCCCGCCTGGGCGATGGCCAGTGGATTGGCGCAGGAGGAGATGGCGACGGCGGCGGTCAGCTCCTGCTCCGTCAGCACCGTCGCCCGGAATCCGGCGCCGGTCAGCCGGCTCGCCAGCTGGTCCGCCGCCCGCACCAGACACTTCTGGGCCCCCGTCAGACCCCCGCCGCGCGCGGTGATCGCCTCCGGGCAGAGCTCGGGATCGAGCTTGAGCGCGATCCAGGTGATCCGGACGGCGGGCGAGCCGGTCTGTGCCTGGAGCGGCGCGTAGTTGCGCGCGGCCACCGACTGCTCCGGCAGATGCGGGGCCGGCGCAGGCTGGGTGTGCTGGACGATCTGCGCCGACTCCAGCCGGATGCCGTCCACGTCGAGCACGTCCCGTACGAGCGACACGGGCAGCGGACGGGACGAGCGGTCGGGGCGCAGAGCGGTGGCCTGCGACTCGATCTGGAGCACGGCCGTCAGGAACGTGCCGTCGCCGATCATCCCGACCGGGCGCCGGTCACGGTCGCTGTACGAATACGTCCGCAGCGCGGGATCGCACTCGACGGCGGGCGCGAGCCCCGGTTCCGTACCGGGCGGGAGCACCATGGAGGCGGCCCTGCGCGTGCGCGCCCGCAGCGCGACGATCGTCGACAGCCACTCGGGCAGTGAGCGCCGGTGTCTGCGCACCAGCGCCAGCGGCACCAGCAGTGCGGCGATCACACCGGCCGGCACCAGCAGCAGCGGATCGATCACCCAGGCCACCAGCAGCAGGGCGGCGGCGATCTCGATCAGAACGAGTTGTTGCATTCGGAACGGGCCGACACGGCCGCCCGCCCCCGGTCCTGGTGCCGCCGGAGCCCGGGAGGCGGTGGCGGACGGCCCCGCCGCCGGGGACCGCGTCTGCGTCGCGGAAGCCATGATGGAGAAACCCCCCAGATTGTCCCGATCACCCTGGCCGGCCAGGGCGTTGAGGCTGAATCACCCTACCCGCCCCGTATACACGCCCGGCCTACAAGGCATAGTAGGGGGCCGGTCCGACAGTCAGGCAGGGCCCGGGGGACACGCCGACTCGCACCGCCCCCGGGGAGAGACCTCGCCTTTTTCACCGATGGGGACTCATGGCATCACGGCGGGACGAGCTGAACGCGTACACCTTTGCGAAGAGGCGCACGGTGGCCGCTTTTCTCCAACCTTCGCCCACCGGTACGGAGGAGGGCGCTCCCAGGCCGCTGCGTGCCGTGGTCCCGGGACTGGTCGTCGGCGCGCTCGTCCTGGCCGGGTTCGGCGCCTGGGGCATGTTCAAGCCGTCCGCCCCCAAGGACTGGGCCGCGCCGAACACCCATGTGATCGTCGGCAAGGACTCCACCACCCGCTATGTCGTGCTGAACACACCGGGCAAGGAAAAGAAGGACCAGACCCTGCTCCATCCGGTGCTCAACCTCGCCTCGGCCCGGCTGCTGCTCACCCCGCAGCAGGGCAAGGTCATCCAGGTGCCCGACAAGATCCTGGACGCGGGCCGGCCTCCCCGCGGTCCGGTCCTGGGCATTCCCTACGCCCCGGACCGGCTGCCCTCCGACACGGAGGCCGCGAAGGCCAAGCGGTGGGCGGTCTGCGAACAGCCGGGCGGCGGGGAGGGCGCGAGCGTCCAGAAGGCCGCGTTCATCCTCGCGGAGCGCGACCTCTCCAGGACGGAGGGGAAGCACCGGCTGACGGGCGGTCAGGTGCTGTACGTCCAGGGCCAGCAGGACAGGGCACGTTTCCTGGTCGACGCGACCGGCATCAAATACCCGATCGGTGAGACAGCGGCCGACGAGGGCCATCTGACCGACGCCCTGGTCGGCAACCGCCTCCCCCAGGCCGTGACCGACGACTGGCTGGCCACGCTGCACACCGGCAGCCCGATCACCTTTCCCACGATCCCGGGGACGGTGGGCGCTCCGGCGGACGTCGAGGGACAGCTCTCCCCGGAGGAGAACAGGATCGGCACGATCCTGCGGACCGAGACCGGCGACGGCCCGAGCTACTACGTGGTGCTGGCCGGCACGGCCCGGCCGATCTCCGAATTCACCGCCCGGCTGCTCATCAGCTCTCCGCAGACCGCGCCGCTGAACATGGACGGCGAGGCGCGCTCCGTCGGCCTCCAGGACTTCGTCCCCGACGCGCGCCCCTTCGCCGGACAGGCGCCGCACTGGCCCGAACACAGGGCCGTCCAGGTCAACTCGGCCGGCGGCGGGGGCGCCCGGGACACCGTGTGCAGTGTGCTGCTCAAGGTCGACGGCCAGGGCGGTACGGCCCTGGCCACCTGGGCGGGACCCTCGTACCCGGCGGACATCACCGCCGGCGGCACCAGCACTTATGTCACTCCCGGCAGCGGTCTGCTCTACACCCAGGTCCAGGGCCGGCAGACCCGTCCCGACGGGTCGCTCTTCCTGGTGACCGACACCGGACTGCGCTACGCGGTCCAGACGAACGGCGACAGCGACGCGGCCCGTTCCGACATCGGCACCGGCGGTCGGCGGGAGCAGCAGGACGGCAGGCCCGAGCCCAGCCAGGCACAGATCCGGCTCGGCTACGAGAAGGTCACCCCGAGCCTGGTCCCCATCGCCTGGTCGGAGTTCCTGTCCAAGGGCCCGCGGCTCGACACCAACAGCGCCCGTCAGCCCCAGGGCTCATGACGGGCGTACGGCTCATGAGGGGAGTACGAGCGATGCCGTACGCGTGCCGCAGGACCGTCCTGCTGACCGCCGCCCTGGCGCTCACCGGTCTGTCGGCCCTGCCACCGGCGGCATCCGCCGGCGAGCGGCCCGGGAACCTCCGTACCGACGGCAGCGGCGAGTGCGCCTTCCCGATGAGGACGCAGATCGCGGGCACTCCCTGGGCCCTCCAGCGGGTGATGCTCGACGAGCTGTGGGCGGACACCAAGGGCAAGGGGGTACGGGTGGCCGTCATCGACACCGGGGTCGACAACGCCAATCCCCAGCTCAGGTCCGCCGTCGACACCTCCTCGGGAACGGAGTTCCTGGCCAAGAAGATGGAGAGGGGCTCGCCGGCCGACGGCACGGACGACCGCGTCGGCCACGGCACCAAGGTCGCGGGAATCATCGCCGCGCGCCCGCGCCCGGGCACCGGTTTCGTGGGACTCGCTCCCGAGGCCACGATCATCCCGATCCGCCAGAACGACGAGCGGAACAGCGGCGACCAGCTGACCATGGCCTCGGCGATCGACCATGCCATCGACAAGGGCGCCGATGTCATCAACATCTCCCAGGACACCACCAAACCTCTCGGCCCGGACTCCGAACTCGGCCGGGCCGTGGCACGGGCCGTCCAGGCGGAGATCGTCGTCGTCGCCTCCGCGGGCAACGACGGCCTCGACGGCCGGCTGAAGGACACCTATCCGGCGGCCTTCGACGGTGTCCTCGCCGTCGCCTCCTCCGACCGCAACAACGAGCGCGCGGCCTTCTCGCAGTCCGGGGAGTTCGTGGGAGTGGCCGCGCCGGGCGTGGACATGGTCTCGACCGTCCCCGGCGACGGCCAGTGCGTCGACAACGGCACCAGTTTCTCGGCGCCCTATGTCGCGGGAGTCGCGGCCCTGCTGCGCGCCGAGCATCCCGACTGGAAGGCGCACCAGATCATCGCCCAGATCGAGCAGACCGCCGTGCGCGGCATCAACGGCCATGACGCCTTCGTCGGCTGGGGAGTGGTCGATCCGGTGCGCGCGCTGAGCGAGGACGACCGCGCGCCCGAGTCCCCGACCCCCGACCCGGGACCGCCCCGGCCGCCCGCGCCGGAGCCCGCGTATCTGGCCGTGTCGGAGACCGCCCAGGAGCGCACCGAACGCCACGCGACCTATGCCCTCGGGATCGCGGCGGTGCTGGTCGCGGTCGTCGCGGGCGCGGCCACGGTGGTCCGTGACACCCGTGCGAAAGCCGCCGGGCGGGCCGCGGTCGAGTCAACTCCCCCTATGTGACTTTGCAGTTGGAACTGCCGTACCGAGTGGCTAAAGTGAACGGCGGGATTGTGCGGGTGACCGCCGATTCCACACGGGGGCGGCATCGAGATGCTTCCCGTCCATGGCGCGGATCTTCATGGCGCATCGCAGGAAGACAGGAAGAAGGGGCAAGATGTCGAAGGATCTGAATGTCACCAGTGGAGATCAAATCGATCTCGCCAACAAGATCCAGGGCTTCCACGACGAGCTTCAGTCGCGTATCACCTCCCTCAACGGTGTGGTGGACCGTATTCAGGCGGGCTGGCAGGGTGCGGCCAGCAAGGAGTACGACCGGGTGCAGAACGATCTGAACCAGCGCCTGCGGAACATGCGCGTCGAGCTGGTCAAGCTCGAAGAGATCATGCGTATGAGCGCCGACGGTTTCACCCAGCAGGAAGAGGACCGCATCGCGTCCTTCCGGCGGATGGACGACTCCTCCCAGGGCCGGAGCGCCATTCTCGGGATGGCCTGAGCCGCCGTCCGCCACCTCCCGCCGAATTCCGTCTTGAGGAGCATGACATGACGACTGCCGTCAATTACGACACGGTGACCCAGGCGGCCGGTGACGTCCGGCTGACCGCCACTCAGCTCAACCAGGAACTCGAAGATCTGATGGCCAAGGTCAGGGCCGTCGCCGAGAACTGGGAAGGTGAGGCCAAGGTCGCCTACCGCGAGAGCCAGGACCGCCTCACCCGCGACATGGCAGGGATGAACCAGGACCTGGCCCGTATCGCCCAGTTGCTCGACGAGTCGGTCATCGGCTACCAGGACACCGACCGCGGCAACGCGGCCCGGTTCCGGATGCAGATGGGCTGATCCGCCGCACGTACCGAAGGGGGTGTCCGCCGCGCGGACACCCCCTTCGCCGTTCCCCGGGCCCGGCGTCGTACCGAGCCGCTCGGGTCCCGGGTGCTACTTGAGGTCGAACTCCCCGTCCCGGGCGCCCAGGACGAACGCGTCCCACTCCGCCTTCGTGTACCGCAGCACCGTCTGCGGATCCTGCGACGACCGCATCGCGACGGCCCCTTCCGGCAGATACGCGATCTCCACCCGCTCCTCGTCCGGACTCGTCCCGGGCGCGCCGAGCCACTCCACACCGGAGATGTCCAGGGCGTACAGCTCTTCCTTCTGACGTTCCTTGTCCGTCGCGTCAGCCATCGTGCGATCCCTCCCGGGGTATTGCGTGCGAGCTACATCACTCACCCTAGTGCGGCGAAAGACGGCGGGACGGCGCGTTCCCAGGTCTGTTCCCGGCTCCGTTTCCGGGGCCGGTTCTAGGTCCGGTCCGGCAGCCATCCCACCTGCACCAGCGGCGCGCCGCGCTTGCGCGAGACGAACGTGCCGCGGCCCGCGGGCATGGGACGGGCCCTGACATTGCCGAGGATGTCGCCCTCGCCCGGATCGCCGGAGAGGATCACGCCCTGGGCGCCCAGTTCCTTCATCCGCTGCATGAACGGCTCGTACATCGCGCGCGAGGCGCCCGCCGCACTGCGCGCGACGACGAAGCGGATACCGACGTCCCGGGCGAAGGGGAGATGTTCCACCAGGCCCGCCAGCGGATTGCCCGAGCCGGTCGCGACCAGCTCGTAGTCGTCGATCAGCACGAAGAGCTGCGGACCGTTCCACCAGCTCCGGTCGCGGAGCTGCTGCGGAGTGATGTCCGGCTTCGGTGCCCGCTTCTGCATCACCGTGCCGATGGCGTCCATGTGCATCTGCATGGCCGACGCCATCGGCGCGTACTCCAGCAGATGCGAGGACGGTACGGCCTCCAGCATCGAACGGCGGTAGTCACCGACCACGATCCGCGCCTGCTCCGGTGTGTAGCGCTCGGAGATCTGCTTGGCGATCAGCCGCAGCAGCGCGGTCTTCCCGGACTCGCTCTCCCCGAAGACCATGAAGAACGGGTCGGTCTCGAAGTCGACGAACACCGGCTCCAGACCGGTCTCGTCGATACCGATCGCGATGCCGTGCTGCGGGAACTCGAAGCCCTTGGGAAGCTGCTCGGCGGGCAGCTTGCGGGGGAGCAGCCGTACGGTCGGAGCCGCCGGTCCCGTCCAGCCCTCCCTGACCGCGCGGACGAACGCCGTCTGGCCGTCCGAGAGATCGGCGGCGCCGCTCACTCCGTCGATCCGCGGCAGCCCGCCCATGAAGTGCAGCTTCTCGGGCACCTGACCGCGGCCCGGCACTCCCGTCGGCACATTGGCCGCGACCTTGCGGTCGAACTCCGAGTCCATGACATCACCGAGCCGCAGCTCCAGCCGCCCCAGCATCTGGTCCTTCAGCGCCGCGCGCACCTCCATGTAACGGGCGGCGGTGACCACGACATGGACGCCGTAGCCCAGACCGCGCGCCGCCAGATCGGAGACGACCGGCTCCAGCAGGTCGTAGTCGTTCTTGAAGCCGCCCCAGCCGTCGATGACCAGGAAGACGTCTCCCCAGGGCTCACCGGGCAGTTCGCCCGCCGCGCGCCTGCGCCGGTAGGTCGCGATGGAGTCGATGCCGTTCGAACGGAAGAACTCCTCGCGCCGGTTGAGCACCCCCAGCACCTCCGCGACCGCGCGCCGGACCCGCTCCGGGTCGAGCCGGGACGCGACTCCGCCGACATGCGGCAGATCGGCGAGCGAGGCAAGCCCGCCACCGCCGAAGTCCAGTGCGTAGAACTGCACTTCGTGCGGGGTGTGGGTGAGGGCGAACGACGCGATCAGCGTTCGCATCAGCGTCGACTTGCCGGACTGCGGACCGCCCACCACGAGCATGTGGCCGGCCGCTCCGGAGAAGTCCCGGTAGAGGACCTCACGGCGCTGCTCGAAGGGCTTGTCGATCAGACCGAGCGGTACGGTCAGACCGCCGGGCCGGGTGTACTCGGTCGCGTTCAGCCCGCGCTCGGCGGTCACCGCGATCCCGGGCAGCAGCTGGTCGAGCGTCGGTGCCTCGTCCAGCGGCGGCAGCCACACCTGGTGCGCGGGCACCCCCTGCCCGTCCAGCCGGCGCACGATCACATCGAGGACGGTGTCCGCGAGCGCGTCGTCCTGCGGGGCCGAGGGCGTGGGCGCGGCGGCCGGATCCGGCGCCGCGTACACCACGGGCACCGGAGCGGCCGTGAAGAGCGCGGGCCGCCGCTCCACATGGAGCTGTCCCACCGGGAGATCGGGACCGCCGGTGCGGTACGTGCCGGAGACGTACGCCGCCTTGAACCGGGTCATCTCGTCCGTACCGAACTTGAGATAGCCGGAGCCGGGCACCGACGGCAGGTGGTACGCGTCGGGCACGCCCAGCGCCGTGCGCGACTCGGCCGCCGAGAACGTCCGCAGACCGATGCGGTACGACAGATACGTGTCGAGCCCGCGCAGCCTGCCCTCCTCCAGCCGCTGCGAGGCCAGCAGCAGATGCACCCCCAGGGACCGGCCGATCCGGCCGATCTGGATGAACATGTCGATGAAGTCGGGCTTGGCGGTGAGCAGTTCGGAGAACTCGTCGATCACCAGCACGAGCGAGGCCAGCGGCTCCAGCGCCGCGCCCGCCGCCCGCGCCTTCTCGTAGTCGTGGATGTTGGCGTAGTTGCCCGCCGAGCGCAGCAGCTCCTGACGGCGCTGGAGTTCACCGCGGATCGCGTCGCCCATCCGGTCGACCAGGGTCAGATCGTCCGACAGGTTGGTGATGACCGCCGCCACATGGGGCATCTGCGACATCCCGGCGAAGGTCGCGCCGCCCTTGAAGTCGGCGAGGACGAAGTTCAGCGTCTCCGAGGAATGGGTGACGGCGAGCCCCAGCACCAGCGTGCGCAGCAGCTCCGACTTGCCGGAACCGGTCGCGCCGACACAGAGCCCGTGCGGTCCCATCCCCTCCTGCGCGGCCTCCTTGAGGTCGAGCATCACCGGCCGGCCGTCCTCGCCGACACCGATCGGCACGCGCAGCCGCTCGGCCGTCGACCGGGGCCGCCAGGTACGGGCCACGTCGACCGCCGCCGCGTCACCGAGATTGAGCAGATCCGTGAAGTCCAGGTTGGCGAGCAGCGGTTCGTCCTCGTCACCGCCGCCCGTACGCAGCGGGGCGAGCTGCCGCGCGAGCGCCTCGGCGGCGGGCAGCGAGATCCCGTCCGGCACGCCCTCGTACGCCAGACCCCCGCCGGACTCCAGCCGCAGCCGGCCCGGCCGCACCACCACGGACAGTCCGCCGCGCGGCTCGTCCAGCTCACCGGGGACGACCTCCACGACCGTCACGCCCTGAAGCCCCTCGGCCGCCGCGAACAGCGAGTCCGGCGGCACCGTCCCGCCGTCCAGCACCACCACCACATGCGGCTGGTCCAGCACCGGACGGCTGTCCCTGCTGAACCGGGGCCGCCCGTCCAGCCTGCCCCGCAGAAGCTGCTCCAGCTCACCGAGATCGTCGCCGAACAGCCGCTTCGTACCGGCGCCGTCGATCTGTCCCGGCACCTGCGTGTGCGGCAGCCACTTCGTCCAGTCCCAGCGCGCGACCGCTCCCGGCGCCGCCACCACCGCGACCGTCACATCCTCGGGCGAGTGCAGCGTCACCAACTGGGCGATCAGCGCGCGGGCCGCCGAGTGCGCCGACTCCGGCTCGCCCGAGACCGTCACATGGTAGAAAGCGCGCATCGACACGGCCATCGGCAGCCCGTCCAGCGAGCCGTGCACCGCGAGGAACCGCTGCATCGCCCCGGCGCACAGCGGCTCCAGCTCGTCGACCGGAGCCGTGTCGGGCGCGACCAGCGCCGTGGCCAGCCGCTGAGCGCCGAGCCCGATCCTGAGCTGCCCGAAGTCCCCGTCGCCGACGCGCCGTTCCCACACTCGCGAGCCCTCGGCCACCACCGACCAGAGCTGCTCGGGCGAGGGATGCAGATAGAGCTGGGCGTCGCGCTGCGCCCGCGCCGTCCTGCGGACCGTACGCCGCGTCTGCGCGAGGTACTTGAGGTAGTCGCGCCGCACGTCGGCCATTTGCCCCTGCGTACCGCGACGGAATCTGACGATCTGCGCGACGATCATCGCCACCGTCGAGAACAGCATCAGCACGCCCATGATCCGCATGAACGGAGGCGCCTGCGGCGAGAAGAAGAAGACCACCGACGAGCCCATGCCGAGCACCGGCAGGACCTGCATCAGCATGCCCTCCTGCTGACCGCGCGGCAGTTCCGGCGGCGCCTCCAGGGCCAGGGCATCCGTGGGCACTTCCGGCGGAAGGGACCGTGGTGGGCGTTTGACGACGATCTGGCTCACCGGAGCATCAATCCCTCAAGACGGACGGGCAGTTCCGTACCGGCGCCCCCGTGGCGACGGCCTCCCTCCGCGCGACGGAGATCCTACTTGCAGACCTCCGCGGGGCGCCCCGGTAGGGTGACGCGCGCACCGTGCGCAACCGCGAATCAGGGGGACAGACACGTGACTACGACCGCAGCGACCGGCTTCTGCCGCGTCACTGTCGTGGCGCCGGACAGCAGGATCGATGTCGCGCTCCCGGAGGACATCCCCGTCGCCGACATCCACCCGGAGATCCTGAGGCTGACCGGCCAGACCCAGAGGCCGGGCACTCCCACCGGATACCACCTGGTCCGGCGCGACGGCACCGTGCTCGACGGCGCCCGCACCCTCGTCGCCCAGCAGGTGCTCGACGGTGAGGTCCTCAGCCTGCGCCCCTTCGCCGAGTCCCTGCCGCCCGCGGTCTTCGACGACGTCTCGGACGCCGTCGCCTCCGCCGTCCGGCGCGACCGCCATCTCTGGAGCGACGGTCTGCTGCGCTCGGCCGGTCTGGTCGGCGGCGTCGTGCTGCTCGTCCTCATGGGCTTCGTCCTCTGGTTCGCCGATCCCGTCCGCCACGACATGCACGGCCTTCCCGGTGTGATCGCGGGCGCGGCCGGTGTGCTGCTGACCGCCTTCGCGGGCGTACGGGCCCGGGTCTACGCGGACCGCGCCTCGGCCGTCGCGCTCGGACTGGGCGCCCTGCCGCTGCTGCTGATCGCCGGTTCCGGGATCATCGGCCCCGACGCGGGACAGGGCCCCGGCCGGCTCCAGTTCCTGCTCGGCTGTGTCACCGTGCTCGTCGCCTCCGTCGTCCTCGTCGCGCTCACGCCGAGCGGCGACGCCCCCTTCGTCGCCGCGACCTTCCTGGCCACGGCCGGCACCCTCGCGACCTTCGTGATGATCCTGACCGAGGAGTCGGCCACCGGTACCGCCGCTGTCTGCGCTCCGCTCGCCATCGGGATCGTCGCCTTCCTGCCCGGCCTCTCCGCCCGCTTCGCCCGGCTGCCCATCGGCTACGCGGCACCTCGCGGCGCGGCGGGCACCGACCACGGCGACGACGCCTTCGCCGATCCGCACGCCGCGCCCGACAGCGAACCCGTCGACGGCGAGCGCATCGCCGCCCAGGCCCGCCGCGGCCACGAGATGCTGCTCGGTCTGGTCGGCGGCTGCGCGGCGGTCGTCGTCGGCGCCGCGGCGGTGCTCGGCTTCTCGGACACCGCCCGGGGCCAGTTCCTCGCCCTCGCCACCGGCCTCGCGATGCTGCTGCGCGCCCGGCTCTTCCGTTACACCTCGCAGGTCACCTGTGTGCTGGTCGCCGGTATCGCGGCCATCGCGCTGCTGGTCCTCGGTCTCTCCCTGAACCCGCCCGCCGACCTGGTCAGGGAACTCCTGACCTACGGCGACCGCGGCGCGCTCGACCTCCGTACGATCTGGCTCGCCGCGAGCGTGGCCGCGGGCGCCGCGCTGATCACCGCGATCGGTCTGATCGTCCCCCACAAGGGCCTCTCGCCCTTCTGGGGCCGGCTCCTCGATCTCGCCGAGGGCGCGGTACTGCTCTCGCTGGTCCCGCTCTGCCTCGCGGTCCTCGACGTCTTCACCGCGGCCCGCGCCCTCACCGGCTGACACGGCCCGCGCGCGGGAGGGCTGGCACAGGGCGTGTCAACAGGCTGGTACGCTGGGCGGCGGCCGTTTGTGTACGTGACCACCGGAGCCATCGGCTCCGCGGTCAGCGCCCGGCGGACCCCGCCTCCCGAGTAACGGAAGCTCCCCAGAGTATTCGACCTGGGGCACTCGGTGGCCATGAAGACCCACGAGGAGTACGCGTGTCGCTCGACGCCGTTACGAAGAAGCAGATCATGACCGAGTTCGGCACCAAGGAAGGTGACACCGGCTCCCCCGAGGTCCAGGTCGCCATGCTGTCGCGCCGGATCTCGGACCTGACCGAGCACCTCAAGACCCACAAGCACGACCACCACTCCCGTCGCGGTCTGCTGATCCTGGTCGGCCAGCGCCGCCGGCTGCTCCAGTACCTGGCCAAGAAGGACATCCAGCGTTTCCGTACGCTGGTCGACCGCCTGGGCATCCGCCGCGGTGCGGCCGGCGGTGCCAAGTAAGACACCGTGAAGGGAGCGGTTCCCGCCACCGGGGACCGCTCCCTTTGCCGTATGTACGGGACGGTACGAGCACCGGCCCGGGACGGCCGGAATGCCGTCCCTCGGCGAAGCTCAGTAATCTGGACGCACAAGTACAACTGAAGACGTACGAGTACAACTGAAAGAGGAAGAGGAGGAGCGACCTCCGCCGCCGCCGGTCCTCGGTAGTGGCGCCCGGAAGGACGCGCGGCCCATGCCGCGGTCCCGGGTGCTTCGATCGAAGACCGGCCCGCACCAAGGAGCGCTTCTCCGCCACGTCCCCTGCCACACGGGCACCGGACGAAGACGAGGAGAAATCACTAGTGGAGAACGAGACCCACTACGCCGAGGCCGTTATCGACAACGGAACCTTCGGCACCCGCACCATCCGCTTCGAGACGGGCCGGCTGGCCCGTCAGGCCGCCGGCTCCGCCGTCGCCTACCTGGACGACGACACCATGGTGCTGTCGGCCACCACCGCCTCCAAGAAGCCCAAGGACCAGCTCGACTTCTTCCCCCTGACGGTGGACGTCGAGGAGCGGATGTACGCCGCCGGCAAGATCCCCGGCTCCTTCTTCCGCCGCGAGGGCCGTCCCTCCGAGGACGCCATCCTCACCTGCCGGCTCATCGACCGCCCGCTGCGCCCGTCCTTCAGGAAGGGCCTGCGCAACGAGATCCAGGTCGTCGAGACGATCATGGCGCTCAACCCCGACCACCTCTACGACGTGGTCGCGATCAACGCCGCCTCCTGCTCCACGCAGCTCGCGGGCCTGCCCTTCTCCGGCCCCATCGGCGGCACCCGTGTCGCGCTGATCAAGGGCCAGTGGGTCGCGTTCCCGACGCACACGGAGCTGGAGGACGCCGTCTTCGACATGGTCGTCGCCGGCCGGGTGCTGGACGACGGCGACGTCGCGATCATGATGGTCGAGGCCGAGGCCACCGAGAAGACCATCCAGCTCGTCAAGGACGGCGCCGAGGCTCCCACCGAGGAGATCGTCGCCGCCGGTCTCGAGGCCGCGAAGCCCTTCATCAAGGTCCTCTGCAAGGCGCAGTCGGACCTCGCCGCCAAGGCCGCCAAGCCCACCGGCGAGTTCCCGATCTTCCTCGACTACGAGGACGACGTCCTGGAGGCGCTCACCTCGGCCGTCAGGTCCGAGCTGGCCCAGGCGCTCACCATCGCGGGCAAGCAGGAGCGCGAGACCGAGCTGGACCGGGTCAAGGTCCTCGCAGGCGAGAAGCTGCTCCCGCAGTTCGAGGGCCGCGAGAAGGAGATCTCCGCCGCCTACCGCTCGCTGACCAAGTCCCTGGTCCGTGAGCGCGTCATCAAGGACAAGGTCCGTATCGACGGCCGTGGCGTCACGGACATCCGTACGCTCGCCGCCGAGGTCGAGGCCATCCCGCGCGTGCACGGTTCGGCGCTCTTCGAGCGTGGCGAGACTCAGATCCTGGGCGTCACCACCCTCAACATGCTCCGGATGGAGCAGCAGCTCGACACGCTCTCCCCGGTCACCCGCAAGCGCTACATGCACAACTACAACTTCCCGCCGTACTCCACCGGTGAGACCGGCCGTGTCGGTTCGCCGAAGCGCCGCGAGATCGGCCACGGCGCCCTGGCCGAGCGCGCGCTCGTACCGGTGCTGCCGACGCGCGAGGAGTTCCCGTACGCCATCCGCCAGGTCTCCGAGGCGCTGGGCTCCAACGGCTCCACGTCCATGGGCTCGGTCTGCGCCTCCACCATGTCGCTGCTGAACGCCGGTGTGCCGCTCAAGGCGCCCGTCGCCGGCATCGCCATGGGCCTGATCTCCCAGGAGATCGACGGTGAGACCCACTACGTCACCCTCACCGACATCCTCGGTGCGGAGGACGCCTTCGGCGACATGGACTTCAAGGTCGCCGGTACGAAGACCTTCGTCACCGCGCTCCAGCTCGACACCAAGCTCGACGGCATTCCCGCCTCGGTCCTGGCCGCCGCGCTGAAGCAGGCCAGGGACGCCCGCCTGCACATCCTCGATGTGATGAACGAGGCCATCGACGTCCCGGACGAGATGTCCCCGAACGCCCCGCGGATCATCACCGTCAAGATCCCGGTGGACAAGATCGGCGAGGTCATCGGCCCCAAGGGCAAGATGATCAACCAGATCCAGGAGGACACCGGCGCCGACATCACGATCGAGGACGACGGCACCATCTACATCGGTGCCGCCGACGGACCGGCCGCCGAGGCCGCCCGCGCCACGATCAACGGCATCGCCAACCCGACCATGCCGGAGGTCGGCGAACGCTATCTGGGCACGGTCGTCAAGACGACCACCTTCGGCGCGTTCGTGTCGCTGCTCCCGGGCAAGGACGGTCTGCTGCACATCTCGCAGATCCGCAAGCTCGCCGGCGGCAAGCGTGTGGAGAACGTCGAGGACGTCCTCGGTGTCGGCCAGAAGGTCCAGGTCGAGATCGCCGAGATCGACCAGCGCGGCAAGCTCTCCCTCATCCCGGTGATCGAGGGCGAAGAGGCCGAGGACGCCGAAGAGGCGAAGGACGACGCGACCCAGTGACAGCCGGCTTCCAGGCGACGGCCCGCACCTCCTCGGAGGCGCGGGCCGTCGCCCGTACCCAAACCCTGCTCAAGGGGGAGAACGGCATCGGCACGGTCCGCCGTACCACTCTCCCCGGCGGTCTGCGCGTCGTCACGGAAACCCTGCCCTCGGTCCGCTCGGCGACCTTCGGCATCTGGGTCCAGGTCGGCTCGCGCGACGAGACCCCCGCGCTCAACGGCGCCACCCACTATCTGGAGCACCTCCTCTTCAAGGGCACCAGCAGGCGCAGCGCCCTGGACATCT
Source organism: Streptomyces lushanensis (assembly GCF_001700515.1). Taxonomy (GTDB): domain Bacteria; phylum Actinomycetota; class Actinomycetes; order Streptomycetales; family Streptomycetaceae; genus Streptomyces; species Streptomyces lushanensis. The sequence continues at coordinate 40,544 of NZ_MAUD01000013.1, forward strand.
CCTCCGCCATCGACGCGGTCGGCGGGGAGATGAACGCCTTCACGGCGAAGGAGTACACCTGCTACTACGCGCGGGTGCTCGACACCGATCTGCCGCTGGCCATCGACATCGTCTGCGACATGCTCACCGGATCGCTCATCGAGGCCGCCGACGTCGACGCCGAGCGTGGTGTGGTCCTCGAAGAGATCGCCATGACCGAGGACGACCCGGGCGACTGTGTGCACGATCTCTTCGCGCACACCATGTTCGGCGACACCCCGCTGGGCCGGCCGGTCCTCGGCACCGTCGAGACCATCAACAGCCTGGACCGCGACCGGATCGCACGCTTCTACAAGAAGCACTACGACCCGAGGCATCTCGTCGTCGCCGCCGCGGGCAATATCGACCACGCCACGGTGGTACGGCAGGTCCGCAAGGCGTTCGACAAGGCGGGCGCCCTCTCCCGTACGGACGCCACGCCCGTGGCGCCCCGCGAGGGCCGGCGCGCGGTACGCACCGCGGGCCGGGTCGATCTGCTCGACCGCAGGACCGAGCAGGCCCATGTGGTCCTCGGGATGCCGGGGCTGTCCCGTACCGACGAGCGCCGCTGGGCCCTCGGCGTGCTGAACACCGCCCTCGGAGGCGGGATGAGCTCCCGCCTCTTCCAGGAGGTACGGGAGAAGCGCGGACTCGCCTACAGCGTGTACTCGTACACCTCTGGGTTCGCCGACTGCGGACTCTTCGGGGTGTACGCGGGCTGCCGGCCCAGCCAGGTCCACGACGTGCTGAGGATCTGCCGCGACGAACTCGACCGGGTCGCCGCCGAAGGGCTCAGCGACGAGGAGATCCGCCGCGCCGTCGGCCAGCTCTCCGGATCCACCGTCCTCGGCCTCGAGGACACCGGCGCGCTGATGAACCGCATCGGCAAGAGCGAGCTGTGCTGGGGCGCCCAGATGTCGGTCGACGAGATGCTGGGCCGGATAGCCGCGGTCACCCCGGACGAGGTGGGCGCGGTGGCCCGCGATGTACTGGGACACCGTCCCTCGCTGTCGGTGATAGGCCCGCTGAAGGACAAGCAGGCGGCACGCCTCGACGAAGCCGTCTCGTGACCCGCACCCGCCCGTGTACCGCAATCCGCACTGTGAAGCCGTAGCCAAGCCGAAGCCGTAAGGAAGCAGACCAATGAGCAAGCTGCGTGTGGCAGTCCTCGGTGCCAAGGGCCGTATCGGCTCCGAGGCCGCACGGGCCGTCGAGGCCGCGGACGACATGGAACTGGTCGCCGCCCTCGACCGGGACGACAAGCTGGAGGCCCTGGCCGAGTCCGGTGCCCAGGTCGTGGTGGAGCTGACCACGCCCGCCGCGGTGCTGGACAACCTCGGCTTCTGCGTACGCCACGGCATCCACGCGGTCGTCGGCACCACCGGCTGGACGGACGAACGGCTCGCGCGGGTGCGCACCCTGCTGGACGACTCTCCGGAGACCGGTGTGCTGATCGCACCGAACTTCTCCATCGGCGCGGTGCTCACGATGAAGTTCTCCGAGGCGGCCGCGCGCTGGTTCGAGTCCGTCGAGGTCATCGAGCTGCACCACCCGAACAAGGTCGACGCGCCCTCCGGCACCGCCCGCCGCACCGCCCAGATGATCGCCGCGGCCCGTACGGAGGCGGGACTCGGCCCGCAGCCCGACGCCACGGCCAGCACGCTGGACTGCGCACGGGGCGCGGACGTCGACGGGGTGCCGGTGCACTCCGTACGGCTGCGCGGTCTCCTGGCGCATCAGGAGGTCATCCTCGGCGGCGAGGGCGAGACCCTCACCATCCGCCACGACTCCCTGCACCACAGCAGCTTCATGCCGGGCATCCTGCTCGGGGTACGCCGTGTGGTCTCCACGCCCGGGCTCACCCACGGCCTGGAACACTTCCTCGATCTGAACTGACACCCATGCGCGCGAAGATCACCTACTGCGTCACGGCCGCCGTCCTCGTCGTGTACTTCGTCCTGGTCGGCAGCCGGGGCGTACTGCTGATCCGGCAGGGCACCTGGGTCACCGTGGCCCTGGGGGCGGCGGTGCTGGTCCTGCCGGTCATCGGCGTCTGGTTCCTCTGGAAGAACACCCAGTTCGTCAGCCGTGCCAACCGACTGGCGGCGGAGCTCGACGCCGAGGGCGGGCTGCCGGTGGACCAGCTGGTCCGTACGGCCGGCGGCCGGATCGACCGGGAGTCCGCGGACGCCGTCTTCGCCGAGCGCCGGGCCCAGACGGAGGACTCGCCCGACGACTGGCGCTGCTGGTTCCGGCTCGCGGTCGCCTATCACGACGCGCGGGACACCCCGCGCGCCCGCAAGGCGATGCAGCGAGCCATCGCGCTCCACGACGGCAAACCGGTCCGGGCCTGAGCCCCACCGCCGAACACCAGCCCCACCCTCGAACACGAAGAGTCGAAAACGAAGAGCGGGGTCCCACCTCTCCAGGCGGGACCCCGCTCAACTGTTCACGGGCTGTACGGGCTGTACGGCCACGGGGCGAGGACGGCACGCCTCGGACCCTCGGCGGGGCAGGTCAGGGACGGCGGTACTCGTCGCCCCAGGCCTCGACCGTGTCGGCCGCCCGGTCGAAGGCCTCCGGCCGCGCCAGGAAGTCCCCGTTGTGGTCGGTGAGCACCGGCAGCGCCTCACCCCTGCGGCGTACGACGACAAGCGCCTGGCCCTGGACCGTACGCGGCAGCCCGAGCCAGCGCACCGGCTGCTGGACCGTCCGTACGGCGGTGATCTGGTCCCACGCCACGGTCGAGGTCCGCAGCAGGGCGACCCGACGCACGCCGTGTCGGCTCACCCACGCGCCGACCCGCAGCAGCCGCAGCGCGACGGCGATCATCACCGCGGCGACCGTCAGACACACCACGGTGCCCGGCAGGGCACCGGCGAAGGCGATGATCATCGTCGCCAGCAGAACGAAGGAGGCGAGCAGCAGAAGCAGCGCCGCCGCCACCACCCGCCAGGGGCCGGGGCGGTACGGACGCCGCCAATGATCGTGATCGTCGAACGGCAGCGCGACATCCTCGGTGGTCGCGTCAAAAGCCCGGTCGGCCGTCAGGAAGGGCAGGGGCACGACTGATCCTCACTCACAAGCACGCTCGATTGCTGTGCCCGGTGAGGCTATCGATCGCGCACCGCACCGGACCACCCCAGGGGGGCCGGACGAGTCAGCGCCTTGTGACGCACGCCGCTCCCGGGGAAGTTGTTACCGGGTAGGACGCACGACGAGCTCATTCGGTGCCCGAATTCCCCGGATTGGCCAAGGAAGGCCACCCGTGGCCGCCCGGCCCTCGCTGTCGGAGCCGCCACGTAGAGTGGGCGCCGCCCGAGCGACGCGAATGGAAGGACCCCCGCCGGTGAGCGACACCCCCGCCGACACCCCAGCGGAGACGAAGCCGAGTTTCCGCGGCGATGTCACCGTCGAGCTGCTGAAGCACTCCGCCAGCGACACCGACGTCCTGTGGGCCGCGCGCGTCTCCACGGCGGGAGAGCAGTCCCTGGAAGAGGTGTCGAAGGATCCCGAGCGCTCGAAGGGGCTCATCAACTTTCTGATGCGGGACCGCCACGGCAGCCCTTTCGAGCACAACTCGATGACCTTCTTCATCAGCGCCCCGATCTTCGTCTTCCGTGAGTTCATGCGTCACCGCGTGGGCTGGTGCCTCGCCGGCGAAACCGAGATCACCCTGGAGGGCGAATCGGGGACGCTCCGCCGCAGCACCATCGCGGATCTCCACCGGCTCCGGCGCCGAGACGCCGGAGCCGGTCTGCCGCAGGTCCGCTGCTACGACGAGGAGACCCTGACCGGGCGCCGGGCCCGGATCGTCGACGTCATCGAGTCGGGCGTGAAACCGCTGATCAGGATCACCACGGCCGCCGGGCGGGAGCTGCGCTCCACGGTGGACCACGCCGTGCTGACCCCGGACGGCTGGCGCAAAGCCGGTGAGCTCACCACGGATGACGCGGTACTGGCCGAAGCCACGGAGCGTGACACCGTGCCGGACGCGATCGTCTCGATCGCCGACGACGGCGAGGAGACGACGTACGACCTGTCCGTCGAGGGCCCCTGGCACAACTTCCTCGCCAACGGCATCGTCGTGCACAACTCGTACAACGAGGAATCGGGCCGCTACCGCAACCTCCAGCCGGTCTTCTACGTCCCCGCAGAGGACCGCAAGCTGGTCCAGCGGGGCAGGCCCGGCAAGTACGAATTCGTGCCGGGCAGCGCCGCGCAGCAGGAGCTCACCGGGCGCGCGATGCGGGATTCCTACCTCCAGGCGTACGAGGCGTACCAGCGCATGCTGGCCGAGGGCGTGGCCCGCGAGGTGGCCCGCGCGGTCCTGCCGGTCGGCCTGTTCTCCTCGATGTACGCGACCTGCAACGCACGCTCGCTGATGCACTTCCTCGGCCTGCGCACCCAGCACGAACAGGCGAAGGTCCCGTCCTTCCCGCAGCGGGAGATCGAGATGGTCGGAGAGCGGATGGAGGAGCACTGGGCGAAGCTCATGCCCCTCACCCACGCGGCCTTCAACGCCAACGGCCGAATCGCACCCTAGGACCTGTCCGGCACCTTCGGACAGGACCTGGACCCTGTTCGGTCGGCCCGAGCACAGGTGTGCGGTCGGTCGGGCGAAGCGCCCGGATTGCGGCGTTTCGAGAAGTTCATCTAGGCTGATCAAACGGACCCGGCACTGCTTGAACCCCCGAGCAGGCAGTGCCGGGCTCCTCTTGTCCCGTCCCCCAAAGGGACACGGTGGGCTGAGCAGCGAGTAGCGTGTTACCCATGGCTCCGATCTCCACTCCGCAGACCCCCTTCGGCCGGGTCCTCACCGCCATGATCACGCCCTTCACGGCGGACGGCGCACTCGACCTCGACGGCGCCCAGCGGCTCGCCGTCCACCTCGTGGACGCGGGCAACGACGGCCTGGTCCTGAACGGCACCACCGGTGAGTCGCCGACCACCGGTGACGCGGAGAAAGACCAGCTCGTACGGGCCGTCCTGGAAGCGGTCGGAGACCGGGCCCATGTCGTCGCGGGCGTCGGAACCAACGACACCCGCCACAGCCTGGAGCTCGCCAGGGCCGCCGAGCGCGCCGGCGCGCACGGCCTGCTCGCCGTGACGCCGTACTACAACAAGCCGCCGCAGGAAGGTCTCTTCCGGCACTTCACCGCGATCGCCGACGCCACGGACCTGCCGGTGATGCTCTACGACATCCCGGGCCGCAGCGGTGTCCCCATCGACAGCGAGACGATCGTCCGTCTCGCCGAGCACCCGCGCATCGTCGCCAACAAGGACGCCAAGGGTGACCTCGGCCGTGCGAGCTGGGCCATCGCCCAGTCCGGTCTGGCCTGGTACTCGGGCGACGACATGCTCAATCTGCCGCTGCTCTCGGTCGGCGCGGTCGGCTTCGTCTCCGTGGTCGGCCATGTCGTCACCCCGGAGCTGCGCGAGCTGCTCGACGCCCACCTCACCGGCGATGTCCACAAGGCCACCGAGATCCACCAGAAGCTGCTCCCGGTCTTCATCGGCATGTTCAGGACACAGGGCGTCATCACCACCAAGGCCGCCCTCACGCTCCAGAAGCTGCCCGCGGGACCGCTCAGGCTTCCGCTCGTGGAGCTGTCACCCCAGGAAACCGCCCAGCTCAAGATCGATCTCGTGGCCGGCGGGGTACAGCTCTAATCATTGACTTCACAACTGAATAAGAGAAGACAGCACACGGATCGACGGCCCCCTCGGCAAACCGATGGGTCGGTCAACACGGACAACGATCAACGCACACAACAGACGACACAGACAACAGCAAGTGCACGAATGTCATGCGCGCCACGTGCCTCAGCGGTACGTGGCGCGTGTGGTGAGGAGAGTCTTTTGAGTCATCCGCATCCTGAACTCGGTGCCCCGCCGAAGCTGCCCAAGAACGGCCTGCGCGTCACCCCGCTCGGCGGCCTTGGTGAGATCGGCCGCAACATGACGGTCTTCGAGTACAACGGCCGTCTGCTCATCGTCGACTGCGGCGTGCTCTTCCCGGAGGAGGAACAGCCCGGTATCGACCTGATCCTGCCGGACTTCACCACCATCCGGGACCGCCTGGACGACATCGACGGCATCGTGCTCACGCACGGCCACGAGGACCACATCGGCGGTGTTCCGTATCTGCTCCGGCTGAAGGCGGACATCCCGCTGATCGGCTCGAAGCTGACGCTCGCGCTGATCGAGGCGAAGCTCCAGGAGCACCGCATCCGTCCCTACACCCTTGAGGTCACCGAGGGCCACCGGGAACGCATCGGCCCCTTCGACTGCGAATTCGTCGCGGTCAACCACTCCATCCCGGACGCCCTGGCGGTCGCCATCCGCACACCCGCGGGCATGGCGGTCCACACCGGCGACTTCAAGATGGACCAGCTCCCGCTGGACCGCAGACTGACCGATCTGCCCACCTTCGCCAAGCTCGGCGAGGAGGGCATCGACCTGCTGCTCGCCGACTCCACCAATGCCGAGGTCCCGGGTTTCGTCCCGCCCGAGCGGGACATTTCCAACGTCCTGCGGCAGGTGTTCGGCAGCGCCCAGAAGCGCATCATCGTGGCCAGCTTCGCCAGCCACGTCCACCGGATCCAACAGATCCTCGACGCCGCGCACGAACACGGCCGCCGGGTCGCCTTCGTCGGCCGCTCGATGGTCCGCAACATGGGCATCGCCCGAGATCTCGGCTATCTCCGGGTCCCGGCGGGCCTGGTCGTCGACGTCAAGACCCTGGACGACCTGCCCGAGCACGAGATCGTGCTCGTCTGCACGGGCTCCCAGGGGGAACCGATGGCCGCGCTCTCACGCATGGCCAATCGCGACCACCAGATCCGGATCGTCCAGGGCGACACGGTGATCCTGGCGTCGTCGCTCATCCCGGGCAACGAGAACGCGGTCTACCGCGTGATCAACGGCCTGACCAGATGGGGCGCGAACGTCGTCCACAAGGGCAACGCCAAGGTCCATGTCTCCGGCCACGCCTCGGCCGGCGAGCTCCTGTACTTCTACAACATCTGCAAGCCCAAGAACCTGATGCCCGTCCACGGCGAATGGCGCCATCTGCGCGCCAACGCCGAACTGGGCGCGCTGACAGGAGTCCCCAAGGACCACATCGTCATCGCGGAGGACGGCGTGGTCGTGGACCTGGTCGACGGCAAGGCCAAGATCGTGGGCAAGGTCCAGGCCGGTTATGTCTATGTCGACGGTCTGTCGGTCGGCGATGTCACCGAGACCTCTCTCAAGGACCGCCGCATCCTCGGCGACGAGGGCATCATCTCGGTCTTCGTGGTGGTCGACTCGACCACCGGCAAGGTCGTCGGCGGCCCGCACTTCCACGCGCGTGGATCCGGTATCGAGGACGCGGCGTTCGCCGCCGTGCTCCCCAAGGTCGAAGAGGCGATCGCCAGATCGGCGCAGGACGGTGTCGCGGAACCGCACCAGCTCCAGCAGCTCGTGCGCCGCTCGGTGGGCAAGTGGGTCTCCGACACCTACCGCCGGCGCCCGATGATCCTCCCCGTGGTGGTCGAGGTCTGACGTCGGCAACTGCCGTCCGATGGCCGACATCTGACGTCGGCTACGGGAGCGGGGGGCCTCGATTTGCGTCGACGCCCCCCGCTCCAGTACGTTTACGGCTCCACCTGAGGGGGAAGCCGGGCAAACAAGCGCCCGGAGCCCTTCTCCGGCAGAGGGAAATCCGGCTCAGATAACTCTGATAAAGTCGGAGACGCAAGACAGCAACACCGAAGGGAAATGCCCGGAGGAAAGCCCGTGAGGGTGAGTACGAAGGAAGCGTCCGTTCCTTGAGAACTCAACAGCGTGCCAAAAGTCAACGCCAAATATGTTGATACCCCGGCCTGCCAATAGTTTTGGCGGGTTGAGGTTCCTTTGAAATAAACACAGCGAGGACGCTGTGAACCACCGGTCCTATTCCGGCTGGTGGTTCCGCTCTCGTGGTGCAGCCCGCGCTCCTTGTGAGCATG
>NZ_MAUD01000130.1 GCF_001700515.1 Streptomyces lushanensis
CCGCTTCACCACCCACCTGCGCCGCGAGATCGCCCACGCCGCCGGACTGACCCAGCGCACCCTGCGCCACCACGCCACGCTCTCCTACGCCAAGGTCGCCGAATACCAGAAACGCGGCCAGATCCACTTCCACACCGTCATCCGCCTCGACGGACCCACCGGCCCCAACAGCACCCCGCCCGCCTGGGCCACCACCCAGCTCCTCGACCACGCCGTCCGCGCCGCCGCCAACCGCACCCGCGTCCAGCACCAACACCTCCCCCGGGCCCGGGACGGCGACCGGGCACCGCTGCCGGAGGTGTTCCGGTTCGGGCGGCAGACCGACGTCCGCGCGATCCGCAGCACCGACTTCACCGGCGACGGCCCCGTCACCGACCGGCACGTCGCCGCCTACATCGCCAAGTACGCCACCAAGGGAGCCGAGACCACCACCGGCACCCTCGACCGCCGACTGCGCCTCCTGGCCGAACTCGCCCAATACGACCTCACCGACCACGCCCGCCACATGATCCACACCGCCTGGCACCTCGGCGCCCAACCCCAGCACAGCCACCTTCGCCTGCGCCAGTGGGCCCACATGCTCGGCTTCCGAGGCCACTTCTCCACCCGCACCCGCCACTACTCCACCACCCTCACCCACCTCCGAGCCGAACGCACCGCCTGGCGCACCCGCCAAAACGACGCCCCGGAGCGAGCCGATGACGGCCAGTCGGCCACTGACCGGCGCAGTGACCGCGATGACCACAGTGACCTGACCGCCGGTCACACCGACCCCGACGCCGATCACCGCAACGGTCACCGCAGGGAAGGCGGGCAGCACGGTCACACGGACACAACCCTGGTGATCTCGCACTGGCAGTACGCCGGAACCGGCCTCCTGCCCGAACACGCCCATCTCGCCGACCTCCTGGCCGCTGCACCCAAGCCTCGGCCCGAGCAACCGATCCGTCCCCGGCAGGCGCGGCGCTCCGGTGACCAGGCTGGTCACTCCACTGGTCCGTTGATCGCCCCTTTCCAGACGGAGGCGACCGCGTGACCACCGACGCCGAACTCCTCACCGTCCCCGAGGTCATGGCGCGCCTCAAAATCAGCCGCTCCACCGTCTACGACCTCATCCGCACCCGACAGCTCGCCTCCATCACCATCGGCCGCGCCCGCCGCATCCCCACCCACGCCCTGACCGCTCTCGTCCACCACCAACTCGAAGAGGCAGCCTGATGACCGCCGACGCCGACCCCACCCCCAGCACCACCTCCCGCCGTGTCCGCGCCAACGGCGACGGGACCGTCTACCAGCGCAAAGACGGCCGCTGGGAGGCCGCCGGATACGTCCTGGCCCCCGGCAACACCCGCCGCCGCGTCCGCGTCTACGCCACCACCCGCAAGGAAGCCCTCGCCAAACTCACCGAGAAGATCGCCGCCAGCAACCGCGGCCTCCCCGCCCCCTCCGCGCAGGGCGGCCTGGCCGCCTACCTGACGTACTGGCTTCAGAACGTCGCCGTCCACCAACTCCGCGAGAACACCCACACCCGCTACACCGCCGTCGCCCGGCTCTACCTCATCCCCGGACTCGGCAAAAAGAAGCTCGCCAGGCTCACCGCCAAGGACGTCCGCACCTGGCTCAACCAACTCCGCACCACCTGCCAGTGCTGCACCCGCGGCCTCGACACCGCCCGCGACCAGTCCCGCTGCTGCGCCGCTGGAACGTGCTGCTCGAAGCGGCTCTCAGCGCTGACCCTGGCCTACGTGCACTCGGTGCTCAAGTCCGCCCTGGAGCACGCAGTGCGCGAGGAGGAGATCCCACGCAACGTCGCCCGCAACGTCCGCACCGGCACACCCCGCCCCCGCCGCTTCGAACCCCTCACCGCCGACGAAGCGCGCCATTTCCTTGCCGCCGCGCGCGTACACCGGTTGCACGCGCTGTTCGAACTCGCGCTGCGCACCGGGCTCCGCAAGGGCGAACTCCTCGGCCTACGCTGGGAAGACCTCGACCTGGCCGACGGAACCGCCAGCATCCGCCGCACCCTCCAACGCACCAACAGCGGCGGCCTCACCGCCCTCCCGACCAAGACCCAGAGCTCGGAGCGGCGAATCGCCCTGCCCACCAAGTGCATGCGATCCCTCGAACAGCACCGCCACCGCCAGCATCAGGAACGCGAAGCGGCGGGGACCGGCTGGAAGGCGAGCGGCTACGTCTTCACCCGTCCCGACGGCGCCCCGATCGAAGGAGCCACCCTCACCCGCCACTTCAACACCCTGCTCCACCGGGCCGGGCTCCGCCGCATTCGCTTCCACGACCTCCGCCACTCGGCGGCAACCCTCCTCCTGGAGCAGGGCGTCGAACTCGTCGTGATCAAGGAACTGTTGGGGCACGCCCACATCGGCGTGACCGCGACGGTGTACGCCCACGTCCGGCTCCGCCTCCAACGCGATGCCATCGACCTCCTCGGCAACGCCCTCCGCAACCCCACCGAGCTCACCGAGCTCACCGGCAGCAAGCCGGACGGGGACGACGAACCACCCCTCTGCGCGACCCCCGTCCGCTGACGTTGCCGTCAACTACTGCCGTCAAGGCCGCAGAAGGCCCCGCGCGGATCCCTCTGCCGGGGCCTTCATGCCGACCTATTACTTCTCTCTCCAGGGTCATCAGCTGACCACCGGTTCGAAATTCTCGGCCACTACTTGGCCAGCGGAGAGGTCGCGACCAAGCTCGATTTGCACGGCAGAGATAGCACAGTCAGGAAAGCCAATCCGCCTGCTGCAGTCGATTTTCTCCAGAGCCGCCATTTACTACATAATTGACCGCTTCTGAAAAACTCGAACCCAATTCCCACATGTCCAGCAACCCAATGGCCACAACCCTACCCCCCGCCGAGATATACGACCTGAATTGAACAGACCACATTCCTAGCGGGGAGTAGTTCTCTCCGAATCTTTGACGAAGCTTAGACGCTTCGTCGGCCGAATCGACACATGCATCCTCCGGGTCAATCCACAACGACGATGCAGGCGTACGAATTTCGGAACTCTTGATCTTGAGCCCACCAAACTCCCTCCACACCCGAAGCGCCAGATCGTTCAACTCAAACCCCGTGGCCTCAAGTGAACGAACCCAACCAGAGATGTCAGTTTCTCGACCCTCGAACCAGCCGGCATCGCGCAGGGATTTCGCTACTGTCGGACTATCCACTTCAACTAGTCGACTCACTTCTACCACGTCCCGAAGGTTTTCCTAATCACTGTCTGGCATGATTCTTCGCAAGGATCAAACGGGACACCGCTCTCCATTGGAGATCCAAGTGGCCTGACGCGCAAAGTTCGAAACGAACCACCAAATATGGCGGAATCGCCCTCGGCCTTTTGAGCCTCATTCATGGCACAAATCTCTGAGCATGTGTCGCGACCGTTCGCCCCCAGCACCTCGTCCAGAGCCGATCCCGGTTCGATCTCCGTGTCCCCTTGAGTGCGCCCCCAGTAGCGATTCCCGGACGGTGCAGTGTATTCCGTCACGAAATCAGGTGTGGACGCCTTGTTCGCTCCGCGATTCGCATTCGCGTAGTCCTCAAAGGTAGATCCTTGTTGCGCGGGGCCAGGATTCGGGCAGGTGTTATGCACGAGCACTGGCGTGACCCCAGCCAGCACATAGTACGTGTGCTACGCAGCGCCCCTCTACCGGCTTCTTCGCTGGTCAGCGTGGGTTTTGCGTTCCACTGGTGTCCCCCACGGCCCCGACGCTTCGAACCCCTCACCGCCGACGAAGCCCGCCAACTCCTCACCACGGCCCAGGGCCACCGGCTCCATGCCCTGTTCGAACTCGCCCTTCACACCGGACTCTGCAAGGGCGAACTCCTCGGCCTGCGCTGGGAAGACCTCGACCTCGACACGGGCACCGCCGCCGTTCGCCGAACCCTTCAGCGCACCAGCACGGGCGGCCTCACCACGCTGCCCACCAAGACCCGGGCCTCCGAACGTCGCATCGCCCTCCCCGCCCGCTGCCTCCAGTCGCTGAAACACCATCTTGAGGAGCAGCAGCGCGACCGTCACACGGCAGGCACCGAGTGGCAGCACAACGCGCACGTGTTCACCACACCGCAGGGCAGGCCCATCGACCCGACCAACCTCACCCGCGCCTTCACCACGCTCCTCCGCAAGGCCGGCCTCCGCCGCATCCGCTTCCACGACCTCCGCCATTCGACCGCTACTCTGCTCCTGGAGCAGGGCGTCGAACTCGTCGTGATCAAGGAACTCCTCGGCCACGCCCACATTGGCGTCACCGCCACCGTCTACGCCCACGTCCGACTCCGCCTCCAGCGCGACGCCATCGACACCCTCAGCACCGCACTCAAGTCACTCGCCGGCCACGAGACGGTCCGCGACGACGGCGATGACCCCCCGCTGTGCGGAGCCACCGTCCGCTAACGTTGCCGTCAACTACTGCCGTCACCCCATGCAGAAGCCCCGCCAGGACGCACCTGACGGGGCTTCAGATTTGCATGAGCGATCACATCACGGCAGTTAACTCCCACCACCGAGTGGCAGATCCGGCAGGCTGTCCAGGAGAGCCCTCACCTCATCCTTGGTCGCCCCTACGCGCGTCTGAAAGTCGCGGTCATCCCCGGTCTCAAGCGCTTCCATCATCAGCGCTTCAACCAGAAAGAATTCCGCTCTGGGCATCGTGATTACGACCTGCCCCCCGCAATCCTCCACATGCATTCAGAATCGTCCTCTCACTCTGACTTGAAGTTCTTGGTGAAGTACCTATAGCCCTCTTGAGGTGCGAAGACGGTACCACCGTCCCTCGACCCGGGGTTGCGGATCACGATTACCCCGTTCCGCCAATAGGCAGACGCACCATCGGAACGCACACGACGCTCTCCGTGCAGGATTACATCTTCAATCATGTCGGAGAATTGTGCGCGGGTCCGAATTCCGGGGAACTCCCCCTTCTCTACAACATGCTTCTGGAAGGCGTGCCCGTCCGCTCCAGCGAGCTCGTCTGCTGCGAGCCGAGCTTGAATTCGGGGGCCATCCGCAACGTTGCAGCCGTCGGAATTGTGAACCAGAACCGGAGTCTGCCCCGCCAGCACATAGTACGTGTGGAGGTCGTCCACGGTCAGGTTGTAGGTCCGCGCATGCTTGGTGAAGGCTCGGTTCGCCGTCACGATGACGGTGGTGCCGTCGTCGGTGAGCAGCGTCATGCCGGGCTTCAGCTTGGCTGCTCCGAGCCAGCTCTTCTCGGAAGGCGACCAGAAGGGGTGCTCGTACGTTGCCGTGAGTCGCTCGACGCCGTTGTCCGTTGCGATGGACAGCGTGTTGAAGTGCTTGTCGTCCTCGGTGACGATGAGCCGGGTTACCTCGCGGGGCCCCGACTCTCCCGTTTCAGGGTCAGTTGCCTGCACCATGTCGCCGAGTTCGACATCCTCGATGTCCTTGGTCGTTCCGTCGGCCATGAGGACATCCGTGCCGGCGAGGAAACATTGCGTGCAGCCCCCTCTCTTTCCGGTCATGCCGCGAATGTTTCCGCCCGGCGGACCCGCGAACAGGTTGGATCCCTGTGTTCCTTCGGTCCACGCAAGACCCCACAGTTTACTTCTTCCGGGACAATCCGTTGCGCCGCAGGCATAGAAAGCGGTTATTCGGATGTCATACCGGACACTTTCGTCGCCTTCACCGAGCAGGTCGGCTTCGCACGACAGGCCAGAAGATCCGCAGTTTTCTTCCATCTGCCGGTAAAACTCTGCAATGAACGCCGCCCTGTCTTGCGGCTTCCATTTGGCGTCGATTTTTACGCCCGGATAGACGAGTACGTAACCGTCACCATCGTAGTCGTCGTTGTTCGAACCTTCGTTTTCCCAGCTTCCTTGGGGGTTGCCGCGCGGTCCCGCTGTTCCGCCTTGGCGAGAAGATTCATTTTGCACAGGGATGGGCTCATTGTATTTCGGTCCACTGGCACAGGCGGATGTGTATCCGCATTGGGTGCCGCCGGGGTCACTGAGGCCGGTGGGGTCGGAGCTGGTGGCGGGGTGCTGGTTGGCGTAACTGTAGCCGTTGAACGATTGGTGCTGGTCGAGAGTGAGGATCGGGTCAACGCTGATGAATTGACCGATTCCCGGATCGTATTCGCGGGCGCCTATGTGGGTGAGGCCGGTGATGGTGTCGGCCGGTTTGCCGAGGAATGCCTTGTCATCGGGCCAGGTGGTGGGGGCGGTGCCTCGGGGCGCTCCGAACGGGGTGGTGTAACGCTTGGTGATGGCATACGTGCCCGCCTCCAGGGCGAGGCTGGAGGTGCCGTGGTGGTCGCCCGCGAGGAAGGTGAGTTTGCTTCCGGTGACACCGGCCTTGGCGGTACGCACCGCGATTGTCTGGCCGGCGGCCGTGTAGTGGCGGGTGCCGGACACGGTCTTGACGGTGCCCTTGGTGGTGAGATGGACCTCGGTGTCGCCCAGGTAAAGGACGACTGTTTCGCCGTCGGCGGTGGTGTTGCGGCGAACGAGGAGTTCACCCGCGGCGTCATAGAGGTAACTGGTACCGGTGGCCGGCTTGCTGCCGACGGCGGGTTCCGTGGTGGAGACGAGTTTGCCTTCGGTGTTCCAGGTCAGGGTCTGCTGGGCCTGGGTTCCCGGTCGGCTGATGGTGTTGCCCATGTTGTCGTAGGTGTAACTTGCCGCCTTCGCTCCGGTCGTGCCGGTGAGCGGGTGAGGCTGGCTGCGAGGCGCGGGCGTGCCGTACGTGTAGTTGGTGGCACTGTCGCCTGTGGCGGTGTGTTTGGTCTCGGTCTTGCGCTGACCCGCTTGGTTGTACTCGTAGGTGGTCCAGTAGGGGGCAGCGCCGTCGATGTTGGCCGTGATGCGGCCGGACTTGGCGCAGTCGGCGGTTTTCGGGGTCCACGCTTCGGTGAGGCGGCTGTAGCCGTCGTAGTCGAAGCACTGATAGTCGGCTTTGGTGGTGCCACCTTGGGTGGTGGCATCGAAGATGGAGCGGACGTTGCCTGCCTCGTCCTGGGTGAACTTCAGCTCCTGCGGCATGTAGCTGTGGACGTCGTCGGTGACGTAGGAGCGGATCAGGCGTCGGGTCCCGGGCTCGTACTCATAGTTGAGGTAAGCCTTCTTCGCGTCTGTCGCCCTGTCGGTTCCCAGCGTGAGCTGCTTCAGATCGTCCTGGGGCGAGTAGGCGGCACCGAGGAGGTAACGGGTGGAACCGGTGGCGGTGAGTTGCCGGCCCAGGTCGTTGTAGGTGCTGGTGACGTCCTCGCGGGGGAGACCCCCCACGGCCGGGCTGCTGTACTGGCTTACGGTGCCGTCGAGTTGGTAGACCGTGGAGAACTTCAGCGTCTGCGAAACGCCTGCCATCACCAGCGGGTCGTTCGCGGGCAGGATGAGTTGGCTGTCCAGGACCCGGTACATGGGGTCGTACGCGGTGACCTTGTCGGTGTATGCCTTGCTGGTGGAGGTACCGAGGCCGTTCTCGTAGCGGACGGCGGTATCGGCCTGCCCCTTGGCGAGGCTGTCGAAGGTCCAGGCGGCCAGCTTGGTGGCGTCACTCTTGGTGCCGTCCCACAGACCGGTTTGGCGACCAAGGACGTCGTATTCGGAGATGAGGCTCTTCGAACGGGAGTCCGTGGTTTTGACGACCTGGTCGAGCTCGTTGTAGGCGGTGGTGGATCGGCCCGAATCCGGGTCCGTCGAGGCGGTCCGACGGCCGAACAGGTCGTATTCGTAGGTCCAGACGGCCTTGTCCGGGCCGGTGACGGTCTTCTGCTGTCCGCTGGGTGTGTAGGTGAAGTCGGTGGTGGTGTAGTCGGTGCCGGTGGCCAGATGGCCTCCGTACTGCCGCTGCTGTGTGGTCTGGCCGAGGGCATTGGTGACCACCGCTGTGGCCTGGCCGTCAACCGGGGCCGTGGTGGTCACGGTGTCACCGGTGTAGGTGGAGTCGATGGTCCAGCGGGGGACGTTGTAGTGCTTGGTCACCGCCCGGGTCGCGCGGCCCGCGCCGTCGTAGGTCGTGTCGGTCTGTACCGGGGCCTGACCCGCGTCGACCTCCACCATCTCGCCTGACGGCGCAGCGGTCCCGTCCCAGATGTCGCCTTGGCTGGACACCCCGAGACCTCGGTCGTCGTAGAGAGTCTGAGCGATCAGCCGGCCACCGGCCGGAGAGGGCGACTGGACCTGGCGTGGGCGCAGGAGCGAGTCGTAGATCTCGTAAGAGGTGTTGTAGCCGGAGCCGTCGCCCTTGATGAGACCGGTCGACACCCAGGACAGCGCCGATGCGGTGAGACGGTAGTTGTAGACGTAATTCGGTGTGTTTCCAAGCCACTTCGGATTTTCGGGCAGCCAGACCTTGGTGATGCGGCCGAGGCTGTCGTACTCGCTGTCGGTCAGGTTGCCGTTGGGGTCGGTGACCGTGAGGGGCGCACCCGTTGCCAGATCCAGCACTGTGCCGGTGACATGGCCCTTGGCGTTGGTGACGGTGATCTTCGTCAGCGGCCCGGCAGCCGCAGGTGTGTAACCGGTGGTGGTCGTCAGGAGATTGTTTGTGTCCTTGACGGTGAGCAGGCGGCCGAGGGCATCGTAGGTGAATGCCGCGGTCTGCTGCCAGGCCGGCTGGTCGTCCGTGCCGTAGGACTTCGCCCGGCCGGTCCACTGCACGTCGCCCTTGGTGGGCTTCTGTGCCGCTGACCAGGCAGTGGTGTCGTACGCGGTGGCGGTGTCGGAGACGAGGTCGCCGGGCTTGGTGGAGTCGACGGGAAGGTCCAGTGCCGTCTCGGTGGTGGCGCAGGTCCTGGCTACGGTACGGGTACGGGCGGTCAGGCTGTTGATACCGAGGTCGTCGTTGCGCGCGTACCAGATACGGGTGCAGGTTTCGTCGCCGACAACGGCGTCGTCGCCCTTGTCCTCGACCGTCCCGGGCATGCCGTAGTCGTCATAGGTGGTGGCGGTGGTGCGCACGCGGTCACGTGCGATACCACTGCTGATGATGTTGGTACGCGCGTGGGTGGCGTCGGTACGGATGTAATACGCCTCGATGTCCGCGTACGACTTGTGCTGAGTGGCCGTCCTCCTGGACCAGGGATCGTTGATCTGACCCCCGACCTCCTGCGTCCCGTTGTACGTGACCGATTCGCGGGTGAAGCCCGCGTACTGGTCGGAGTCGGTGATCTCGGTGGCCTTGACGCCCGTCACCTTCCCGGTACGGCGCCGGTCCGGATCCGGGGTCTTGCCGTCCGGGCCCAAGAGGCGGTCTCCGTCCATGCCCCGCAGGTAGACAGTGACCGTCTTGGACTGGGTACGGTCAGGGTTACCGGTGAGGTGGGTGACCTTGCCGAATCCACGCCAGATCGACCAGGTGCGTTCCTTCTCCTTGGTCAGCGGGTCCTCGTCGTAGCGCCACGCACCGCCGCCCGCGTACTGGTACATGTCCACGACGGCTTCGGAGCCGCCCTGGGGATCAGTGGTGGTGACAGATGTGACCGGATATTTCTGGAACCAGTCGAGCTGTGGATCCTTGGCACCGTTGGGTGACCAGTAGACGGGGAAGCAGGTGCGGGTGTTCTCGTCGGCCTTGGGCATGGTCTGCCCTGCCACGCAGCCGGCGTCGGCGTAGGTCACGATGGTCTGTGCGCCCGCCTCGGAGGTGACGGCCTTCAGACGCGGCTTCTCCAGGGAGAGGATGTCGTCGGTCGCGCCATCGACCCGGTTGGGGCGGAACTCGTGCAGGAAGGTGACCGGGTCGAGCGACAGGTCAGTGCCTCGCTTGCCCGTGTGCCGGATCTCGTCCAGCCACAGCGACTGATCGGAGGAGTCACCGGTGTCGCCCGGGTCGAGGTACTGCTGCTTGAGCGCCCAGACGTCAACAGGGGTGTAGTCAGGGGTGCCGGCCGCCGCGTCCCACGCGTAGGTGGTGACGCCGGTCATGCGCTTGCGGGTGAAGAAGCTGGGGCCGACGATCCCGGTGCACTTGTCCCCGTCCTTGCACACCGCGTCGAAGGGGACATCGGGCCAGTTGTCGCGGGTGTCCTCGGTCAACGAGTCACAGCCGCTGCCGGAGGCCAGGCAACGCTCGGCGTACGAGAAGACGACTTTGTTCGACGCCTTGGGAGTGGCGGAGAACAGGGCACCGGCGCGCTGCCCGTAGCGGATCTCCTTGAGGTAGCCGCCACGGGTGTATCCCGTACCGGTGGTGTCGTCCCCCAGCTTGTCGTAGTTGTTGGTCTCGGCCTCGTACCAGTAGCTCATGGCGTTGTCATGGAGGTCTTCGACGTAGTCGAGGTTCCACCGCCAGGCCTGGTTCTTGTCCCGCCCGGAGAAGCTCGTACCGTCGGCGTAGCCGGGCTCGCCCGCGTCGTCACCGAAGACAGGAACGGTCCACGCCGACTGGGTACGGTCGGAGGCCGCGGCTCCGTCCAGCTTGTTCAGGCCGAAGACGTACTTGGTGCCGTCCCCGGTAATGAGTGTCCAGTACTCGCCGTTGTCGTCACCGTTCTCGGCACCGGTGGAGTGGGTGACGGTGGAGGCGTCGTCGTTCCTCAGTCGCCATGCGCCGGTCGTGTCGTCCTTGACCAGTTCGGTGGCTCTGCCGTTCAGGACCAAGGAGGCGTTGTCGTACTTCCAGCACAGATCGGACTTGTCCGTCTGGCCGTCGTCATCACACGAGCCGTACTTCCGCTCGATGTATGACGAGGTGATGTCGAAGCCCTCACCGATCGCAGTGCCCTGGTTGTTGGAGGACGCGGTACGGCCGTCCACAGCGCCCGAGTCGTACGAGATCGACAGGTCCGGCGCGGGGCCGGTCGCCGCAGGCGGGGTGCGCAGCGGGTAGGACCAGGTGAAGGTACCCGAGGAACCGCCGGCTTCCCAGGTGGCGGAAGCCGCGAGCGGAGTGGCCTTGTAGTCACCGGCCCCCGACTTGGTGCCTGCTGCCAGAGCCAGCACCATCATCTGTTCGGACGCGGCCTTGGCCTTGGCCGAGCCCGAGGCGAAGGTGAGCTCGGTCCGCAGGCGCTCCTCGGAGCGGTCGTTGACGAAATCCAGCGTCGTACGCTTCCGGCACGCGGCCTTCGACGGATCGTCCAGTGCGCAGTCGGGAAGCTGGAGGACCTGGAGACGCCCTGCCCAGTCACCACCATAGGCGGAAGCGAACGCCGAGTAGTCGATGCCCAGTTCGGCACTGCCTCCATGGGACGGGCCGGTGACGGTGAGGACCACACCCTTGACGCCGAGACGCTGCGCGGCCGTCTGGTCCAGCACCTCGACTGTGACGGCCTCGGCGGCCTTCGTCCCTGGCTTGCTCTGCTTGGTCCCGGCCGACGGCGTGAGAGTGACAGGAAGGGATCCCGGGGCAGCACCGACGGGCCCGGGTGCGGTGGCGGGCAGGGTGAGTGTGGCCTTACCGCCTGCGGGCCAGGTGACCTTTCGGCTCTGGTCCGTCTTCGCACGTCGGCTCGCGGCGCGATCGGCATCGGCCGCCTTCTTCATCTGCGCCGCCGCCTGCTTGTTCGCCTTCACGGTGAAAGCGGAAACCTTCGCCGAGCGCGGTGCCTCCAACTCCGGCTTGCCCAGCGGATCAGGCGCGCTCGCGAAGGCCACGGGGGTGAGCAGGCCAGGTATGAGGGCAAGGGCGAGCACGGCCGCCATGCGCCGTCCCCAGGGACGTCTGCCGCGATGTCTCCGGGCTGAGAGCCTCGTGGCCGATCCGAGCTGATTCATCTACCGCTCTCCTTACGCACACCTGTATGGAGGCACGCGTCCGCTGCTCCCGCACTGGCGGCGGGAGCAAGACCGATGGGGGTCGAAGTATTGGGGGCCGCCCATGCCGGCGGCCTGGGTGGCGACACCGTCGGCCGCCACCCACTGGTTGAGAGAAACGGGTTATTCCACGTCGTCAGATGCGGCCAGCACCTGATCGCTGACCTGGTCACGCGTCATCGCACCGGTCCAGACACGTAGCTGATCGAGCATGCCTGGAAGGTAATGACCGGTGGTACCGGCCGCAGTTCCCCTGCCCATCGCGAGTTCGCCGCTTCCCTGCTGCACCACGTCGAACCCCGGGCTGGTGCGGCTCGGCTTATCGGCCGAACCGACGTACAGATGCATTTTGCCAAGGCCGTCTTCGGTCTGAGCCGGGTCCACGGGGTCTGCCCAGTCCCAGTCCTCTTGGGCATCGAATACTCCAGTCACGTCGACCCAGGTGTCCGTTGCGGCGAGATCGGCCCGAGGGGTGACCGTGCTGTTCCGGGTCACCTTGCCCACCGCGTCGGTCGCGGTCCGCGTGAACTGCCATTGGTAAAAGCCCTCAGCCGGCTTGACGACCCACAGAGCCCACGACGACTCGCCACCGCTGCGCTGCCCGGCGACCTGGGCCCGGTAGCCGACCGGTTTCGCCGCCAGCTTCTCCGCATTCAACTGGACCCGCGCCGAGACCGTGAAGGAACCGGACTCGTCCACCACCGGACCCTGTGCGGACGCGTATCCGGCGGTGCCGTCAAGGACCAGGCCGTTGC
The DNA here is from genome assembly GCF_001700515.1 of Streptomyces lushanensis. GTDB lineage: Bacteria > Actinomycetota > Actinomycetes > Streptomycetales > Streptomycetaceae > Streptomyces > Streptomyces lushanensis. The sequence continues at coordinate 12,496 of NZ_MAUD01000130.1, forward strand.
CCGCGTCATCCAGCACCGCGCCCGTGGCCGACAGCTTCATGGACGGATTCGGATAGGGCGTGCCCTCGCCGATCTCCGTGCCGGTGGCGGTGGTCGCGTCCCATTGCGCCACGAGTTCATTGGCCGGCAGGCCGTCCTGCTCCAGGCGGACCTCCTGCCGGATTTCCTCCTCCGTGAGAGGTCGCTGCCACACGGCGCTCTCGTCGATCCGGCCACGGAAGTACTGGCCGCTCGTCTCCCGGACGATCGAGCGCCCGAACTGAAGCCCGGCTGCAGCCGTCCAGGGCTGGTATGCCGCGCCCTGGGACGCGGCCGACGCGGCGAGTTTCACCGCCGTGCCCTGAGGTTGGCCGTTGACATAGAGCTGAATGGTGTCGTTGGCCGGATCGGTGTCCGCGTGGGTGTCGAAGACCGCGGCGAGATGCGTCCAGACACGGAGAACCGGATCTGTCCTCTCCGCCTCGGACTTGACGAAGACCGGGGTCTTGGAGTCGGCGACGGTGTGGCTGAACACCCACCCGCTGGTGGAGCTTGAGTAGTACAGGGCGAATGCCTGCGCCTGACTACCCGGAGTGGTCAGCACCATATGGCTGGACGACGCATCGGTCAGATAAACCCAGGTGGACAGGGTGAACGAGTCTTTCGTATTCACCGCCGCCGCGTCGGTGGCGGCATAAGCCGTCTGATTGGCAGGCGTGGCGCTGTCCAGCCACAGGGACTGGTCCGCTTCTCCTCGGCGCGCCATCGTCGACCAGCCGGCTCCGGCTGTGTACAGGGTGGCGTGGTGGCGGGTGCCGACGGTGGCCGTGTCCTTCGCCACCGTGATTTCGGAGCCCGGAGCGCCGTCGTCGAAGTGCCAGCGCCCCGTTGCTCCTTCCGCCGGGGACACCTTGAAGGTGAACTCCGCAGGAGGGCCGAATCGCTTCCGAACGTCCTTGGCCTCCACGGACAGCACCTGAGTGCCTGTCAGCGAAGGAATGACGCTCTTCTCGGTGTACGTCTCTCCGCTGACCTCCTTGGCTCCGGCTGACGTCAGCAACTTCCACCGGTAGCCCACGATGTCCCCGTCAGCAGCGTTCGGCTTGAAGGTGAAAGAACCCGGGACGCCCGGACCACCCGCGCCCTCGCATACATCGGTCACGCACTCCGTGTATGGACCGTTCGCCGTGATCTGCGGGACCTTGGGCGCGGTGGAATCGATCTTGAAGTAGCACCATGGGGAGAAGGACGAGGCCAGCTCACCGGACTTGTCGCCAGAGGACCAACGCGACTGCGTACGTGCCCGATACCGATATTCCGTGCCGTCGGTCCGGTTCGTCATACGCAATTTCTCCAGTGTATTGTCCGGATCGTACCCTCCGGGCGGCCCCTCGTCGGTCCAGATCTCTTCCCAGGTGCCGTCGGTCAGCTTGCGCGCCGCCCGGAATCCGGCCTGGAGCGATCCCCTTTCCTCGCCCTTCTTCGGCTCGACCTGGGTCTGGACCCGCGCCTGCACCATCGGGTCCAGACGTGTGACGATCAGCGGGTCGGACGCGTTGGTCCTGCAGTACGCGGCTTTACCGTCGCCGGGGATCAGACCGACGTCAGTGGGCACCCCGGGCCGTGGCACATAGGTGACTTTCAGTTCGGCGTTGTCGTCGAACCGCTTCCACGCGCGCGGGTCGTCCTCGTCCTTGGCCCACAGCATCAATGTCAGCCGGGACATCTTCCCGTCCGCGAGGGCTTGCACCGTCGGCGTCAGATTCTCGTTCGACTGGGCCGGATCGTCGTGGAACTCGATCCATGACGGCGGCTGTTCGGGGCTGCAGTTGGTCCCCCGGCCTGCGGAGACCAGTCGGTCGCCCATATGGTCGATCGTGGCAGGTCCCGGCCACCGGGTGGCTTCGGAGATGTTGTTGGTGCGAACCAGGTTCAGCCACTTGGCGTCGCAGTTGAACGACCACGTCTCGTACGCTCGGAAGCTGGCGTCCAGCACGTGCTTGCCATTCAAAGCACTGGGCGCGAACTCGAACAGCATCCGGTCGATGTACCCAGGTCCGCAGTAGTAGCCGTCCGCGCTCCCGCACCGGCCGACCCCCAGATCGCCGTCGAACTGCCAGAAACGGTCTCCGTCGGAGGAAATCTTCGTACGCTCCAGAGCACCCAGCCCGACCGGCGGATCGATGTAGACGGGATAGACCGTTCCGCTGCCCCGCAACAGGTCCAGGTCGGGCTCCACCCGCACGGCACCGTCGGTGACCTTCACCGGCAGTACGGCGGTGGCGTCGCCGTCACCCGGCAGGTTCGGATCCTTCCCGACCTCGGTAGCGGGTTCGTCGGTGGCCGCCTTGGAGCGGGCCGACCGTGTCCGCGTGCTGCCGCCGCCGACGGCGTCGTCGCCCGCGGAGTCCCACATCTGACCGGCAGGACCCGTGAAGACCGCGTTGCCGTCGTCGTCGACGGCGCGCAGGCCACCGCCCGCGCCGGGAACCACTGCCAGCCTGTCACCGGAGGCGGTGAAGGCGATCTGCTCCAACTCCGGATTGGCGGCGGCCTGCGCCGTCTTGACCGCCAGGACCTGCCGGTAGCCCTCAGCCGTAGCGGTCAGCCGCAGATCGACTCCCGGCAACACCTCCGGATAGATGGCGGTGGCGCCCTCCAGCGTCGGCTCCGGCAACGAACCGGGCCAGTCCAAGGAGAAGGAACGATTCTCCTTGTCCCCCATCCGGATCATGCTCCGATCCGCGCCACCGCCCGAGAACGACAGATCCACCACGGCCGCCTTCGGACCGATACTGCCGTCCGCCCGCCGCTCGAGCTCCGTGTCAATGCCGGACCAGGAACCGTCGGCCCGCTTTACGCGCTGAGGAGCCGTGGATTGCGAAAGTGTGAACGTGCCGTCCGGGTTCGCGAACGTCTGCGAATACTCCGTGCGCTGCGCGACATCCTCCACCGGCTCACCCGAAGCAGCCGCCCGCACCGACGCGCTCGAAGCGGGTACGGCGCCGACAGCGGCAGCGGCCGAGGCAGGCAGGGCCAAGGCAGGAATTCCGCTCAGAACAGCCAGCGCCATGACAGCCGACACCGCGTGCCGTACACGTCTTCGACCTGCACGGCTACGACGCCATGCCACCACCCCGCCCATAATCCCCACCCCAGGTTCACAGAATCCACATCGACTCGGCGACCCTAAGCGATCACCGTTTTGCCTTGTCAAGGGCATTCCATCTCACACAGGTGCATTTATGGCATGAAAGCGGGAGACAGGAGACAGAAAAAGAAATGAGGCCGCTTCAGGAGCCAAACGAAAGCCATCCGAAAGATGGACTGAAAGTTAACTCGAATCGAATCACGCGAGTTCGGAAACAGACAGACAGAAGAGGTTTGCCGTGTGTGACCTCGGGCAACGCGGTGAAACGAGTGCGGGCCGACGGCAGGAACCGTCGGCCCGGTGTGGGGAAAGCGGGAAAGCAAGGGGGAATCGGGTCAGAGCACCGGGAGGTTCTTGCGGAGTTCGAAGGCCGTGACCTCGCTGCGGTATTCCTCCCATTCCTGCTTCTTGTTGCGGAGGAAGAAGTCGAAGACATGCTCGCCCAGGGTCTGGGCGACCAGTTCGCTGCGTTCCATCAGGGTGATCGCCTCGCCGAGGTTCTGCGGGAGGGGTTCGATGCCCATCGCGCGGCGTTCGGCGTCGGAGAGGGCCCAGACGTCGTCGTCGGCGCCCGCCGGGAGTTCGTAGCCCTCTTCGATGCCCTTGAGGCCGGCCGCGAGGAGGACCGCGTAGCTCAGGTACGGGTTGGCGCCGGAGTCGATCGAGCGGACCTCGACCCGGGCGGAGCCCGTCTTGCCGGGCTTGTACATCGGCACGCGGATCAGTGCCGAGCGGTTGTTGTGGCCCCAGCAGATGTACGAGGGAGCCTCGCCGCCCGAGCCCGCGGTGCGGCTGGAGCCGCCCCAGATGCGCTTGTACGAGTTGACCCACTGGTTGGTGACCGCCGAGATCTCCGCCGCGTGCTTCAGCAGACCGGCGATGAAGGAGCGGCCGACCTTGGAGAGCTGGTACTCGGCGCCCGACTCGTAGAACGCGTTCCGGTCGCCCTCGAAGAGGGAGAGATGCGTGTGCATGCCAGAGCCCGGGTACTCCGAGAACGGCTTCGGCATGAACGTCGCCTGTACGCCCTGCTCCAGCGCGACCTGCTTCATCACCAGGCGGAACGTCATGATGTTGTCGGCCGTCGACAGCGCGTCCGCGTACCGCAGATCGATCTCCTGCTGGCCCGGCGCGCCCTCGTGGTGGCTGAACTCCACCGAGATGCCCATCGACTCCAGCATCGTGATCGCCTGGCGCCGGAAGTCCATGCCGACATTCTGCGGAGTGTGGTCGAAATAGCCCGAGCTGTCGGCCGGAGTGGGCCGGGTGCCGTCGGTCGGCTTCTCCTTCAGCAGGAAGAACTCGATCTCCGGGTGGGTGTAGAAGGTGAAACCCAGATCCGAGGTCCTGGCGAGCATCCGCTTGAGCACGAAACGCGGGTCCGCGAAGGACGGCGAGCCGTCGGGCATGAGGATGTCGCAGAACATACGGGCGGTGCCGGGGGCCTCCGCGCGCCAGGGCAGGATCTGGAAAGTGCCCGGATCGGGCTTGGCGATCATGTCGGATTCGTACACACGGGCGAAACCTTCGATCGCGGACCCGTCGAATCCCATGCCCTCGTCGAAGGCCTGCTCCAGCTCGGCGGGCGCGACGGCGACCGACTTCAGAAAGCCGAGCACATCGGTGAACCACAGGCGTACGAAGCGGATGTCGCGCTCCTCAAGCGTGCGGAGCACGAATTCCTGCTGCTTGTCCATATTAGCTGTCCTACCCATCCTTGCTGGTCAGGCCACCTGCTCCCATGCCGCGGGGCACGCTGGGGCACACGAGCATCCCACCACACGATTTCGGGCACGTTGCGAACCCCCGTCCAACGCCCCACATCGCGCGCGTGTACGGACACCGTGCCCATAGTGCCCGTACGAGTGATGCCCAGGTAATAGGTGTCCGCAACTCATGGTGCTGAAGTGCTGAAGTTCGGTGCGCCGTCGGTCACACATACCCCGGGCGCGCATGCCCCGGGCGCACGGCCCTCGGTCGTACAGCCGTCGGTCGTACAGCCGTCGGTCACGCGCCTGCCGGTCACGTGTCCGCCGGTGCCCCGTGCGCACCCGCCCGCCGGGCATGAGTGTCCGACCAGCCCAGGGGGTACGGCTCCGAGTCGTCGCCCGGGACCGACGGTTCCCCGCCCGCCCGGATGAACGCGCTCAGCGCGCCGACCAGGGCGGTGCGCTGTCCGGGGGTCAGCCGCTCCACGATCGCCGAGATCTCGCGGTGCCGCGCGGCCGTGACCTCCTCGACCAGTCTGCGGCCTTCCGGAGTCAGCCGCAGCATCGTCTGACGGCGGTTGTCCGGATCGTTCTGCCGGGCCGCCAGGCCGACGGCGATGAGCCGGTCGAGCATGCGCATGGCGGTCGAGGGATTCACGCCGAGCCGCTCGGCCACCTCGACCAGCTTCGCGTCGCCGTGGGTGGCGAGGACCGCGAGGAGACGGTACTGGGGCAGGGTGACCCGTTCGACCCGTTCCGCCACAGTGGCGAGGGAGCGCGCGGACACGGTGACCAGCAGCCGGGACGCGGCCAGCACGGCGTGGGTCACGGCGTCGACATCGGCGTCGACGTCAGCCTCCGCGCCGGCGAGTGCACCGGGCCCGACATCGGCGCCAGCACCGGCACCGGCACCGGCGTCAGCCCCGGTATCGGCCCCGGCACCGGCGTCCGTGTCGCCTTCCGCGCCGGCGTCCGTCCCCTCCGCGTCCGCGTCCGTCTCCCGGTGGTCGGCCATGACCCCTTTGTATCGCGGTCTCACGCCCGATGACCTGTTCGTACCGGATCGCGCCGTCCGCCGGGCCGCGGAAGGGCTCCTCACTGCTGCTGACCGGGGGCGTACGCACTACGATCTGCGCCCATGGGGGGACAGCGGCGCGGCCACATACGCAGCACGCGTCCCATGGCACTGGCGAGTGCCGTGGCGACGCTGTTCGCCGCGCTCTTCATCTGTCTGGGCCCTGAATCCGCGACCGCCTCCGGCTCCGGCTCCATCGCCGGGCCCGGCGGCGGACACGCGGGGAACAGCCACGCACGGAACCGTTCCTTCACCGCCGTGAACCAGGCCGAGGCCCGCTTCAGCTGTCCCTACGACAGCGGCGACTGCGCGCTCTTCACGCATCTCAGCCCGGCCGTGCTCACCGTACCGCCGCCGGCCGCCCCACTCGCCGCCGACGTACAGCTTCCGCACCGTGAACCGCCGTACCCCACCGGCCAGGTGCCCCGCTCCGGAGCGCTCGCCCGCGCGCCGGACCTCCACGTCCTTCAAGTACTACGGACGTAGGGCCTCTCGTTCGGATCGCGCCTGCCTCGATCCGAACGGAGGACTCCAGCCGGGCCCGCACCCCGCACCGGGATCCCGCCCCTTCCATCCGCCCGTATTCCGCGGTCGTCGCCCGTAATCCGGAGCTGTCCGCGTTCCGTAGTCATCTCAGAAGGACATACATCATGGCTTCCAAGTCCCAGTCCGCCGAGCGCAAGGCCCGAATAGAGGAGATGCGCCGCACCGAGCGTGCCCGCGAGCGGCGCAGTCGTATCATCACGATCACGGCGAGCGCCGTCGTGGTCGCCGCCCTTGTCGGTTTCGGCGCCTACATCCTCAACAAGGAGTCCGACAAGAAGGAGCAGCAGCAGGCGGCGGCCAAGGCCCCCATCAAGGACGAGAAGTCCTGGGACGCCAAGAAGCTCGGGCGCAACCATGTCACCGAGGCGGTCAAGTACCCGATGACGCCGCCGGTCGGCGGTGACCACAATCAGGCGTGGATGAACTGCCAGGGCGACGTCTACAAGGAGCCGATCCCGGACGTCAACGCCGTTCACTCGCTGGAGCACGGCGCGGTCTGGGTCACCTACAACGACAAGGCCTCCGACGCTGATGTGAAGACGCTCGGCGAGAAGGTCGAGAAGACGCCGTACTCGATGATGAGTCCGCTCAAGGAGCAGGCCGGCGCGATCATGCTGAGCGCGTGGGGCAAGCAGGTCACCGTGGACAGCGCGAGCGACCCGCGGGTGGACCAGTTCTTCACCAAGTACGTACAGGGCTCGCAGACCCCTGAGCCGGGCGCGGCCTGCACGGGCGGAATGGGCGCGCAGTGAGCGCGGTGAGCTCCGCCGCCCGCTCGGTCACCCGCACCCAGTGGGCGGCGATCACGGCGGTCGTGCTGGCGCTGCTCTTCGCGGGCACGGCGACGGTGGCGTCCGCGGGCCGTGACGGCGGTACGGGTACGGCCCCCGTCCCGGCGGCCGACTCCGCGGACGCGGGCTTCGCCCGTGACATGGCCGTCCACCATCAGCAGGCGGTGGAGATGTCCTTCATCGTGCGGGACGGCACGGACGACGAGGAGGTGCGCCGGCTGGCGTACGACATCGCCAACACCCAGGCGAACCAGCGCGGGATGCTGCTGGGCTGGCTGGACCTGTGGGGGCTGCCGAAGGTGCAGTCGGGCCAGGAGCCGATGGCCTGGATGGAGAAGTCCGCATCCGGGTCCGGCGATCACGGCGACATGAGCGGCATGGGCTCCATGGACAACATGAGCGGGATGGAGCACGGGAGCTCGGGACACGAGGTCCATGACGGCTCGCTGATGCCCGGCATGGCCACGAAGACCGAGCTGGACCAGCTCCGCGAGGCGCGCGGCAAGCAGGCCGAGATCCTCTATCTCCAGCTCATGACCGACCACCACAAGGGCGGGGTGTCGATGGCGCAGGGCTGTGTCGAGCTGTGCGCGGCCGGTACGGAGAAGGACCTCGCCGCGGGGATGGTCGCGGCCCAGCGGTCGGAGATGGGGCTGATGGCGGACCTGCTCAAGGCCCGCGGCGCGAAGCCCCGTACCGGCTGAGGGGTCGAACGCTGATGTCCGGCGCCGGGCGCCGGACGCCGTACGGCTGACCGGGGCGGACGGCTTTCGCGCTCAGGGGCGCCGGTTCGAGAGGAACCGGCGCCCCTGAGGCGTTCAGCGGTCGCGACACCCGAACGGCTGCAAGATGATGGAGGTGACTCGGGGTGACACGGAACGTCCTTATCCGCATCCCACGCTGGAGGCATGATCCCCATGACCACCGCCAAAGACATCATGCACTCGGGAGCCCAGTGGATCCCGGCCCACGAGACCCTTGACCGCGCCGCGCAACTGATGCGTCAGCTCAATGTGGGCGCACTCCCCATAGCCGATGAGAACGAACGGCTGGCCGGCATACTCACGGACCGTGACATCGTGGTCGGCTGTGTGGCCATGGGCCATGACCCGGCGCAGACCACGGCCGGCGAGATGGCGCACGGCACACCGCGCTGGATCGATTCGAGCGCGGACGTGGACGATGTGCTGTTCGAGATGCAGGGCCACCAGATCCGCCGGCTTCCGGTGATCGAGGACAAGCGCCTGGTCGGGATGATCAGTGAGGCCGATCTGGCCCAGCACCTCAGCGACGAGCAGATCGGCCAGTGGTGCGAGCAGGTCTACGCGACCAGCGGCTCGGGCGGCTCGGGCCGCTCAAGCGGTTCAATGCGCTGAAGGAGCTCCAGCGGCTGAGGCCGGTCCACCGGCCCGGCCCGTACTCGTACCCGCGGGCCTCCCCGGCTCCCGTGCGAGTGGGACGGCCCACATCGCGCACCCCGGGACATCGCGTCAGACAGACGATTACACTGGGCCCGTGCCTCAACTACGCCTCGCCCTGAATCAGATCGACTCGACCGTCGGCGATCTCGCCGCGAACGCCGAGTCGATCGTGCACTGGACCCGGCACGCCGCCGAGCAGGGCGCGCATGTCGTCGCCTTCCCCGAGATGATGCTGACCGGCTACCCCGTCGAGGATCTCGCGCTGCGCCCGTCCTTCGTGGAGGCCTCCCGCGC